>JBBANV010000001.1:0-24090 GCA_040401775.1 Ilumatobacteraceae bacterium
CCCATCATCGTGGCACACCATGCGGTGGCGATCATCAGCAGCTTGAGGCGACGTCGGGAATCGAACCCGATTAAAGGGCTTTGCAGGCCCGTGCCTAGCCAGTCGGCCACGTCGCCGCGTTCGCTCACGCGGACCTTTGCAGGCTACTGACGCGAGAGTCGGATACCCCAGGCGATGAGTCCCGCACCAACGGCTGCCGACACGATGAGCGGTGCGAGCGCTCCTTCGGTGAGCGCGAATGAGAGCACCACCGCCCACACGCCAGTGGACACCGCGGTAGCCGCCGAGAGCATCGCCTCACCGCGTCGATACGCCACGACGAACAATGCCGCAGACAACGCGATTCCGATGACGGCAATCACGTCACCGCCGTACGAGTTCTGCAGCCCGCAACCAACCCCGGTGACGATCAACGAGACGACGAGTGGCGGCAAACTCGGCTTGATACGTCCGAAGATGGCAGCCAACGCCGAACCAACACCGACTACGCACAAAATCACTCCGATGGTTTCTGAAGTGAGATTCGACCACTCACCCACGAAGCCGACGAAGAACGCCAACTCACCAACTACAGCCGCAATGGCAACACCCGAGCGAGTGCGACTGAACCATTGCACCGACCAGAGCGCTGCCAGCAGCGCCGCAAGTGAAGCCGAACCAGCGTCTGGATCGCCAGGCAGTGCGATGGCGAGCGCAAAGCCCAGAGGTATGCCGGCGAACGCCCCGACGATGCCGGCCAGAAACGAAAGCGACTTGGCCCGACGAATGAGCCACGCAATTCCTTCGATGATTGCGCCAATGAGTGCCAGCAGCGACGCCGCGAGCAATTGTGACGGGTCGTCGCCGAGCACTCGAATGAACGTGGCAAAACCTGCCGCAATCAGCAACACCGCACCGAGCACATAGAACGCAATTCGCATCGGGAAGCCCTGCCGGCGCTCGCCACGTTCGAACTGCATTTCCGTGAGCTGGCGGTGGAGGTCCGCATCGATCAGGCCGCGGTCGTGTGCGACATCAAGCCCTGTCTCCCAATCGCCCACGGGACATTTCCTTTCTTGGCTTGCACTCGAACGTTGCAACGCCAACCCTAATGAGCGCCAACGGAATGCTCGTACCGTTCGACGGAGAGGTATGCCTAGCCTGAATGTGTGGCAAACATCGGTCGCGATCAGCAGCCTGAAACCAGGGCGGTCACTGCGGGACGGGATGAAACTGGTTCGCTCGCACCGGCATTGTGGGCCTCCAGCACGTGGGATACCACCGATGTCGACGGCACGAATGCGGCAGCAAAGATGCAGCACACCGCGGGCTTCTATTCGCGTTATGCGAATCCCACGGTGCAGTCATTCGAGCAGGCAATCGCCGAGTTGGAAGGAACGGAAGCTGCACTCGCGTTCGGCTCGGGTATGGGTGCGATTGCCTCCACGGTCTTTGCCTTGTGTTCGACGGGTGATCACATCGTCGCGCAACGCAACTGCTACGGCGGAACCTTGGCATTCCTCGATGGTCCGTGCAAGCGAATGGGCATCGACGTCACGTACGTGGATGGGCGCAATGCGAGCGAATTTGCCGCAGCGGTGAAACCAGGAAAGACCATGTTGGTGATGGCCGAAACTCCAACCAACCCGCACCTCGACATCGTCGACCTTGCCGCACTCGGCGCAATCAAGGGGCCGTACACGATGGTGGACTCCACCCTGGCCACCCCGCTCGCCCAACAGCCGTGCACTCACGGCGTGTCACTCACCATGCACTCGGCAACCAAGGGCATCGCCGGACACAACGACGCAACGCTCGGAGTAATCGCGGGCGAACGGGACCTCATCAACACCATCTGGGCGTACGCGGTGCTGCACGGCGCAACCGCATCACCCTTCGATGCGCTCAATGGCGTGCGCGGAATTCGCTCACTCGGCGCTCGTTTGCGACAGCAAAGCGAGACGGCTCAGCAACTGGCCGAATGGCTCACCGCACATCCCGCCATCAAACGGGTGAACTATCCGGGGCTCACCTCTCACCCACAGCACGAGTTGGCCAAACGACAAATGCGCAACTTTGGTTCACTCATGTCGATCGAACTTTGTGGCACCGTTGACGATGCGCGACGCTTGAGTCAGCGACTGGGGTTGGTGCGCAGCGCGGTAACCCTCGGCGGCCCCGACACCCTCATCTCCCACTCCGCGTCGAGTACGCACATCTCCGTCGACCCAGCGGTGAAAGCAGCGACGGGAATCAGCGACACGCTCATGCGAGTGTCGGTAGGTCTCGAAGCTTTCGAGGATCTTCGCAGCGACTTCGCTGCGGCGTTGGCGTAGCGGCGACGGCCGCGAGGGCGTTAGCGCTCTTCTTTGAAGATCACGTGCTTGCGCACGATGGGGTCGTACTTCTTGAGCTCGAGACGCTCACGCGAGTTGACCTTGTTCTTGCGAGTGACGTAGGTGTAGCCGGTATCGGCGGTGGAACGCAGTTTGATGATCGGACGACGATCTTTGCTCTTGGCTGCCATGACGATTTACCCCTCAGACCTTTTTGCCATCGCGACGCATCTCGGCAACCACCGATTCGATGCCACGCTTGTCGATGGTGCGAATGCCCTTGGCGGAAACGAACAAGGTGACCCAACGCTTCTCCGACGGCAACCAGAAGCGACGCTTGTGGGTGTTGACGCGCCAGGAGCGCTTGGACTTGATGTTCGAGTGCGACACGGAGTGACCACGCGACGGCTTCTTGTCGAGCACATCACAACGATTAGGCATTGGGTCAGTCTAAGGGGCGGAAGGCCGTAGCCGCTACGCGCGGGGCTGGCGTCGCGGTCGCCGCTACGCTGGACAAGCCATGAAGAAAGACATCCACCCCAATTACCAGTTCGTCGTCTTTGAAGACTCCGGCGCCAACTATCGCTTTCTCACCCGTTCCACCGTCAAGACCGACCCGTCCAAGACCATCGAGTGGACCGACGGCAGCACCTACCCGCTCGTGCAGTTGGACATCTCCAACGCCAGCCACCCGTTCTATACCGGTCAGATGAAGATCATCGACTCCGCAGGTCGCGTCGAGCGCTTCAACAAGCGTTACGGCACCCGCAAGAAGACGGTCAAGAAGGCCGAGCCGAAGCCTTCCAGTCGTACTCGCAAGTAACTCCGCGTAGCGACGCAACATCCGTTGCGCCAACGAGCGCCATGGTGCGTGCAATACCACTGTTGAAGTAATTGATCACCCACTCCACGCCGAGCTCGCCCGCTGCACCCATTCCGTAGAGATACGGGCGACCGAACATCACTGCGCGTGCACCAAGTGCCAGTGCCTTCACCACGTCGCTACCCCGACGTACGCCTCCATCGATCAACACCTCGATGCCGTCGCCAACTGCGTCCACCACTTCGGGCAGCAACTCGATTGGAGCAGGCGACCCGTCGAACTGACGACCACCGTGATTGGACAGCGCGATCGCTTCAACACCTTCGTCGCGTGCGCACTTGGCGTCGGCCACGCTCTGGATGCCCTTCAACATGATGGGCAACCCGGATTCACTTCGCACCCAATCCAAGTCGCGCCATGACAGCGAGGCATCGAACTGGCTATTCACATAGTCCGACAACGTGATGGCGGTGGAGCCATCCACGTCGCCCCGACCCGCGACGGCGGAAAAGGTGATTGGTTCGTGCGTGACGAAATCCAGCGTCCAACGCGGATGACGGATGCCGTCGATGAAGGTCTCCAAACCGATCTTTGGTGGCAACGTAAAGCCACGCCGCACGTCGCGATCGCGTCGACCGAACACCGCGGTATCGACCGTGACCATGATGGCTTTGTACCCCGCGGCTTTGGCGCGTTGCACCAACTCACGCGACAGACCGCGGTCCTTCCAGACATAGAGCTGGTACCACAGTGGACCATTGGAAACCGCGGCGACTTCTTCGATGCTTCGAGTCCCCAGCGTCGACAGCGTGTACGGCACACCGTGCTTGGCGGCCACCTTGGCAACCGCCAACTCCCCCGGTGAACCAGCGATACGCGTGAAGCCAGTGGGCGAAAAAGCAAATCCATTCGGCAACGTTTGACCCATCACCGTGGTGGCAGCATTTACCTTTGAAACATCCACGAGTACGCGCGGATGCAGATGCACGTGGTCGAACTTGTTGGTGTTGTTGGCCATTGACCATTCGGTCTCGGCTGCACCGTCGAAGTAGTCGAATACGCCGCCGGGCAGCTGTCGCTTGGCGAGGAGACGAACATCGTCGATGTTGCCGCAGCGAGCGAGACGCCGACGCCTGCCATTCCAGTCGAATTTCCGAAGGGAGATCACGGATCGAAGGGTTTTGATCATGCGTTCGCAGCTTTCATCATCGTCAGTCTCTCATCGAGTCGAACAACATTTGCATTTGTGCCGGGTCCGTGCGCGGGTTCACCAAACACATGCGCAAGACCGTTTCGCCCTTGTGGGTGGTGGGTACGACGAAGGCGATACCGTCGGCCAACATGCGGTCGCTCCAGCGGCTGTAGTCGCCCGCCTGCCAACCCTTGCGTCGCACCACGATGATGGACAGCGACGGCTCCACGACGAGCTCGAGATGTGACGATGCTCGAACCATGTCGGCTGCGTCGCGTGTGACCTGCAGCGTGATCTCCATTGCCTCTTCGTAAGCCTCGGTGCCGTGAGTGGCGAGGCTGAACCAGAACGGCAGCCCTCGGGCACGACGAGTGAGATGGTGCGCAAGATCGGCCGGGTTGTAGGCCTCGTCGAGGGTTGCGGTGGCGTCCTGAATCAGAACGTCGAGATACTCGGCTTTTTGCGTGTGTGCAGCCTTGCCGATGCGTACATCGCGATAAATGAGCGCACAACAGTCGTACGGACCGAACAACCACTTGTGCGGATCCACGATAAAGCTGTCGGCCATCTCGATGCCTGCGAACAGGTGTCGCACGCTCTTTGCGCACAAAGCGGCTGCTCCGTACGCGCCGTCGACGTGGTACCAAATGTCGTGCTCACGGGCGAACGTTCCGATGCCATCGAGCTCGTCGATGACGCCGATGTTGGTGGT
Source organism: Ilumatobacteraceae bacterium (assembly GCA_040401775.1). Taxonomy (GTDB): domain Bacteria; phylum Actinomycetota; class Acidimicrobiia; order Acidimicrobiales; family Ilumatobacteraceae; genus F1-60-MAGs027. The sequence goes on from JBBANV010000001.1 coordinate 5,043, forward strand.
GCCGGCGGTTGCCACCACCGCACACACCCGCGCCTGGTCGTCGCTACTCAGCGCTTGAAAAGTTGATTTGACGGCGGCTGCGGTGAGGCGACCACCATCGTCGACGGGAGCAGTCACCAAATCGGCATCCATCGCATTGGCGGCGAGACCCACGGACGAGTGCGCTCCACCCGAGGCAATGATGATCGGCCGAATTCGGTTCATCGCACCCTTGGCGTGTTGACGCCATCGCCAACGAGCCGCAATGAGCGCCGACAAATTTCCCGCCGTGCCACCGCTGACGAACACTCCCCCGGCAGTCGATGGCATGTCGGCCAGATTTGCAATCCATTGCAGCGCCTGATTTTCGGCATACACCGCCCCAGCGCCTTCGAGCCATGAGCCCGCGTACACGTTGGATGCCGCAACCACGAGGTCGAACAACACCGACGACTCCGTTGGCGCACCCGGCACGAACGAAAGGAACAAGGGGTGGTCGACGCTGATGCACGCAGGCGCGAGTTGCTCGGTGAAGATCTCGAGGGCCTTCATCGCTCCCAATCCCTCGGGGGTAATGGTTTGTCCTACCTCGCGCTGCAATACGCTCAGCGGCTTGGGGGCGTCCAACGGCGGTGGGTCGAGACGCACACGATCAACCGCGTACGTGATGATGGCGTCGGCGAGCTTCTGGCTGTTTTCATCGTGATAGTGCATCCAGTAGCCGTCGGACTCATCCGGATATCGCGAAGGCTGCTGGGTCATCGGTCAAACACTAGAACGCCGTTACGCCAAGCTCACGATGTCCAGCCACGACTCGCTGTAGTAGTCCACTTGGCCGTCGGGCATCACCAACACCTTGGTTGGTGCGAGCTGTGCAACGAAGTCGGTGTCGTGGCTGACGAGCACGATTGCCCCGTTCCACTCCGAGAGTGCATCTGCAACCGCATCGCGACTCGACGGATCGAGGTTGTTGGTGGGCTCGTCGAGCAGCAACAAATTGTTGCGTCCAACCATCAGCATCGCCAACGCCAACTTGGTCTTCTCTCCGCCCGAGAGGGTGGACGACTCCTGGAAGACCTTGTCACCCGATAATCCGAATGAACCCAGCATTCCGCGCAATTGTGTCTCCGTGAGTCCGAGGCGCGCCGGCGCCATCTCCCGCATGTGATCGATGAGCGTTTTGTCACCAACGAGGTTGTCGTGTTCCTGGGCGTAGTACCCGGCCTGCACTTGGTAGCCGAACTCCACTTCGCCGTCGTCGGCCTTGGACTCCCCTGCGACGATGCGCAACAGGGAGGTCTTTCCTGCACCGTTCAGACCGAGCACCAACAACCGCTCACCTCGCCCCAAGTCGAAGCTCACATCGTGGAACACATCGGGTCCGCCGTAGGTCTTTCGTAGCCCGGTTGCCGTCAACACCGTTTCACCACAACTTGGTGCGTCGGGAAACTTCACGGCGAGTGTGCGCTTGGCACGTGGTGCATGGACCCGCTCGGCGTCGAGACGATCGATTCGCTTCTCGATGCTCTTGGCCATGGATGCCTTCGACGCCTTGGCGCCGAAACGATCCACCACACGCTGCAGCCGTTCGATTTCCTTTGCCTGCTGGGTGGCCATTTTCGCCGCACGTGCTTCGTCGGCCTCGCGAGCACGAAGATACTGCGAATACGTTCCGCGGTACTCCACGATGTGGCCGGTGTCTGCTTCGGCAGGACGATCCAAATGCAAGACACGCGTAATGGCCTCGTCGAGCAGCTCCAAGTCGTGGCTGATCACGAGGAGTGCACCCTTGTAATTGCGCAGGAACTCGAGCATCCACATCTTTGCATCGACATCGAGGTGGTTGGTGGGTTCGTCCAAGAGCAGAGTTTCGCTTCCGCCGTACAGGATGCGACAGAGTTCCACTCGACGACGCTCGCCACCCGACAGCACACCCAGCTGGAGATCGAGACGATCGGCCTTCAGCCCCAATCCGGCAGCGATTGCTCGCGCTTCACTGTTGGCCGCATACCCACCCTTGCGTTCGAAGTCGTCCTGGGCCTTGGAGAACTTCGCAATGTTCTGTTCGTCGGGGCGTTCCTCCATGGCGATGCGCAGCTTCTCCATGCGGGTGATGTCGTCATCGATTCCACGTGACGACAAGATATGCGATACCGCGGTGCGTCCGTCGAAGGCGCCAGCGATGCGAGGATCTTGTGGCAGGTAACCGAACGCACCACCGCGAGTGATGGTGCCGGACTTCGGCTCATTGGCACCACCGAGCACCTTGAAGAGACTCGTCTTGCCAGCACCATTACGCCCGACCAGGCCGACCTTGTCGCGAGGCATCACCGAGAAGCTGGCGTCGCTCACCACCAGCCGAGCGCCGACTTCCACACTGAGATTGCGAACCTGAAGCACCCGTCAAGGCTCGCACCGCTTTTGCCAAGTCGCAACGCATGAACTTCATTGCATTGCCCGGCGGCCGACAATCCCCAATGGGTAGCCCCAACACGCCTACTCTCGGTGCGTGGCCGATACATCCACCGTTCTTCTGGCTGCAATCGTCACGATTGCCTGCTTGATGCTCGCCACCTGGTCGGTGTCGTTGCTGCGACGCGATGCATCGATCGTCGACATCGTGTGGGGCCTTGGCTTCGTGCTCGTGGCGTGGGCAGCCAAGTTCGTCACTGGTGCATCGGGTGCGGGCAATTGGTTGTTGCTCCTCATGGTGACGGTGTGGGGACTGCGTCTTGCGGGCTACCTCGCCAAGCGCAACCTCGGCAAAAGCGAGGATTTTCGATACAAGGCGATGCGTCGCAAACACGGCGAACGATTCGCCATCGTGAGCCTGTACACCGTGTTCGGATTGCAGGGTGCACTCATGTTCGTGGTGTCCCTCCCCGTGACGATGGGACAACGCGACACCAGCGCCGGCGCCGGTTTCGTCGTGTTCCTTGGATTCGTGGTGTGGGCAATCGGCATCTATTTCGAGGCCGTGGGTGATGCGCAACTGGCGCGCTTCAAGCGCGACCCACGCAATGAAGGACAAATCATGGACCAGGGTTTGTGGGCACTCACTCGGCACCCGAACTACTTCGGAGATGCGCTCGTGTGGTGGGGTCTTGCCATCGTCGGTTCGTCACAAGGTGCCGGCGTGTGGGCGTTTCTCGGTGCAGGCGTCATGACCGTGCTGCTGGTGCGGGTATCCGGCGCCGCCATGCTCGATCGATTGCTGGCCAAGCGCAAGCCCGGCTATGCGGAATACATGGCTCGCACGAGCGGCTTCATCCCGATGCCGAGACGGTCCGCCCAGGTTCGTACACCACGACGCGATCGGCCAGTGCGTCAACGTCCGCTTGATCGTGAGTCACGACCAGAGCAATGAGCTGGTGCTCGACAACGAGCGCCTTCAGCAACCCGCGCATCTCGGTGCGCGAAGGTGCGTCGAGCGAACTGAACGGTTCGTCCAACAGCAACAGTCGTGGTGTTCCGGCCATCGCACGTGCGAGAGCTACTCGCTGACGTTCGCCACCGCTCAGCAACCGGGTCCTGGCTCGCGCCAAGCCGCCTGCTCCGACGTGCTGCAGTAGCGCCATTGCCATCGAACGTCGTGTCGCTTCGTCACCTTCGCGAACGGCGAGCATCACATTGTCCAGCGGTGAACGATGGTCGAGCAATGCTGCATGTTGGTACACCACACCCAATCGGCGATCCTGCGAGCGCACGTGGACTCCACCCTCGACATCAGCAAACACCACATTGTCGACCCTTATGACACCACGCGCCGGTCGCAGCGTGCCCGCTATGGCTGCCAGCGTGAGACTTTTCCCCGATCCGGATGGACCTGAGAGTACGGTGATTCCCGTTGCCGCGGAGAACGTCGCATCGACACCGAAACTCGGCACTTCGACCCGGATATCCACCGTGAGAACGCTCATCGACGCCTCGCAAAGATCTGGGTGACAAATATCAGCACGACGACCGCGATCGCCCCGAGCACGAGCGAACCCGTGCGCGCCGTTGCGTCGTCACCCGCCTGAACCGCATCGTAAACAGCCACTGGCAAGGTTTGGGTCTGACCAGGAATGTTTCCAGCCACCATCACGGTGGCACCAAAATCACCCAATGCGCGAGCGAATCCCAATGCCACACCAGCACCAATCCCACGTGCGGCCAATGGCAGCGTCACCACTCGCGCAACGCGCCATTCCGACAACCCCATTACGCGAGCAGATTCCTCCACTCGCGCATCCACATTGCTGATTGCAGCACGTGCTGCACGAATCACGAACGGTAGAGCCGAAACGGTTGCGGCAACTACGGCACCGGACTCGGTGAAGACCAGTGGCGATCCGAACGCACCCTGCCAAGCCTCACCAAGAAATGAGCGCGTCCCCAGAAGGGTGAGCAGGTAGTACCCCAACACGGTGGGTGGCAGCACGATGGGCAACGTGAAGATTGCTTCCACCACCGAAGCCCATCGAGATCGCCACTTCGCGAGCAGGTACGCGAGCGCCACACCCAGGATGCCGGCAACCATGGTGGAAACGACCGATACGCGCAACGACAGCCACAACGGGAACCAGTCGTTCACGATTTCACCGTAAAGCCATAACGCTGCAAAATGGCGCGACCCTCCGCCGACTGCAGAGCCGCGACGAATGCCTTCGCAGCGGGGTTGTCGCTACCCCGTGTGGTGACGACCAGGGTTTGCCGTATTGGTTGATGTAGCGATTCCTCCACCACGAGGTGGGGCTCGTTGATCACCAGGGACAGTGCGACGATTCCAAGGTCTGCTTCGCCGGCCTGCACGATTCGAACCGCGTCGGCCACGTTGTCCGCCAGCACCAGTCGGTCTACGAGCTCGTCATAGAGTCCCAGGGTTTGTAGTGCCTCCCGAGCGGCAACTCCGTACGGGGCATGCGCCGGGTTGGCAATCACCACTCGCGAGGAGTCGGGAACCTGATTCGCCTCGATGGGCAGCTCTTCACCATCAGCCGAGATGATCGCCAAACGCCCAACAGCGAATTCGTCGCGAGTGGAAGCATCACCAAAACCGGCATCCACCACTTCGTCGACGAAGGCACGGTTGGCGGATACGTACACGTCGTATGGAGCGCCAGCGAGCACCTGTTCCCGCAGGAGTCCGGACGAACCAAACACGAACCCGATATCGACATCGGACTCCTGCTTCGCAAGAGCCGCAACTTCGGCAAAGGCATCTCGAGTATCGCTCGCAGCCGCGACGACGGCGTCGTACCGAGACTCGCTCCCGCACCCGACGACCATTGCAGCAGCGAGGGCGATCGATACGACTCGAATGGAGCGGACGACGGGATTCGAACCCGCGACCCTCACCTTGGCAAGGTGATGCTCTACCAACTGAGCCACGTCCGCGTTAGGGATTTGAGTTTAGCAACGGGTCGGCAGTCCCCACCGTGTCGTTTCCCGTGGTGCGAACCGAATTGGTGGTGAGAATGACACCGCCCAGCCCCAACAACACCACAACGCCACCGAGCACCTGAACGATCGCCACGCCCTGACCCAGGAAGACGAACGCCAACGCCGTGGAAATCACCGGTCCACCCAGCGTGATCAGCGACGACACCGTGGTATCGAGGTAACGCTGCGCCCAGGTCATCAGATAGTGACCAGTGGTGCCCGGAATCAGCATCATGAGGAGAAGGAAGAACCAGTCGCGCGGTGTCACTGCCCCGAGATCGTCGCTCGTCAGCAACGCCCATGGCACCGCGAGTATCACGTTGGTGAGACACACACCGGTGAGGAACGACCACGTGTTCATTCCTTCGTCGCGGGCGCGCTTGGCGGCGACGAAATAGACCGTCCAGATCAACATGTTTCCCAGAGCCATGGCATCACCCACAAGACCGTGCTCGCTGGATGCGCCACCAGAGTCGGCGCCCACCACCACTGCAATCACCCCGACGAAACTCACGAGCGAATACACCACGCGCTGAACGGTGATCTTTTCTCCCAGTATCTTCGGCGCCAGGAACAACAACACCGCAGGTGTGAGACTGCCGATCAGCGTTGCATTGGCGATGGTCGTTTGCTGAAATGATCCGAAACTCAGCGCTGCCGACACCGAGAAAAAGATGCCCGGCTTCCACGCCACCGACAAATGGTGGCGGGTGAAGCCGTCACCTGCCAGATGGGCAAGCGTGAACAGCATCGGCAACCACATGAGTTGGCGATACAACACGATGGTGGGAAGCGAGATGGTGAGGCTTGAAACGAAGATCGGGCCGATCGCCCACGCCACGACCGCCACCACCACCGCCACCGTCGGGGCGGCTCGATGACGATGCAACGCACCCGTATTCGCCGACATCACCCATCACCTCGTGACGCCAATTGCAACATGGTGGAATCCGACTACGAACGCTTGTCGGCGGGACGCAGATCGATCCGCAGCGTAAGAAAGCCGTCGTCGAGTGACGCCTGCGCATCGCCGATCATCGCGAAGTCCTGGAAGTCGGAGTTGGCCTGAGCGATGAACTGTTGACGTTCCTCGCCGGCGACTGGTGGAAGTGGACGCTTGCGTACGGCCGCTGCTCGTTCCTTGAATCGTTGCACCATTTCGTTGGGATCGAAACTCACGGCTCTACCGTAGTTCGCTGTCATCATCCGACCGTGCGAATGCTTCGGCTCTCGCTTGTCGAAGCAACTCTTTGCGGGTTTCCTCGTCGGCATTCTTGTACGCGTCATCCCCCATCACCTCGAGGGGTGCCAACACGGGATTGTCGGGACGTGCAGAACTCCAAAACCACGCCGTAACACCAACGAGTGCGACACCGGCGACGATGAGCGCGACCCCCACGAACACGCTGCCAAACTAGTTGCGTGACCAATCTGCTCTCCACCATGGCATTCCTCGCCGTCGTTGGGTTCTTGGCCTGGGTGGGCTGGGGCATGGAACCCCACTGGTCGTCAAAAGATGGTCACATGTTCATGTGCAGGATGCACCTGCATCCCGAGGACGCAAACGATCGGCCACGTTGGCGTGACGTGAAGGTCAGCGTCGACGGAAGCGAGCTCGTCGTGTACGCCCGAACGCGTCGGAGTGGAAACCTTCGTGGAGTTTGGAAGGTCGTTGGCGCCGTGAACGACGGCGAAAAGAACCGGCGTCTGTACGAAGTTCGCACTGCGAGCGATGCTGGCGCAACCATCCGTGTACCGCAGTCCAGCCGCTGCGTGCCGGTACTCGACCGCTTGGTGCCGTAACGCGACGAGAGCGACTTGCCAACGCCATAACGCGACTAGAGCGACGTCAACAACTCCGTGAGTGGCGCACCCACCTGCGGCAGGTCGATCAGGAACGCATCATGGCCGTGCGGCGAGGAGATCTCCGCGTAGTGCGCCCGAACACCATTGCGCGCGACGAGTTCACAAATCTGCCGCTGCTGATACACCGGGTACAAGATGTCGCTCGAAATTCCCATGGCCAGCGTCGGTGCGGTGATGCGCGCCATTGCCTTCTCCAACCCACCACGACCACGCGCAACGTCGTGCAGGTCCATGGCTTTGCCGATGAGCAAGTAACTGTTGGCATCAAATCGGCGGATGAGGCGGTCACCGTGGTGGTCGAGGTAGCGCTCGACTTCGAACTTGTCCCACAGCCCGATGCCGTTGTTCTCGGCGTCCATGTCCGCAAGATCTCGACCGAACCGATCCGTGAATACGTTGTCACTACGGAACGTCACCTGAGCCACCATCCGTGCGATTGCCAGTCCCTCCCAAGGCCCGTCGCCGATGGATGCGTCGTAGTAATCGCCACCGCGCCACTTGGGATCGAGTCGAATGGCTCGACGTCCGATCGCACCCCAGGCAATTTGCTGCGCAGTCGACTGAGCACACGTGCCGACGACTGCGAGCGAAGCAACACGATCCGGATAGGTGATTGCCCACTCCAATGCCTGCATGCCGCCCATCGAGCCGCCGATCACCGAATGCCAGCGTCGAACGTCGAGATGATCGGCGAGACGTACTTGCGCACGCACCATGTCGCGAACCGTGATGACCGGAAAGCGCGAACCGTACGGAAGCCCGTCATCCGGATGATTCGATGCCGGTCCAGTGGTGCCTTGACATCCGCCCAATACGTTGCTGCAGACCACGAACCACTCATTGGTGTCGATTGCGAGACCTGGCCCAACCAGCCCTTCCCACCAGCCCGGCGTGGGATGCCCCTCGTCTGCTGCGCCTGCAACGTGACTGTCGCCCGTCCATGCGTGACATATGAGAATCGCGTTCGAGTGGTCGGCATTGAGCGTGCCCCACGTTTCGTAGGCGATCACCACATCGCGCAACGTGGCACCAACATCCAGCGCCACCGCACGCTCACCGAGCGACAAGAATTGCCGACGCCCGACCGGCTGCGACGCATTCCACGCCCCGGTGGCGGGATAGTCGGTGCGTTGCATGTGTGAGTCCTTCTTGGGTTCTGCCACCATGCGATCCGTTGTCCCTTGCGGGACCACATCGCCACCGAAGTGACTTGGCACCGTGGATTCCCGGTTGCCGGACCGTATGGTCGCTCGTGATGTAGCCCTTTCAGACTAGCGGTAGCGTGAATTCACCCAACGGGCGGAGTTGGGGCTGCGCACGTTCGTCGCGCGGCCACTCGGCGATACACCATCGCCGCAATGTGGCGTACCCCAGGCAACAAGATGAAGCGGCCTGCAAGTGGCCAAGGCCAGCGGGCATAGCGCAACGCGCAAGCCACTGCGACATGTGCCGATGCCACCCCACCCGAGATGCTCACCCACTGCACCGACTCCACACATTGCGCGCGCGTGAGACCCAAGGCTGAGAGATCGGCGGTTTGATACGCCACGCAGTCGAGTGGTCGTCGGGTACGGCGTACGAGAAACCGGACACACGCCTTGCAAAACTCGCACTCGCCGTCATACACGAGCACGGCGTTAGTTAGCGTTGCGGGCATCGTGGTACGTGTGTTGTTTTCCGTCAAGATGTTGGCTCTCCACCTGTTCACGATCGTATTGGTTGCCGTGATGGTGAGTCTCGGTTTTTGGCAGCTCGATCGTCACAACGAACGTGCCACATTTAACGATGCCGTGAGGGCCCGCGCACAAGACGCCCCTCGCCCGCCCGACTTACTGCTGGCGTTGGACTCAAACCCGGCGAATCTCGAGTGGTATCCGCTCACTGCCACCGGTGAGTACCTGACCGATGCCGACATGCTGCTGGTGAACGTGTCGCAGGACGGACAAGCCGGTGTTGATCCCGTGTCGGCGCTGCGATTGGACGACGGAAGCATCTTGCTGGTGAACCGTGGATTCATACCGCTTGCCCAAGCCGTACCCGCACCACCCGAAGGCCGTGTAACGATCCTCGGACGAGTTCGCGTGTCCGACGCTCGCGAGCGGGGCGAATTGAGCGATCCTGCCGACGGCGCACTGCGGGAAATCCAGCGCATCGACATTCCGCGTCTTGCTGCCCAGTTGCCTGGCGAAGTGCTCCCCGTTTACGTGGATCTGCTTGGCAGCAACCCGGCGGACTCACCGATGCTCTCGCGAATCGCCGATCCCCAACTCACGCTTGGACCGCACTTGTCCTACGTGATGCAGTGGTGGATCTTTTCGCTCTGTGCTCTCGTGGCGTGGGTGTTCATCGTGCGACGATCGCTCGCCACAGCCCGCCGGGCGACGACATCAGTCTGAGTCGGGTTGCCGCACCCACACCGCGGAACACACCGAGCATCGCTCGGCGCACCTCGCGTGGCGATGCATCGACTCGTAGATATGCCGACCATTGGTGCATCGGGAGCGAAAAGAAGGCGTCGAAAAATTCGGCGACTGCAGCATCCGGGAGCGACTGCAGCACGTCGAGCCCCATTGCGTGCCAGGCCCGAGTACGAAGTTGAGCCGCGGGCCACACCGCATCCCACGTGGCTTTTGCGAGCTTGTCGCCTCGCTGTCGTTGCGCCAAGCAGACGCTGACGGTTTCTGCCACCCGCGGTGCAGCGCGCAGGGATGCAGCCACTGAGTAGCCCGTTACCGGGTGCACGTATCCGGCGGACGCACCGAATGCCACCACGCGCGCGGTGCGGTCGGGCAACGGACCTCCCATGGGGATGGTGACGCGCTCAACGCCGTTCGTCGTTGTCGCACCATGAGGTCCCAAGCGGGCACGAAGTCGCTCTGCGAGGTACTCGAGGGATCGTGGCGGATCTGCGTACAACGAGGTTTCTTCCACGAGCACCGAGCCGTCGGCGAATGGCGCACCGTACAGAAACGTCGGCGGCTGGGTCCAATCCATGAGCGTGAACACTCCGGGCAGCACACCAAGGCGTTGAGCCGTGTCGAGATCGACGGTGAGGCCGTACGCCGTTTGCGCGCCACCTCCACCCCGTTGCGCAGGACGACTGCCGGTGGCATCAATCACCAGCGCCGCTTCCACCAAAGAACCGCTCGCCATGCGAATGGTGCTCGTGTCACCGCTGTGCGAAAAGTCGTGGGCGATGTTGTGGACGATGTCCTTGCCAGGGTCGTTGACCATGTCGTCGATGACGGGCACCTCGCGCATCAGCGCCGCACGCAACCGCGAGTTGTCGAACACCACGTACGGGCGCTGCAAGAGGTGCTCCCGATTCCCCACCACCCGAACGGTGTCCCAACTTCCGCGCAGGACGGATTCGAGCGGGGCCCCAAGCTCTGCATCGGCAACATCGTCACGCCAGGACCCGTACGTGGCATGCCAGGGTGTGCTTGGCGATATCACGACCACATCGACGTTTCGCTTCACCAGCGAATGCGCAAGAGCAGCGCCGGCCGGACCCCCGCCAATTACAGCAACGTCATGCGACACGGGCTACACCAGGTTGGCGAGATGGGCATGGTCGTTGTAGCGCAACAACCGCCAGATGTTTTCCCGAGGACGAAACAACTCGGTGATGGAGCAATTCTTGGTGTACACCTCGAACTTGCCGGTTGGCGAGGCTTGCAAACAATGGCGTAGCAGACCGTCGATGGTCCCACCGTGGCACGTGACCATCACCGTTTTGCCGCGATAGTCACGCTCGAGTTCGCCGAATGCAGCAATCACACGGGCGTGGAACTGGGCGAGCGTTTCGCCGCCCGGGAACACCACCGTGTTGGGATCGCCGTTGAAATCCGGGCGACCGTATTGGGCCACGAACTCGTCGAACTTCATTCCATCGCATATCGGACCCGGATCGTGCTCTCCGAAGCCCGGGCGTATGTCGATGTCGGAATGTCCGATGAACGGAGCATAGATCTCGGCGGTTTGCTTGGCCCGAGGATACGAACTCGACACCACCGCGTCCACGTTCAGCTCCGATGTTCGCGCGAGACGCTCCCCCAGTGCCTTGGCTTGCGCCTTGCCGAGATCGGTGAGCCCGCGACAGCTACCCAACCCACCGATGTAACGCTCGACCGTGGCGAAGGATTCACCGTGACGCACCAGCACCACGCGAGTGTCGGTCATACGAGCTTCTCGACGAACCCTTCGAGTTGACGCAAGTTCCGACATTCATACACACCGTCGGTGTGACCGCCGTATTCGCCCACGATGGAGTCGCCCGTGTTCCAATACGATCGTGGCTCGGGATTGAGCCAATACACGTGTCGGGCGTGCTTGCGCATTTCCTTCACCACCCAACTTTGTGAAGCGTGGTAATTGTTGCGGGCATCTCCGAGGAGTAGCACCGTGGTTTTTGGATTGATGTCCTTGCCATAACGCTCCCAGAACACCTCGAACGCGTGCCCGTAGTCGCTGTGGCCGTCCACCCACACCACGTCGGCTTCGGTGTTGACCTTGTGAATCGCCTCTTGGATGTCTTCGGTCGCCCGGAAGTGCTTGGTGACTTCGTCGATGCCGTCGATGAAGACGAACGAACGAACCTTGCTGAACTGACTCTGGATTGCGTACACGAGCATGAGGGTGAATCGAGCGAACGCCGCGACGCTGCCCGAGATGTCGGCAACCACCATCAATTCCGGCTTGGCAGGCCGTGGGTACTTGAACTTCGGCTCGGCTGGCACGCCCCCATAACTCAGCGAGTGACGAACCGTGTTGCGGAAATCGAGCGGACCCTTCCTGCCATGTCGACGCTTGCGCGCCAACCGTGCAGCGAGTTTGCGTGTAAGCGGAAACAGCGCTTTCTTCAGCGACTGCATCTCCTCGCGGCTCGCGTGCATGAACTCCACGTCTTCGGGGAGTGGTTTTCGGAGCGTCTTGGCCATTGCCTCTGCACCGCGGTCGGCGACCAGGCGGCGGCGAATCTCCGCTTCGACTTCTTTCTTGAATTGCTCGATTCGCATCTCGTACTCGTCCTTGGCCAAGCGTTGTTCGAGGCTGGTGGATTCGCGCTGCGATGATGCCTTGCCTGCTTCCATCAATTTGGCCAGCATGTTGTCGAGATCCAGATTGCGAAGGGTTCGGTAGAGGTAGTAGGTGCCACCTACGGGACGACCCGGCTCCATCCCCGCAAACCGGGCAACGGATTGTCTCGCCAGTGCTCGCATCATGGCTTGATCGCCCTGCATCAAGGCGCGCATGAGCATGTTGGCGAGTTCTTCGGGAGTGAGTGCTTCGAGTCCACCGCCACCGGCTCCCCGACCTTCGCCTTGGCCGAGTTGTGCCTGATCTTGTTCGTCTCGCCAGAACTCGTCGGCTTGTTCCTCGCTCGGGTCGACGATGTTGTATTGCGACCCGCGCAAGGAAAAATACACCTCGAAGATGGTCTCGAAGACCCGCCAATGCGAGGAGTTCTTCACCAGCGTTGCACCCAGCGCGTACTTGAAGGCGTCTCGATCCTCGATGGGAATGACCTTCACGGCTTCCATCGCATCCAGGTTTTCGGTGAGGCTCACCGGCAAACCTGCGCGCCGCAGTTCGCCCACGAAACCCGACATCAAGTCGATGACCGGCATCGGCGCCCTACTCGTCGACCGACAGCTCTTTGGCGGCCTTTGCGATATCGGTCTGGTACTTGAGCAAGACGTGGAGCGTTTCCTTGGCTTGCTCGGCATCGATGTGATCGACACCCAACAAGATGAGCGTGCGGGCCCAGTCGAGGGTTTCGCTGACCGACGGCGCCTTCTTCAAATCCAGCTGACGGATGCTGCGCACGATCCGCGCGATCTGATCGGCGAGGTTGGCGCTGATGTCGGGCACTTTGGCCAGCACGATTTCCTTCTCGCGCTCCATGTCCGGATAATCCACGTGGAGGTACAAGCAGCGACGCTTGAGCGCTTCGGACAGCTCGCGTGTGTTGTTGGACGTGAGGAACACCATGGGAATCTGCTTGGCGGTGATGGTGCCGAGTTCCGGAATGGACACCTGGTACTCGCTCAACACTTCGAGCAGCAGCGCTTCGGTCTCCACTTCCACGCGGTCGACTTCGTCGATGAGGAGCACGACGGGGTCCGGAGCAGAGATGGCCTCGAGCAGTGGACGGGTGAGCAGGAACTCGTTGCTGAAGATGTCGTCATGCACTTCCGTCCACGAATCGCTGGTCTTGTCCGCTTGGATACGCAGCAGCTGCTTCTTGTAGTTCCACTCGTACAGGGCCTTGGACTCATCCAAGCCCTCGTAGCACTGCAGGCGAATCAGGCGTGCGCCGGTGAGTTCGGCAACGCTCTTTGCCAATTGCGTCTTGCCGGTTCCAGCCGGGCCCTCGATGAGCACGGGCTTACCCAGACGTTGAGCGAGATACACCACTCCGGCGATGCCGTCGTCGGCGAGATAGTTGATTTTCTTGAGACCATCACGCACCTGCGCAACGGAGGCGAATGCGTTTGTCATCGTGGCAAGGCTACTCAGAGATGCGCTCCCCTAACGAACGCGGGCAATAGCATTTGAACACGATGTCTGAACGCTCGCTGTTCGCGAGCAATCTCGGTGTGGCTGGTGGAACGCTGGCATCACGAGTAACGGGGTTGGCTCGCCTCATCGTGTTCGCCGCAGTAATCGGACAGACCGCGCTGGCGGACGCTTTCGACGTGGGCAACAATGCGCCAAACGTGATCTACGAACTCCTGCTTGGCGGCACGCTCACCGCAGTGCTGGTACCACTCTTCGTTGCACAGCGCGAACGAGGTGACCGTGCCGGAACGGCGGCGGTGTTCGGAACCGGACTCGTTGCGCTTGCCGCAGTTACCGTCCTTGCAGTCGCGGCTGCGCCGGCGATCTTTCGCCTGTATGCATTGTCTCCGTCAGGGGATGCCGCAACGTTCCATGACGTTGGTACTGCGCTGACCCGAATCTTCCTCCTGCAGATCTTCTTCTACGGCCTGAATGCGTTGGCATCGGGAGTTCTGAATGCCAATGGAAACTTCTTGGCAGCAGCTTGGGCTCCGGTTGCCTCCAACCTCGTTGCCATTGCCGCACTTCTCGGTGTACGCAATGATTCGTCGATTTCCGAAGTCTCGCTCGAAGCTGCTGCGTCAGGTACTCGGCTCTTTTGGTGGTTTTCACTCGGGCCAACACTGGGAATCGCAGCAATGGCCGTGATCGTCATGGCGGTGGCGATTCGCGCCGGAGTGCTTCCCCGGCCCGCATTCGCACCGCGTCACGCCGCCGTACGCGAACTGTCCCGTGTGTCCGTCTGGGCCATCGGGTACATCGCTGCCAACCAGATCGCCCTCATCGTGGTGAAGAACCTGGCCGACCCGGGCTCGGGTCGACTCGATGCGTATGCGAAGGCAATGACCATCTTCCAGCTGCCCCACGGCCTCCTCGCAGTCACCATCGTGACCACCACCGCCCCACTCCTGGCGCGAGCCGTTGCGCAGCGGAATCACGGTGAGTTCACGCATCGATTCGTCAGCGGTGCCCGTATGACGTTGGCACTCACGATCGTTCCGTCGCTCGCACTGTCGCTGTTTGCCGAACCGATCGTCCGCTTGCTTCTCGGTTGGGGTGCGTTCAGCGACGATGCCGTCACCACCACCGCTCGTGCTCTCAGTGGTCTGAGCATTGGTTTGGTGGGTTTTTCGTTGTACCTGTTCGCACTTCGCGGCTTCTACAGCCACAGCGACACACGCACACCGTTCTTCATCAACGTTGGACAGAACGCACTCAACGTCGTGCTGGCCATCGCTCTGGCGAACCGCTTCGACGTACTCGGCTTGGGATTGGCATTTGCCATCTCCTACCTGGTGTTTGCCGTCGTAGCAGTGGAAGCGATGGCACGCAGGCACGGCACACCGCACCTGCCGGGTCTGTTGCTTGGTGGACGATGAATGGGGCTGTTGCTTAGTAGACGATGAGATCGTCTCGGTGCACCAGCTCGACCGGGACGTCGTCGGCCAACTCCGAACTCTTCTTGCCCGCCGCTGCTGCAGCCTGACGCTCATCCACGCGGACCAGACCACGGGCCACCACCGCGCCGGAGACATCCGCGATGTCCACCACATCGCCGGCCGCGAATCCGCCACGAACCTCCACAACGCCCGCATGCAGAAGCGATACACCTCTGTTGACGAGAGCCGATCGTGCGCCGTCGTCGACCGTGACTCGGCCGGCGGACTGTGCCGCAAAGGCAATCCACAACTTTCGTGCGGTCAGGCTGCGATCGTGAGCCGAAAAGGTGGTGCCAACACCCGTTGCACCCGTCACCGCATCATGCAACACCGCGGAGCGTGATGCGCGCGCGATGACCGTACGCACACCCGACCAACTGGCGATTCGAGCCGCGGCCAACTTGGACGCCATGCCGCCACTTCCCCGCGCCGTACCCGAGGCACCTGCACGCACGGTCATGAGCTCATCGGACGCCGATACATGCTCGATGAGTGTTGCCGAGGCATCCGTGGACGGGTCGGACGTGAACAAGCCGTCCGTGTCTGTGAGTAGCACCAAGACGTCGGCATCCACGCTGTGGGCGACCAGCGCCGCAATTCGGTCGTTGTCGCCGAAGCGAATCTCGTCGCTGGCAATTGCATCGTTCTCGTTGATGATCGGGACGCATCCGAGCTCCAACAGTCGCAACATGGTCTGTCGCGCGTGGAGATATTGCGCACGATCCATGAAGTCGTTCGGCACCAACAACACCTGTGCTCCGACCAAACCATGTGCGTCCAGCGCCGTGTTGTAGTGACCCATGAGCCGACTCTGACCCGCAGCAGCCAGCGCCTGAAGTGTGGCCGTGTCGGTGGGCCTCTGCGACAAGCCCAGCGCTGCAACGCCACCAGCCACTGCACCACTCGTCACCACCAGCACCTCGTGGCCCTCACCACGCAGTTGGGCAACTTGTGAGCACAACGACTGCACCATCGACACATTGATGGCTCCAAGTTCGTCGGTAATCGATGATGTGCCAATCTTGGCAACGACCCTCATCGCAACACCTCAGCCCACCACGTGCGTGTACTCGAAGCTGAATTCCTTGATGTGAATCGTCGCGCCATCGTGTGCACCTGCTCGCGCAAGGAGGCGCGGAACCCCCAAACCCGTGAGGCGATCGTCGATGTAATTGAGCGCATCCGGAGACGACACATCACTGAGTGCAACCGCACGCTCGACTGCACGACCATGCAGTCGGAACTCGTTGTCGCCGACCTTCTCCACACGCGTGCCATCGGGCTCGGGACGAATGGTGATCTCGGTATTGTCAATCGCTGGAACTTCGCGCGCCTCGTACACCAACTCGGCCAAAGCACCCACCACCTCACGCACCCCTGCACCGGTGACCGAGGACATCGTGCGCCATCCAGCGGCCTCCCAACGAGCTTTGGTCTCGGCGTCGACGGCGTCGAGCTTCGTACCAACGATCAGTCGCGGCCGTTCCAACAACTCGGGGCGGTAGGCCTGCAGCTCATGCAGCAGAACTTCGACCTGAGTTTCTGGCGCGACACCCTCCATCGACACCAGATCGGCAAGGATGCACAACACTCGCGCTCGTTCGATGTGCCGCAGGAACTGGTACCCGAGTCCTCGACCTTCGCTGGCACCTTCGATGAGTCCAGGAATGTCGGCGATCACGAACTCCGTTTCCTCGCCCAAACGCACCACGCCAAGGTGAGGCTCCAACGTCGTGAAGGGATAGTTCGCGATCTTCGGCTTGGCAGCCGACACCGTCGAGATGAAGGTGCTCTTGCCGGCGTTCGGATACCCAACGAGTGCGACATCGGCCATCAACTTGAGCTCGAGCTTGAGCCATCGCGTCGGACCGTGCTCACCTTGTTCGGCAAACTTCGGCGCGCGACGCTTGTTGGTGAGGAACCGCGCGTTACCACGACCGCCTTGACCGCCAGGAATGGCCATCCATCGCATGCCATGCGTGCGCAAGTCGGCAAGGATTTCGCCACCGTAGAGGTCGCGCACGATGGTGCCCTCCGGCACCTTCACTTCCAAGTCTTTCCCGCGACGTCCGTGGAGGTCCTTCCCCATTCCCGACACGCCGTCTTCGCCACGACGATGCGGATGATCACGGAACGCAACCAGGGACGCCACGTTGTGGTCGGCGATCAGCCAAACCGCACCACCGTCGCCACCGTCGCCACCGTTCGGACCGCCGTACACCACCGGACCTTCGCGGCGGAAACTCACGCAACCTGCGCCACCGTCGCCACCACGCACGTTCAGTTGCGCTTCGTCAACAAACGCACTCATGTGGGGTGAACTCCTGGTGACAACTCATGCCATTGTGGCGAATAATCACGCTACAAGCGCATACCCCGTACGTATCGTTGAGGCATGACATCGCGCGCCGAATCATGGGCATCCACCATGCACGGCCACGCGAGCGACGGCAACATTCGCTTTGCCCATGCTGATTCATGGGCCGGCACCGGACGTTTGGATTTGGTGCCCCGCGACGCGCGCGAAGCCCACGAGTCCGAATTTCTTGCACCACATGCAACGCGTTCATTCGGCGCAGGCAACCGCCACACCCCCGAAGAGCCCGACGCATTTCGCACCTGCTTCGAGCGCGACCGCGACCGGATCCTCCACGCATCCTCGTTCCGCCGACTGGCAGGGAAAACGCAAGTCTTCGTCTTCCCCGAGGATCACCAGCGAACACGCCTGACGCACGCACTCGAAGTCGCTCAGGTTGCCGTTTCCGTCTCGCGCGCGCTCGGCCTGAATGTGGCACTCACCGAAGCCATCGCCCTTGGTCACGACTGCGGTCACGGTCCTGGCGGCCATGCGAGCGAGGATGCGCTCTCGCCCTATGTGGAGGGTGGCTACGACCACGCCGTATGGGGTGCCGATGTGGCGCTGTCATCGCTCAACCTCTGCCGCGAAACACTGGACGGCATTCGCAACCATTCCTGGTCGCGACCCGCTCCGGCAACACCCGAGGGCGAAGTGGTGTCGTGGGCCGATCGCATTGCCTACGTGTGCCACGACTACGAAGACGCCGTGTCAACGGGGTTGGTCATCGCCGAAACACTCCCCGACGTGGTGCGCGCACATTGCGGAGTCACACGCGGCTCACAACTGAAGTCCTTCATCACCGCCATGATCGATGCAGCCCGCGACTCCGGGCGCATCGGGATGACCAGCCAAGTAGCCGATGCACTCGCGGCATTTCGTAAGTTCAACTACGACAACATCTACATGCGCGAGGCATCCCGCTCCCAGGCGCAAGCAGTCATCGACCTCTTACGTGCGCTCGTCGAGCACTACCACGCTCACCCCGACCACATGGCAGTGGCGTTTCGTGACGGCGTCGGTGCCCCAAAGAGCAATGACGCACTCCGCCAGGCCGTCACCTACGTGGGCGGCATGACCGACCGGTTTGCGTGTCGACAAGGACTCAGTTTGCTGAACTACGACCGTGACCGCTTACCTCGCGGCATCGACGTGTAGCCAGTTCCCTGCTAGAGGAACTTGATCATCGCGCCAACGGCTGCGATGGTGATGCCATTGAGCGTAATCATGGTGGTCAAGAGTGTGCGAGTGTTGCGGGCCATCTCCTCACGCAGCGAGCGCTCCATCGACGCCATGTCGGAACGAAGCGAGTTCTCCATCTTCGACATATCCGCGCGAAGTGACTTCTCCATCGACGCCATATCCGAACGAAGCGAGTTCTCCATTCGGCGGTCCTCGCCACGGAGTTCGCTACGAATTC
>JBBANV010000001.1:24190-29942 GCA_040401775.1 Ilumatobacteraceae bacterium
GAACGAAGCGAGTTCTCCATTCGGCGGTCCTCGCCACGGAGTTCGCTACGAATTCGCTGACTCTCGTACAGCACCACCCCGACCGTGGCCGGCGCATTGAAGTCGAGGGAGGAATACTCCGGCGGCAGGTTGCCGCGCGAGTCATCCGACGTCGATGGATTCTCAAGTGTCATTGTCATGGGAGCATCCTTTGGATTTGCAACGTTGTCAAGTACTTCGCACCACCTCGGTGTGTGCCGCCATTCCACCAAACAGGCAAGAAACTTGCGAAAAGGTGAGGAATCGGCGAGAAGGCGAAGAACTTAGACGCGGGCGGGATCCACAGCGATGCGAACCCGCTCTTTGGGGCGATCAATGGCTGCCAACGCTTCGCTCAGGGCTTCCCATGACTGCGCGCGTACGAGTGCACGCTCATCCCCCATGGCCACCTGCACCAGCAATGACTGCGACAGCTGATCAACGACCTCCGCGGTGCCTTTGCCACTGACCTCCGCTAGTGCACCGAAGGGCGGCAAGTTCAACCTCCGTCGACGTTCGGTTTCGGCCGCCACGTGGGCTGTGAGGTCGCCGGTGACCAAACCCGCCAGAACCTCGTGCTGCGGAACCGCAGTTTGGACGACGAGCTCACCACCGCGAGCAACCAACCCTGCACCATGCGCAAGGAGGTCGAGTGCTTGCTCGCTGGCACGAAACCGAGGGGCCAAGAGTTCGGCGTCGATGTCGAGAAACACCACCGCGTCGGCGCGGTCGATGCGATGCAACACCGCCTCGGTGCCGACGAACACCGAGGCACGTGGATCTATCGACGTGGTGGTGGGTGAAATCTCCTGCACCCGCCGCCCGGCTGCAGCTTCCAACTCGTCGCGTAGACGCGAGATTCCGATGCGGATGGAACGCAACTTCTGGGAGCCACACGACGAACACACGATGGGTCGTGCCGCAGCACAACGCGAACACACGAGTTGATGCTCGTCCGGCTGGGCCACTGCCGCACCACACGCCTCGCACCTGGCGACGCTGCGACACGAGTCGCAGGCCAGTGCTCGCGCACGACCCTTCACGTTGAGCACACACACCACACGTTTGCGGTCGTCCCGAAGCAGCTCGATGAGCGGCGATGTCACCAGCGAGGACGCCCATCGTTCATCGCTGTTGCGGTCGATGATTCGAACCGCCGGCCAGTGCGCGGCATCGTCGGTGAGCGCGATTCGACCACCTGCCCACTGTCGAGCGTTCAACGTCGGCACTGGCGACACCAACAAGCACGGCACATCAGCGCGGCGAGCACGCTCGATCGCGACGTCACGCGCATGCCAGGTAGGTGAACGTTCCTCTTGCAATGTGTCGTCGTGCTCGTCGATCACCACGATGCACGACAGTGCGGGCACACTCGCCCATACGGCGGATCGAGCGCCGACAACGACATCCACGCCCGATGCGGCCGACACCCACTCGTCGGGGTACACGGCAGTGGTCAAACCCATGCGACGACTCTCGGCGGCCAAACGTCGGGCTTGCACCACGGTTGGCGCCACCACGATGATCGGACCCGTGGAGGACGCCGAGGCGAGCACCTCAGCGTGACTCGACGCAGGTCCGCATTGCACCACCCCACCCCCGACGCGCAGCAACCGCTGAACCGGACCGTCAACGGTCGTCGTGGCGCGTGACGAATAGCGAGGTGCGACCAATCGCGGCACGCGGCGGTCGGGCGATGCGGAAACGAGGAACGGTCGCCGTCGTGATGCCCAGCGAATTGCCGCCCACTCGACGAGCGCGACAACTTCGGAAGTTGGTCCAATCGAAGTCACTTTCTTGATCGCAAGCAAACGCGAAGCATCGACATCGCTGTGCTGCGAGTCCAACACCGCGGACACCCAACCGGGAACTTCGCGGCGATGCAGCGGAACCCGCACCCGTGCACCTACGACAACTGCGGATACAAGTTCGTCGGGAATGAGGTAGTCGAAGGGTTTGTCGACGCCCGTGACATCGACGACGACTCGGGCAATTCGTGACACGGCACCTACGAGGGTAGGCAGTCGGTGGAACGTAGACGTTGAGACTGCCCGTATCGAAGCAGTTAGAGCTTCGCGGCCTTTTTGAAGGCGTCGAGACGAGACAGCTGTTCCCAGGTGAATTCCGGGTTGTTACGACCGAAGTGGCCGTAGGCGGCAGTCTTGCGATAAATCGGACGCTTGAGGTCGAGATCGCGCACGATTGCGGCCGGGCGCAGGTCGAAGGTGTCTCGCACCGCTTGCTCGATCTGTGACTCGTCAATGGAGTTGGTGCCGAAAGTTTCCACCAAAATGCTGATGGGTTGGGCCATGCCGATGGCATACGCCACCTGCACCTCGCAACGACGTGCAGCACCGGATGCCACCACGTGTTTGGCCACCCAGCGTGCCGCGTACGCAGCAGATCGGTCGACCTTCGATGGGTCCTTGCCACTGAACGCGCCGCCACCGTGACGACCCATTCCGCCGTACGTGTCGACGATGATCTTGCGACCCGTCAACCCCGTGTCGGCGTGTGGTCCACCTTTCACGAACTCGCCCGTTGGGTTGATGTACACCGCGTAGTCGTCCTTGGCGAACTGCGCCGGTACCACCGGACGAATGACCTGTTCGATGAGATCGGGACGAATGACCGTGTCGCGGGAGATACCGTCGGCATGCTGCGTGCTGATCAGCACGGTACGCAAGCGAACGGGAACGCCATCCTCGTAATCGAACGTCACTTGTGTTTTTCCGTCGGGACGCAGATACGGGATTGCACCCGACTTGCGAACCTCGGTGAGTTGTTCAGCCAAGCGGTGCGCCATGAAGATTGGCAGTGGCATCAACTCGGGGGTTTCGTTGCAGGCATAACCGAACATCATTCCCTGGTCGCCGGCGCCCTGCGAGTTCAGACGATCTTCACCGCTCTTGCCGCCGCGCAACTCTTCGCTCTTGTCGACACCCATGGCGATGTCACTCGACTGCTCGTCGATGCTGATGATGACTCCGCACGTGTTGCCGTCGAAACCGTACGCTGCGTTGTCGTAGCCGATGTCCTTGATGACACTTCGTGCCAATTTGGGAATGTCGACGTACGCCGACGTGGTGATCTCACCGGCAACGACGCAAAGCCCGGTGGTCAGCAACGTTTCACACGCAACGCGGCCCTGTGGGTCTTCGGCAAGAATCGCGTCCAGTACCGAGTCGCTGATTTGATCAGCCATCTTGTCGGGGTGACCCTCGGTGACACTCTCCGAGGTAAAGGTGTACTTGCGAACCATGCGCGCGACTTATTCGGGCTGTGCTTCGGCGTCCTGCGAAGCTGCGAGTGCGTTGGCTTCGTCTTCCTGACGCTGCAACTCGGCGATCTCGGCGCGAATCTCTTCAAGAGTCTTCGGCACGAAGCGAACCTTGTCGGCCGCAATTTCCTCGAATGCCACCGAGAGATGTTTGGTGCTCACGGACTCCACCGTCGGACCAACCACACTTCCCGTCTGAAGGTTGCCGAAGTACTCGGTGATTTCACGAGCACGCTTGGCAGCCAACGTCACGAGGCTGAACTTGGACTTGGTGCGACCCATCAGGTTTTCGATCGCGGGAGACATCATCGAACTTTCGGGGGTGTTGCTCACAGGGCTCCTTGGACGATTGGACTTCGATTGGCCCGAGCTCGCGGCTCAGGACCCCTAAAGGCTAGCGGCGCGGCGTGCCCCCGCGATGATGTCCAGCATGTCGGCGATGGTCTTGTCGATGGTCTGGTTGACGATCACGTGGTCGGCCAAGGCGATGCCAATGGGCTCCTCTTCCTCGGCCTTGCGTAGTCGCTGGTCGACCTTGCGCTCGTCGTCGCCTCGCACCATGAGGCGCTCACGCTGCTCTTCGCGGGAGGGCGGCAGCACGAAGATCAGTACGGCATTGGGGTGTTGCTTCTTGATCTGACTTGCACCGTCCACCTCGATTTCCAACACGATGTCCTTTCCTGCCGGTGCGACAGGAATGGGCGTGCCGTAGTAATTGCCCAGGAAGTTGGTCCACTCGAGGAATCCACCGTTGTCGATGTTGGCCTCGAATTCGGGGCGGCTAACGAAGTTGTAGGCGTCTTCTGCTTCGCCCGGCCGGCGTTCCCGCGTGGTCCACGAACGACTCAACCACAGGTTCGCATCGCGCTTCATCAGTTCGCCCACCACCGTGCTTTTACCTACACCACCCGGTCCCGACACCACGAACACCAGTCCGCTCATGTCAGTGCCTCGACGAGCGCCGCTCGAACCTCGTGTGCCACCGCCCCAACTCGCGTGCGCTCACCCAAACCATGTTCTTCGAGTATCCGTCGCGCCCGTACCTTGCCGACGCCGGGCAGGGCTTCGGCAACTTTGACGAGATACACGAACGAGCACACTTGCGCATCGTCAGAAACCGTCGCTGGCGAATCAACGATCGCACCACCATCTGCCCGAGCAAACACATCAGCCAGCGTCACGTGTCCATCCCGAACCGATGCCACCAATTGGTCGATTCCGTTGCGCAGACGCGTGAGGCGCTGCATCACTTCATCGCTACGCCGATCTTTCACTGGCGTCATTGCCATAACGGAAGGCTAGTGCGCACTCCCGATGATCTCTTCCCATGAGGACACACGTCGACGATGTGCCCAACGCAACATCCTCCGTTGGATCTTCATCGCCGCACGCGGGTCGGCGAACGTTGCAGTACCAACTTGCACGGCGTTGGCTCCCGCCATCATCAGCTCCAGCGCATCGTTGGCACACGAGATGCCTCCTACTCCGATGATCGGCACATCACTCAATGCAGACCGCACATCGAACACGCTGCGTGTAGCCATCGCATGCATCGCTGCCCCGCTGACACCACCGCCACCGTTGCCGAGTACGGGTCGTCTGGTTTCCGTGTCGATTGCCATTCCCAGGACGGTGTTGACCAACACCAGCGCATCGGCCCCGGCACTCGACACCACGCCGGCAATTTCCACCAGACGATCGGTGTTGGGGCTCAATTTCGCCCAGATCGGAACGTTGGGCAACGCGCGTCGTACGGCCGATACCACTCGCGACGACTGAACTGCATCGTGCGCGAACATGCTGCGCGCGTGCTCAACGTTGGGACACGACAAGTTCACCTCGACTGCCGTGAGATCGGCGGCAACATCGATGAGTGCGAGCGCTGCCGCTTCGTATTCGCTCTCGCGGAACCCCCAGATACTTGCAACGACGCGAGCACCGCACGCGCGCAGCCTCGGCAGATCGTTTGCAATCCACTGCTCGACACCCCGACCTTGGAGGCCAACTGCATTGATCATGCCGCCAGATAGTGCATGCAAACGCGGCGCCGGATTCCCCTGCCATTCGAATGACGCCACCGACTTCACCACGACGCCACCAAGTGCCGACAGATCCATGTATGACGCCAGCTCATCGGAATGACCGGCAGTCCCGGAGGCCAGAAGTACTGGCCCGGGAAGTTCGACGGCTCCCACGCGCACCATCGGGAGCGCGAGCGAGTTAGACACCGTGGTATTCCTGCAGCGAACGAATGGCGAGCGGTTCGTCGCGACGCTCCCGCATTCCTTGGACGGCAGCACGTGCAGCACGAACGGTGGTCACCAGCGCAACACCCTTCACGTTGGCGGCCTTGCGAATGGCTTCACCATCGCGATGAGTGCCGCTGTCTTGTGGTGTGTTGACGACGAACACGATGTCGCCCGATTCGATGAGCGTCACGGCATCGCCAAGGGG
>JBBANV010000001.1:30042-38903 GCA_040401775.1 Ilumatobacteraceae bacterium
GGGACTCCTCCCGCCGTCAGCACTGCTGCAGTCCCGCTCGTGGCCACCACCGTGCAGCCCACTTCGACGAGCGCCCGACCAATCTCCACCGCAGCCGACTTGTCACGATCATTCAACGACACGAACACCCGGCCACTCAGCGGCAACTCCGTTCCTGCCGCCGATTGCGCTTTGATGAACGCTCGACCGAACGTGCGGTCGATGCCCATGACTTCGCCGGTGGAACGCATCTCCGGCCCCAACGTGGTGTCCACTTCCGGGAATCGATTGAACGGCAACACTGCTTCCTTCACGCTCACGTGTCCCGTGGCCGGTGTGCGCACCAAACCTTCGGCTCGCAACTGTGCCAACGTCGCACCCAACATCACCCGACTGGCCACCATCGCCAAGGGCACACCCGTTGCCTTGGCTACGAACGGCACCGTGCGACTGGCACGGGGATTTGCCTCGATGACGTACACCGTTCCGTCGGCAACCGCGAACTGCACGTTGATGAGTCCGCGAACATCGAGTGCGTCAGCGATCTTCCGCGTGTAGTCCTCGATCGTGGCCAGTGCTTGAATCGAGAGATTCTGTGGAGGGAGCGCACACGCGGAGTCGCCGGAGTGGATTCCCGCCTCTTCGACGTGCTCCATGATCCCGCCGACGAGTACTTCACCGGTTGCATCACGGATTGCATCGACATCCACCTCGGTGGCATCCTGCAAGAAACGATCGATGAGCACGGGCCGACTCGACGACAAGCCCCCCTCGCGTCCGAGCGAACCGAATCGCTCCATCTCCGCCATCGCATCGACGAGCTGTTGATCGTCGTGCACGATTCTCATCGCGCGACCGCCAAGCACGTAGCTGGGTCGCACCAACACCGGGTATCCCGTGGTGGCCGTCACTGCTCGCGCACCGGCGAGATCGGTTGCCGTGGCACCCGGCGGCTGGGCGATACCCAGGCGGTTGCACAGTGCGTTCCACTGTTCCCGATCTTCGGCGAGGTCGATCGACGCCGGGGACGTCCCTGCAATGAGTTCGGCTGGCAGCGACGAAGCGAGCTTCAACGGGGTTTGACCGCCGAGCGACACGATCAACTTCGGTGCCTTGCCCGCAGCTTTCGTTTCTGCCGCAATCACGTTGAGCACGTCTTCGGTGGTGAGTGGTTCGAAATACAAACGATCGGAGGTGTCGTAATCGGTCGACACCGTCTCTGGGTTGCAGTTCAGCATCACGGTTTCGAAACCCGCCTCACGCAACGCAAAGCTGGCGTGAACGCAGCAGTAGTCGAATTCGATTCCCTGACCGATGCGATTGGGTCCGCTCCCCAGGATGATGACCCGATCCTTCGTGGAGGGTCGCACTTCCGACTCGTCTTCGTAGGTGGAGTAGAAGTACGGCGTCTCAGCGGCGAATTCTGCACTGCAGGTGTCCACCGATTTGTACGTGGGCAGCACACCCGCCTGCTCGCGCGCCGATCGAACGGATTGTTCGTCCGTATCCCACAGCCATGCCAACTGTGCATCGCTGAAGCCCAATCGCTTCACCCGTCGCCAGGCGCGGCGGTCGAGCGATTGTGGAGATGCATCCTGCACGACGGTTCGCTCTTCATAAATGGCCTTCATCTGGTCGAGGAACCATGGATCGATCCCGGTTGCCGCGTGGAGTTTGTCGATTTGGTGCCCGCGACGGATGCACTCGCCCACTTGGAAGATGCGGTCCGGAGTTGGGGTTTCGATGGCTGCGAGCAACTGCCCGTCATCCATCGACTCGAAGTTCTTCTCGGCTGCATCGCAGTTGAGACCTGCACGACCGATTTCCAACGAGCGCAAGGCTTTCTGCAAACTCTCGGGGAAGGTACGCCCAATCGCCATCGCCTCGCCGACGCTGCGCATCTGTGTGCCGAGGGTGTTGCTGGCTCCATCGAATTTCTCGAAGGCCCAACGCGGAACCTTCGTTACTACGTAGTCGATCGTTGGCTCGAAGCTCGCCGGAGTCTTCTTGGTGATGTCGTTGGCAATCTCATCGAGTGTGTACCCGACGGCCAACTTTGCGGCAATCTTTGCGATCGGGAATCCGGTTGCCTTCGATGCCAATGCCGACGAACGCGACACACGCGGATTCATTTCGATGACCACCTGATCGCCGTTCTCGGGATTCACGGCAAACTGCACATTGGAGCCGCCGGTCTCCACGCCCAC
Source organism: Ilumatobacteraceae bacterium (assembly GCA_040401775.1). Classification (GTDB taxonomy): domain Bacteria; phylum Actinomycetota; class Acidimicrobiia; order Acidimicrobiales; family Ilumatobacteraceae; genus F1-60-MAGs027. Next base: position 32,229 of record JBBANV010000001.1, read on the forward strand.
CCTGCGGATACAGGCAAACGCGGCGTTGCGCATTTCTTGGTACTCGGTGTCCGACAATGTCATTGCGGGTGCCACGGTGATGCTGTCCCCCGTGTGAACACCCATCGCGTCGATGTTCTCGATCGAGCAGATGATCACGCAGTTGTCCGCCCGATCACGCATCACCTCGAGCTCGTATTCCTTCCAGCCCTTGATCGAGGTTTCGATCAACACCTCGTTGATCGGGCTCGCCGCCAGACCCGCCGTAACGATGTGTTTGAATTCCGCGGGCGTAGTTGCGATGCCGGTGCCACGACCGCCGAGGATGTACGCCGGTCGAATGATGACGGGCAATTTGATGCTCTTCAGGACGGTCTCGGCTTCTTCCAGCGAGTGCGCGATTCCGCTCTTGGGAACCTTCAAACCGATTTCTTGCATCGCCACCTTGAACTTCTCGCGATCCTCGGCCGTTGCGATGGCTTCGGCATTGGCGCCGATGAGTTCGGGTGTCCCGGGAACCCCGGCCAGGCCCCGCTCGAAAAGCGCCATCGCCAAATTGAGCGCAGTCTGGCCGCCCAACGTCGGAAGCACCGCATCGGGTTTCTCCCGCTCGATGATGGCTGCCAGCACGTCGGGCGTGAGCGGCTCGATGTACGTGCGGTCGGCAAAGTCGGGATCGGTCATGATCGTCGCCGGATTGGAGTTGGCGAGGATCACGCGATAACCCTCGGCGCGTAGGACGCGGCACGCTTGCGTACCCGAGTAATCGAACTCGCACGCTTGACCAATGACGATCGGTCCCGAACCGATCACCAGGATGCTGGAGAGATCACTACGACGTGGCATCAGGAACCACCACGCATCACGTCGGCAAATCTGTCGAACAAGTACCGCGAGTCGTGCGGCCCGGGGCCCGCCTCCGGGTGGTACTGCACACTGAAGGCTCGCGCACCGCGCACCGCCATGCCCTCGTTGGTGTTGTCGTTCAAGTTCACGTGCGTCACGCGCACCCTGTCGGCAATCGACTCGGGATCGACGCAGAAGTTGTGGTTCTGGCTGGTGATCTCCACCTTGCCCGTCACCACGTCGCGAACCGGATGGTTGGCGCCATGATGTCCATAGGGCAGCTTGAACGTTCGACCACCGAGCGCCAAGCCAAGCAATTGGTGACCGAGACAAATTCCAAAGAGTGGAACGTCGGCGGCAATGATGTCGCGAATCGCGTTGGGGGCATCCAATACCATCTCCGGATCGCCGGGGCCGTTGGAGAGGAACACCCCATCGGGTTTCCGGGCGAGAATCTCGGCAGCGGGTGTTCGCGCAGGCACCACGTGCACGTCGGCTATCTCACTCAAGCAGTCAAGGATCGTTTGCTTGATACCGAAGTCGTAGGCAACAACGGAAAACGGCTTCACACCTTTCTTCGCCGTGTTCGGCACGTCATAGGAGGACAAGGTGGACACTTGAGCCACCAAATTTCGCCCGGCGGTTCCCTTCTCCGTCGACAACGTGGCACGCAAGGTGGCTTCATCGGCCGTACCGAAGGCACCGATCAACGAGCCGGTGTCACGCAGCAGTCGCGTGAGTCGCCTCGTGTCAATGCCGGTGATACCACCCACGTTGCGCGCACGCAAGAACACGTCGAGGGGCTCGTCGCTGCGCCAGTTGCTGCGTCGTCGTGCGATCTCGCGAATGACGACACCGCGCGCGAACACCTTGCTGCTCTCGTTGTCGTGACGACTCATGCCGTAGTTGCCGATGTGGGGCGTGGTGAACGTGATGATCTGGCCGGCATAACTCGGATCGGTCATCACTTCCTGATATCCGCTCATTCCCGTATGGAACACCACCTCGCCCGAGGCCACCGACACATCCGCCCCGATGGCCTCGCCCTCGAAGACACTGCCGTCCCCGAGCACCAACAGCGCGGGTCGCAACGAGGTCATCGTTGTGCTTCTCCATCCAGCACCGTCGCGGCTCCATTGAAGAAGGTGTGGCGCACCTTTCCGCGCAGGGTCATGCCCACGTACGGAGTGTTCCGACTCTTGCTGGCCAGCGAGTCAGGTGATACCTGCCAGGTGATGTTGGGATCAAACACCACCATGTTGGCAGGTGCACCAACCTCCACGTCTCGTCCGTGTCGATCGGCGATACCGGCGATCTGCGCGGGCTGAATGGACATGATGCGAACCAGGTGCACCAGGTCGACGTCGAGTACTCCGAGTGCAACTCCGAGTGCAGTTTCCAACCCGAGCATCCCCGGTGGGGCTTGATCCAGGGAAAGCTCCTTGTCGCGTCGCGGATGCGGCGCATGATCGGTGGCGAGTGCGTCGATCGTGCCGTCCTTCACCCCGGCACGCAATGCCGCGATATCGGCGTGCGAGCGCAGCGGCGGATTCACCTTGAACACCGTGTCGAAGGTGGAGAGACGAGTGTCGTCGAGCGACAAGTGGTGCGGCGTCACTTCTGCCGTCACGGGAAGCCCGTCGCGTTTGGCGGCCCGCACCAACTCCACGCTTCGCGCGGTCGACAAGTGCAAAAAATGCACACGTGCACCGGTGAGTCTCGCCAACTCGATGTCGCGGAACACCATGAGCTCCTCGGCAAGTGACGGCCAACCCGGCAACCCGAGCGACGTGCAACATTGGCACTCGTTCATGACGGCACCCTTGGTGAGACTGGCCACCTCACAGTGTTGGGCCAACGTGACGCCGAGTCCCTTGCCGTACTCCATGGCCCGCCGCATGAGCAATTCGTCCTGAACCCCGTTGCCGTCATCGGTGAAGATCCGCACGCCTGCGGCCGCGAGCTCGGCCATCGGTGCGAGTGCTTCACCTTTTCTGCCCAGCGTGATGCAGCCACTGGGAACCACTTCCACCAGACCAGCCCGCTTGCCCTGTTCGCGTACGAAGTCGATCACCGCAACACTGTCCTGCGGCGGATCCGTATTGGGCATGGCCACGAGAGCGGTGTACCCACCTTTCGCTCCGGCCCGACTTCCCGTCTCGATGGTTTCGGCTTCTTCCTTGCCGGGCTCGCGCAAGTGCGCATGGAGATCGACGAAGCCGGGGGCAACGATGCAGCCGGTTGCGTCCACGGTGTGATCACCCTCGAGTCGCGCACCAACTTCCACCACCACACCGTGCTGCATGGCCACGTCGACTTGCTGCTCGCCGCGCGAGTCGACGACGCGGCCACCTTTCAGCACCGTGCGTGCGGCCGATTGGATTCCAGCCGAACGTGTCATGACGCCACCTGCGCAAGATGCGAGGCGGAGGACTCCCCCGCCAACAAGTCGAACAACACCGCCATGCGTACCGACACGCCATTGGACACCTGTTGATGAATCAGCGAATTGGGCAATGTCGAAGGATCCACCATCATCTCGACTCCTCGATTCATCGGTCCGGGATGCATGAGTACCGCCCGCGATGGCAACTTACCGACCCGAGCGGCATCGAGTCCGAACGTTTCGGCGTACTCACGAAGATTCGGAACGTGACCCTGCGACATGCGCTCACTCTGTAGTCGCAACATGTAGAGGATGTCGGTGCGTGCAAGCACATCGTCGAGGCGATGCGACACCTCCACCGGCCAATGCGACACATCCGGTGGCAGCAGCGTGGGTGGCGCCACGAGGACGACCTTCGCCCCCAACATGCTGAATGCACTGATGTTGCTGCGCGCAACACGGCTGTGCTTGATATCGCCAACGATGGTGAGCGTGAGACCGTCGAATCGCTCGCAACCCAGCGCTTGACGCACGGTGAAGCAGTCCACCAGCGCTTGGGTGGGATGTTGATGCCATCCGTCCCCGGCGTTCACCACGGACGCATCGGTCCAGTCACTGATCTGCCATGGGATACCCGTCGATTTGTGGCGAACGACGAATGCATCCACCCCCATGTCGGTGATGGTCTCCACGGTGTCCCGCAGGCTTTCACCCTTGTTGACACTGGAAGTCGACACGCTGAAGGTCATCGTGTCGGCCGATAAACGCTTTGCTGCGGTCTCGAAGGACAATCGCGTACGCGTGGAGTCCTCGAAGAACAAACTCACCACCGTGCGACCCCGCAGTGCAGGCACCTTGGGAACGGGCCGGCTGTTGACTTCCACCATGTGATTGGTGAGCTCGAGCAACCGCACGAGCCCGTCGTATCCCAACTCGTCGATGCTGCGCAGGTGCTTCATGATGCAGCTCCACGACTCACGACGACACCTTCACCGGTGGCCCGAACATCGTCGGACACATGCGTCGGCAGATTCTTGCCGACGTAATCGGGACGAATCGGGAGTTCTCGATGACCGCGATCCACCAGCACCGCAAGTTGAATTGCCCGTGGGCGGCCGTAGGTGTTGATCCCCTCCATCGCCGCCCGAACGGTACGACCGGTGTACAACACGTCGTCCACCAGCACCACCGTTGCCCCGTCGACGGGAAATTCGATTCGACTGATTGCACCTGGCACCACGGGACGCAGACCAATGTCGTCGCGGTGCATGCTGACGTCGAGGTATCCGAGCGGCACCGAGCTGCTGGGCTCGATCTGATGCAGCGCGTCACCGATCGCATCGGCCAACCATGCACCACCGCGCTGCAACCCCACGATGGCGAGTTGGGCGGGGCCGTGTTGGCGCTCCAGAATTTCGTGAGCGATGCGGGTTATCGCCCGTCTGACGTCGTCGGCCGACATCACCAAATTGCTCACCTGATTCTCCTGCCGTGTGAGCCTCACGGGACTCACTTCACGGTGACCTCAGCGTACTCGTTCGTACACCGTCCACCAGTCATTGCCGTAGACCACATCGAAGAACGGACGCTCCCGTTGCCAGTCGAGCTCTGCTTCGCCGTCCAACTCTTTCGGAAGAATCACGTACTGCACCTCGTCGGCGAATGGCAAACGGTCACCTTTGGCAAAGACGTCGGGGCCGTAAAGGACGCGACGAAACGGCACGGGAAACACGTAGATTCGCTCGCGTCGTGCCATGTGTGCAGTCAACGTGTGGTACGCCGCCACGACGGATTCCGGTGGCAGACGGTCGATGGCCTCGTGGGCGGCCGGAACCGACGGGTGGTTCGGAGTCCACGTCGGCGCCTGCACGCGCATGAACGGCAAAGGGGTCCACGCCACCGCACAGACGAGTGACCCGACCAACACCAGCCCTGCCAGCCAGCTTCGAAGGTGCTCGGCCATCCTCGAAATTGCGAACATGGCGCCAATCACCACGATCGGCACGAACTGCACCGCATAGTGGTACTCGATCTGGCTTTGGTACCAAAACGTGCTCACCAGGTTTGCCAGCAACGGCAAAGTGCCAAGGAGTGCAATTTCGGGTCGCAACAAGGCGATGAATCCGACCGGTGCGAGAATCTGCAGCAAGTAGAGCGGTCGCTCACCGGAAACCAAATGTCGAATGAGTTTGTCGGGGCGGGTCAATGCAGTCCGAAAAAGTCCCCCGAATCCACCGAACGGCAACCGCCACTCATTGCGGTACGGCACGCCGACGATCCCACGCATCACCGCGAACAGCATCAACACCGCAAACCACAATCCGCCGAGCATCGTGAGGAGTCCGATCTGCCGATCGCGTCGCAGGGCCACCCAAGCGCCGAGTGCCACCACGAACAACGCGGTGTCCTCCTTCACCGCCAAGATGAGCAGTACCGCAACGGTGTACTGTACCCACCGGTAGGTGAGACCCGCGTACAACGCCCAGGCGATCAAGGGCGCCAAGGCCGCGTCGGGATGGAAGTTTTCCAGCCCGGTATGGGTGAGCGCTGGATGCAGCAGGTACGCCACCACCGCCACGCAGGACATGGGCAACGATCCCAGCAACTGTCTCGAGATCTTCCATACGGGAAGTGCCCCGAGTCCGAGCACGACTGCCTGCACGACGAACAGCAAGGCCGTGGAGCCCACCACCCAATACAACGGAACGAGCGGCAACAGGATGAAGGACGTGTGGTCGCCGAAGAGGTTGCGACCCATCAACGTGACGAACGGTGCCTTGCCTTGCGACAGCAACCACACGCCTTGGTCGTACAAACCGAAGTCGTAAGCAGAAGTTCCGAGCCCGAAGTGATTTCGAGTGGTGCGTACTGCGAGCCATACGGTGTACAACACGGTGAGCGAAATGGCGATCGAGTGCCACACCGTGACCTGCGCCAGCCTGCGCCGCAGTGCCCCAAGCGCGGTGTGCAGTTCAACTGCCATGGAAGAGTTCTAGTCGGTGACGGGCTTGGCGCCTTCGCGTGTTGTTCGGGCGATTGCCGACAACATGCCATTGACGAATCGCCCGGAATCGTCGGTGCCGTATCGTTTGGCCAGTCCGACAGCTTCGTTCAGCACCACGGCCGTGGGAATGTCTGCGCGACCAATCAGTTCGAATGTGGCCACCCGAAGGACGTTCCGGTCGGTGGTGGCCATGCGGTCGATCGACCAGGCATGACTGTGCGAAGAGATCAGCTCGTCGATTCGCGCACGATGCTGCTCCACACCGTCCACCAGGAGTGTGGTGAGCGCATCGAGCGGCACTTGGATTCGCTCGACTACTTCGCGCGATGCACAGCCCCGCACATCGGCCTCGAACAGGATGTTGAGGGCGCGTTCGCGGGCATCCGAACGCGGATCAAAGTCGCGATTCCAATCGGCGCTGTCGTCGGTTGGCGTTGTGCCGCCCGGCGCTGCACCGTCG
>JBBANV010000001.1:39003-64495 GCA_040401775.1 Ilumatobacteraceae bacterium
ATTCCAATCGGCGCTGTCGTCGGTTGGCGTTGTGCCGCCCGGCGCTGCACCGTCGTCGGTAGGTGTCACGCTGCTCGGCGCTGCACCGTCGTCGATAGGTGTCACGCCGCCCGGCGCTGCACCGTCGTCGGGCGTTGAACTACTCACCACGGAATCCGCCGAGCGTCGTTCGCACTTAGACGCGGGTCACGTAGTCACCCGTGCGGGTGTCCACCTTGACTCGATCGCCGATGTTGATGAAGAGCGGCACCTGAATGACCTTGCCGGTTTGCAGCGTGGCGGGTTTGCGGGCACCGGAAACACGGTCACCCTGAATGCCGGGCTCGGTTTGGGCGATGGTCAACTCCACGGATGCCGGGATCTCGACGGCAACGATCTCCGTTCCGTACAAGGCAATTTGCGCCGTCGCAGACTCCACCAAGTAGTCGGCAACGTCACCCAATGTGACCGGCTGAACGTTGATCTGCTCGTACGTGTCGGTGTCCATGAACACGAAGTCGTCGCCGTCCTTGTACAAGAACTGCATGTCCCGACGGTCGATGATCGCCTGTTCGACCCGCACTCCCGCGTTGAACGTGCGCTCGATCACTGCACCGGTACGCACGTTGCGCAGTTTGGTGCGCACGAACGCGCCACCCTTGCCGGGCTTTACGTGTTGGAACTCCACCACGCTGAACAATCCCTTGTCCAGTTCGAGGGTGACGCCGTTCTTCAGTTCGTTGGTGCTAATTGCAGGCACGAGATGTCCTTTGGTGAATCGGTGAGTATGTCGCAGCCGGTGTCAGTGACGACCACGAGGTCCTCAATTCGCACACCGCCGAGCCCTTCACGATAGACCCCAGGCTCCACCGTCACTACTTCCCCACTTTGCAGTGGTTCGGGCATTGCGGTGCGGACCCATGGTTGTTCGTGAATTTGCAAACCCACACCGTGACCGGTGGAGTGAATGAATTCTGCACCAAACCCGGCATCAGCGATGATGTCGCGACACACCTTGTCGACGTCACCTGCCGTGACTCCTGCGCGTACTGCAGCCAAGCCGGCGAGCTGCGACTCCCGCACCACGTCGTGCATTCGACGCAACACGGGGTCGACGTCGCCTATCAGATAGGTGCGAGTCATGTCCGAGTGGTATCCGTCGACCAATGCACCAACATCGATCACCACGAGATGCCCCTCCTCGATTACCGCGGAGGTCGGTCGATGGTGCGGACGCGCACCGTTTGGTCCCGTGGCCACGATGGTGTCGTAGCTCGGGCCATCAGCGCCATGACGACGCATCCGGTATTCGAGCTCGTCACGCACATCACGCTCGGTGGGACGTTCCGACATCATCGGGGCTACCTCCGCCAAGGCGGCATCGGTGCACGCCGACGCCCGCTTCATGCGAGCTATTTCGGCGGGCGACTTGCGACGGCGCAGGTGTTGCACCACTCCCGACACCGCAATCAGCTTCGCCGTGGTTTGCGAACGAATGGTTTGATACTGGGCATGCGTGACTTCACTCGGGTCAACTGCCACTGCACCGGTGGGTTGGAGCGTGCGCTCGAGTGCTTCACGCAACGCCGTGGCACTGGATCCCACCACCACTCGTGCCGAAGCTCCCGCAGCATTCAATTGGTGACGGGCTTGCTCTCCGTAACGGCCGTCGGTGATCAGCACCATCTCGTCTGGGTGAATCACGAGCGTGCCCGCCGAGCCGGTGAACCCGGTCAGCCATCGAATGTTGTTGAGGTCGAACACCAGGAGACTTCCTGCAGTGGCCCCGTCGGCAGGGTCCTTTCGCTGCGCCAATTCGTGTCGCACCAGCTGATCACGGCCCGATACGGACAACGTGGGCAAAGGTGCCGAGACATCGCCGTGGTGAACCACCGCGGTCACTTCGACTCCAGGTATCGAACCAGCGCTTCTACACCGAGGACGTACGACTCGCCACCAAAACCTGCGATACTGCCGATTGCGACTGGAGCAATCACGCTCTCGTGTCGCCACGGTTCACGGGCAGCAGGATTCGAAAGGTGCACCTCCACCACGGGCAACCCGACGCTCTTCAGCGCATCGTGCAAGCTCCATGCAAAGTGTGTGAAGGCGCCGGCATTGAGGACGATGCCCGAGTAGCGAGCACCAGCGTGGTGCACGATGCCGATGAGGGCACCGAGATCGTTGGATTGCTCGCTGTCGGCCTCGTACCCGAGGCGCTTTGCTGCAGCCGAAGCACGAGCAACATGATCGGCCAATGTCGCGGTGCCGTAAATGGCGGGTTCGCGCGTTCCAAGAAGGTTCAAGTTGGGGCCGTGCAACAGCAACAGACGTTTTTGTGATGCAGGCATGGGGTTCAGGGTACTGAAAGTGCGGTGAATGCCGAGTTCAGTGCGGACGTTTCCACCCCGCGAACCGTCTCGATTCCACGTTTGCCATCCAGCACGAAAGTGAGCCCGTCGATTGCCTTCTTGTCGTGGTGCATCAGTTCCACCAGCTGGGCTCGCCGAATCCCGGCGGGCACCGACACCGACAGTCCGTAGTGATCCACGATCACCCTGCGGTGCTGCTCCACGCGCTCATCGTCGATACGACCGAGGGCTCGTGCAAGATGGGCGGCAAACATCATTCCCACGGCCACCGACTCACCGTGTGCCAGCGAGAAGCCGGACGCGATTTCGAGGGCATGGCCCAACGTGTGTCCGTAGTTCAAAATGGCTCGACGGCCGGATTCTCGTTCATCACTCCCCACGACATCCGCCTTGATCTCCACACATCGGGCGATGCGGGCATCGAGGTCGAGCGACAGCAGGTCGTCGCCGGTGAGGAAGTGATACTTGGCCATTTCACCCCTGCCGCAGCGCTGCTCACGCTCGGGGAGCGAATCGAGATGAGCCGTATCACAGATGACGCCACTGGGCTGCCAGAAAGCTCCAACGAGGTTCTTGCCGGCACGAAGATTGACACCGGTCTTGCCGCCGATTGCGGCATCGATCATCCCCACCAACGTGGTGGACACGTGCACCACTCGTACACCGCGATGCCACGAGGCAGCGGCAAAGCCGGCAACATCGGTCACCATTCCTCCGCCGACACCCACGATGAGGTCGTTGCGCGTGAGTCCGGCAGATGCAAACTCCTCACACAGACGTTCGATGGTGGCAAGCGACTTGTGATCCTCGGAGTTTGCGATGACATGTCGCGAAACCGAGACTCCTCCCGGCAGATGAGGCAACACATCCACCGGCACCCCGTCTTGGGTGACAACGGCAATACGTTTGGCGTCACTCGGGACGAGCGAGGGCAGTTCGCCGATGGCGCCACGTCCGACCACCACGTCGTAGGAACGAGCGCCAAGATCCACGCGCACACGTCGTGTCATGACATGACCCTCATCGTCCGTTCGATCATGATGCGGGTTCCTTTGCGAGCGCAACCACGACCTCGTGAACCACTTCTTCGATGTCCTTGCTCCTGGTGTCGATGCGCACATCGGCAACCGACTGATACAACGCGCGTCGCTCTCCATCGAGTGCCGCCAAGCGAGACTCGATGTCACCGTCGAGCAGCGGTCGATGAGCACCACGACCGGCTCGCTCACCCAGGGTCGATACGTCGGCGTCGAGCCACAACACCACATCGGCGTGAGTATCGATTGCCGCGCGATTGGATTCGCTGAGGACGGTTCCACCAGCGGCAGCGATCACCACATCGACGGGCGAATCGAGTGCATCGAGGAGGACCTGCGACTCAACGGCCCGAAATACCGCCTCGCCATCACTGGCGAAGATGTCGCGGACGGACTTGCCGGTACGCGCCACCACGAGGTCGTCCGTGTCGATGAACCCGACACCGAGACGTGCGGCTACGACCTTCCCCACGGTGGTTTTGCCGGATCCCATCATTCCCACCAGCACGACGACGCGGGACATCGGAGCTATTGCAGCGACTCGGCGAAAGCGCCGGCATTGCGAACGAATTCCTTCAAGGAATCCCCACCGAATTTGCGTTGTGCTTCGCCGGCCAACACCAGGGCAATCATCGTCTCGGCCACCACGCCCATGGCTGGCACGGCGGTCACATCGGTGCGCTCCTTGAAGCTCACCGTTTCCTCCTTGGACACCACGTCCACCGTTTTCAACGTGGGGCGATTCAGCGTGGAGAGTGGCTTCATTGCTGCGCGAACCACCAACATCTCTCCGGTGGTCATGCCACCCTCGGTACCGCCGGCTTTTGCGGTTTCGCGCTTGTAGGCCGAAGATGCATCGTCCCACGTGATTGCGTCATGGGCTTGGCTGCCACGGAGCGCTGCATTGGAGAAGCCGTCACCGATCTCCACACCCTTGACGGCTTGGATACTCATCACGGCCTGGGCGAGCATGCCGTCGATCTTGCGATCCCAGTGCACGTGACTTCCGAGTCCGACCGGCAAACCGTACGCGAGCACCTCCACCACCCCACCGAGACTGTCGCCGTCCTTGGCTGCTGCCTCGATTTCGGCGATCATCTTTTCTTCCGTGGCTTTGTCGAAGCATCGCACGGGAGACTCGTCGATTCGGTTGGAGTCACCCGGCTGCGGCCGCTTCACCGCGTCGCTCGACACCGAACCAAGCGACACCACGTGCGAGACGATTTCCACACCAATTTGCTTGAGCAGCAATTTGGCGAGAGCGCCTGCAACCACGCGTGCGCTGGTCTCGCGTGCGCTGGCACGCTCCAGGACATCACGGGCATCGACGAAGTCGTACTTCTGCATGCCAGCCAGGTCTGCATGCCCCGGGCGTGGCTGTGTGAGTGGTTTCTTGGTTACTCCGGGGTGCGGCGACATCTCCTCGTGCCACACATCGCTGCGGAACCACTCCGTGTTCTTGATGAGGACGGCAACCGGCGAACCGAGCGTGCGCCCATGGCGAATGCCGCCAATCAACTCGATCTCGTCCTTCTCGAACTTCTGTCGCGGGCCACGGCCGAACCCCAATCGCCGACGGGCAAGTTCATCGGAGATATCGGCGACGGTGACGGGCAGGTTGGAGGGCAATCCTTCGACGATCACCACCAACGCTTGACCGTGACTTTCGCCGGCGGTCAAGTAGCGCAACATGCACCTGAATTCTACCGCTGGCGCTGAGCGAGCTCCCGAAGTGCGGCGTGCCGCATCAGCGTGACGTCGGGACGTCGACCGAGCCACAGTTCCTGCTGGCGAGCCGCCTGCGCACACAACATGTCCAACCCGTCCACTACTTGCGCACCTCGTCGGCGAGCAGCTTGAAGAAAGCGCGTTTCCAGCGGGTGATACACCGCATCCAGCACCGTGTGCCGCGACGACAGGGCGGACTCATCGACGGGGAGCGCGTCCGGGGCAACTCCTGCCATGCCCTGTGGCGTGGTGTTGATAATGGTGGTGCACTCCCCGATCGCATCGGAGGAAACCGCAGCGGTGGAACCCGCTCGCGCGGAGTTGCCGACGGCAACGGCATCGGCAAGTCGACCCGCCGATCGATTCACCACCGCAACACGCGAGCCCAAGCCGGCCAGCGTCGCGATCACCGCACGTGCAGTGGCGCCCGCACCAACCACGCCCACGAACGAGATGTCGGCATTCGCTGCCCGTAGGGCATCCGCGCAACCGATGCCATCGGTGTTGTGACCAATCAGACGGCCCTCACGAGTACGCACCACGGTGTTGACCGCGCGCACCAGCCGGGCTTCGGGGTGCACTTCGTCGAGAGCAGACATCACCATTTCCTTGTGTGGCATGGTGATGGAAAGCCCGGCGATTCCCAGCACACGCATTGCATCGATCGCCGCAGCGGCGTGCTGGGGGTCCACCTCGAATGCGCCGTAGACCCAGTCGTCGCCATGTGCGGCAAAAACGGCATTGTGAATGACCGGCGACAAGCTGTGCGCTACCGGACTGCCAATGACCGCGGCGATGCGCGTGCGGGCGGACGGACTCACGGCTGCACCGACAGCACTCATGGCAAAACTCCTGCAGCTTGAGCGGCTGCAACGTTGCGCTCGTGCAACCGATACGTGGTGGCAAACGCGTGTCGACCCTCGAGATCGGACAGCACGTAGAACAGCACGCGACACGTTTCCGTCCTTTCCTTCTTGTTGCGCGCCGTACAGAGCGGATCGTCCTCGGCGGGATTGTCGGCGGGATTCATTGCAGCAATCAACGCCGCTTCACCGGGATTGGCAATCGGTGTTGGCGGCAGACCTTTGCGAAGGTACACGTTGTATGGCGAGTCGGCGGCCTTGAGGTCGGAGAACGACGCACCGTCGGGTGCGTTGTAGTACAACGAAGCGTCGATTTGCAGCTCCATGTCGAGCTCCAAACGATTATGAATCACACGGGACACCACGGCGCGCTCTTCTGCAACTTTCACTTCTTTTTCGATCAAGGACGCGATGATCAACAACTCGTACGGCGTGCGACCGAGTCGCTGTGCTGCAACTTCGATGTCGTTTGCCAGGGCACGCGAACGCATCTCTTCGATCATTCGCGCGAGCACGTCCTCCTCCGTCTCGTACGACGCAACCCGATACAGCGCGGGAAACAACAAGCCCTCATAGGAGGTGATGCCTTCCGGGCGAAATGGCGCCGCGAGGGAATTTGCCGCGAGTACGGCATCGATGTTGCTTGCAGAGAAACCAGGTGCATCACGCTCCAAGCGACTCGCCATCTGGGCGACGGTGAAGCCTTCGGGAAACACCACTTCCACCTCGACCAATTGGTTGTCGTCGGGTGTTGCGGTGACGTCATCGGTGCCTACTTGGTTGGCGATGTCGCGCACCTGCCAACCCGCCCACGCCACGAAGAGCAGCGCCGCAACGCCAAGCCCCAGCAGGATCTGCTTGGAGTAACGCCGAAGGTCGGGAATCATGCCGTCAGTTTCGGCGGGATCATCGGGTCGCACACGGTCCCACGGGTCTTCGTTCCACGGCTCAGAAGGACTCACGGTGCCTCCATTCTGCGCTCATTTCGACGGTGATCGAGGTATGCCTGGAGCATCACTGCGGCCGCCACTTTGTCCACGACTCGCCGTCGTGCATCGGCCTTCATCTCCATTTCCATCAGCGATCGATTGGCCGTCACCGTGGTGAGACGCTCATCGTAAAGATGTACCGGAATCCCCAAAGCCGCGCGCAACTGCTCCGTTTCTTCCTTCGCGCTTTGCGCGGCCGCAGTCACCTTGCCGCTCATGTTCAATGGCAAGCCAACCACGACTGCCTCCACCTCGTACTCCTCGACCAGTCGTGCGATGTTCGCATGATCGTGGGAGCGAGACTTCGAGCGCTCCACCACGGTGAGCGGTGTGGCCACTCGCTCCTCCGGATCGCATAGTGCCACACCGATGCGCTTGGAACCCAGGTCGAGTCCGAGGCAGCGCATTACTTCGCGCGCCGTGCCGCGTCAACCGCCTTTGTCGCCGTCACCAGTGCATCATCCAAGGCCGCCGCGTTTTTTCCGCCGGCGGTTGCAATATCACCCTTACCGCCTCCACCACCGCCGACTTGCTTGGCGGCATCCTTGATGAGATCGCCTGCCTTCAGGCCGCTTGCCGGCGTCACCGCTGCAACGAGCGCCACGCCACCCGAATCGGATACGCCACCCAATATCACGACTTCGATTCCCGACTTTGCGCGAACCGCAATGGCAAGATCCCGCAGTTCCGCGGGCGAGATTCCGTCGACTCGCGTGACGAGAGCACCATCAGCGGCTTTTTCCGCAAGTTCCCCTGCCTGCGATAGCACGTTGGCAGCACGGAGTTTCTTCACCTCATCGTTCAACGCCTTGGCATTGTCGATTGCGCGCTGGGCTGCCGACACGATGTCGTCGGGCTTTGCGCCGAGCACATCGGCTGCGCTCGCAACGTTGTCGGCGAGATCCAAGAGGTATCGCACGGCATTCTCGCCGGTGACGGCCTCGATTCGTCGCAGGTTGGAGCCGATGGATCCTTCGCTGACGACCTTGATCGGACCGATGTCACCCGTGGCCGATACGTGGGTGCCGCCACACAACTCGAGCGAACTCCCCGCCTCGAGCACCCGGACGACATCGCCGTACTTGTCGCCGAAGAACGCGATCGCGCCCTTCTCGGTGGCTGCCTGCTTGCTCATCTCGTTCGCAGTGACACGACTGTTGGCGATGACTTGCGCATTGGCCAACTGTTCGATGCGACGAATCTCCGCGGCGGTGACCGCTTCGTAATGACTGAAGTCGAACCGGAGTCGGTCGGGCGATACGAGTGATCCGGCTTGCTTGACGTGTTCACCCAGCACCTCGCGCAACGCCCAATGCAGTACGTGGGTTGCGGTGTGGTTGCGTCGGGTGGCAGCCCGTGCCGCGGAGTCGATTGCCGCATGGACGCGTTCACCCTGTGCGAACGATCCACGCGTGATGCGAATCAGGTGACGGCGCAAGCCGGGCGCCGCAAACGTGGTGTCGATCACCTGCGCCACGGCGGACGGCTGACCGTTGGTTACGGTGACCGACACGATCGTGCCCGTATCGCCGACTTGACCACCGCTTTCCGCATAGAACGGGGACGTATCCAAGTACATCTCGTGGACCGCCGAGCCATCTTCGTGATCGAACGGCCCGAGCACGGCGAGTACCGCGGCATCCGCGGCATCGTGGTCGTACCCGACGAAGTTCGTGGCGCCGTTGGTATCGACCAGGGACTTGTACGTGGCCACGCGCTGTGGATCGGCAGCGTCGCTCTTACGCGCACTCTTGGCTCGCTCACGCTGTTGGGTCATCTCGCGCTCGAACCCCTCGGTATCGACGCTCACGCCACGCTCGGAGGCGATTTCCTGGGTGAGCTCGAGCGGGAATCCGTAGGTGTCGTGCAAAGCGAACGCCGACGAGCCGGAAATGGATGAGGTCTTGCCGGCAAACTCGTCTTCGAGGATGCCGAGCCCGGTACGCAGCGTGGAGCGGAACTTCTCCTCCTCGCGTGTGATCACACCAAGGATGAAGTCGCTGTTGGTGGCCAATTCCGGGTAGGCCCCCTTCATGATGCCAAGCGAGGTTTCCACCAGTGACGGCATCACGAGTTTCTCGCAACCCAAGAGGTACGCATGCCGCACGGCACGCCGAATGATGCGACGCAGAACGTAACCGCGTCCCTCGTTGGACGGGAACACGCCGTCGTTGATCATCATCATCGACGAACGCGCGTGTTCGGCCAACACGCGAAGACTGAAGCTCGGGCGGTGTTCGTAATCACCGATGCGATATTCCGCGCCGGTGAGGCTGCGACCTACATCGATGAGCGGCGCGAGCAGGTCGGTTTCCCACACCGAGTCGACTCCCTGCACCAACGTGAGGATGCGCTCGAACCCCGCTCCCGTGTCGATGGACGGTCGGGGCAACCTCGTTCGCGAGCCATCCTTGGCCTGGTTGTACTGCATGAAGACGAGGTTCCAGAACTCGAGGAATCGATCGCCTGCCGGATCGTGCAACGGACCACCGTCGGGCCCGAACGCACTGCCGCGATCGATATGGATTTCCGAACATGGTCCGCACGGTCCCACATCACCCATCTGCCAGAAGTTGTCCTTGTCGCCGAGGCGTTGGATGCGCTCCATCGGAACGCCAACGACGTCGTGCCAGATCTGCTCGGCCTCGTCGTCGCTCTCATGCACGGTGATCCACAACTGGTCGCCGTCGAATCCGAATACCTCCGTGGCCAACTCCCAACCCCAGGGAATTGCCTTCTCCTTGAAGTAGTCACCGAAACTGAAGTTGCCGAGCATCTCGAAGAACACCAGGTGACGCTTCGTGCGACCCACATCGTCGAGGTCGTTGTGTTTGCCGCCGGCCCGAACGCACTTTTGCACGCTGACTGCGCGGTCGTACGGCGCGGTCTCCTCTCCCACGAAATACGGCTTGAACGGCACCATCCCAGCCACGGTGAACATGATCGACGGATCGAAGGGAATGAGGCTGGCCGAAGGCACCACGGTGTGGGCACGGTCGGCGAAGAATCCAACGAACGCCTTGCGCAGGTCGTCGGCCGTTCGAAGGTCGGCGCGGGCCATCGTGACTACTCGAAGAGGTCGTCGCTCGTCGAGTCGCGTTTGCTGCCCGTAGCGCCGCCCATCGTGTCGGAAACTTTGTCTTTGGCGGTCATGACGCGATCCACGAGCCCGTCGATGAACTGGTCGACCGACTCCTTCGTTGCCACCTGGTCGGCCTGACGGCGCAACCATCCGTATCCAAAGAGCGCAGCGAGGGCACCGAGTACGAACCAGAAGAGTCGACGAAACATGGCTGTTATTGAGCGTATCGCCGAGGCGGAATCACCGACTCGTGCGGCGAATTCGTATCGCGCAAGTGTTCGGGAACCTCGATGGACGCTCCACTCAACAACGCCTCGCGCGCAGAGGAAATGGCGTCCACCACGTCACGACACTTCGGCGCCCGAGACAAATGCATCACCGCATGCGCCAAGTTGTACCGAGCTTCGGGAAGTCCGACGTGTTCCACCGCCTGGGCGGCTGCGACTGCAATGGCGAGCGACGACGAGTCGGCAAGCCCAACGTCCTCACTGGCAAACACGATGAGTCGGCGGGCGATGAATCGAGGGTCGTCTCCCGCTTCGATCATTCGCGCCAACCAGAACAGTGCCGACGACTCATCCGACCCGCGCATGCTCTTGATGAGCGCCGACACCACGTCGTAATGGTCGTTGCGGCCGTACCGCAATGCACTCGTGGCGAGGGCGCCTTCGGCATGGGCCAGCTTCACCCGACCGTCATCACTGAGCGCAATGGCAACTTCCAGGGACGTGAGCGCTTGTCGCGCATCTCCCCCGCTTCGTTGCACGATGAGTGCCAGCGCGTCGTCGTCGATCTCCACGCCTTCGGCTCGTACTCCCCGCTGCAACAACGCTGCAATATCGATGTCGCTTATCGACTCGAGCCGCAGGAGAGTCGAACGACTCCGCAGCGGAGCGTTCACCTCGAAGAATGGGTTCTCCGTGGTGGCCCCGATCAAGGTGATGAGGCCGGCTTCTACGGCCGGCAGCAGCGAGTCCTGCTGCGCAGCGTTGAATCGATGAATCTCGTCGACGAACACGATGGTGCGTCGATGGTGCTCGCCCAGCCGTGCGCGAGCCGCCTCCAATACCTCCCGCACGTCCTTCACGCCGGAGGTAACCGCCGACAAGCGCACGAATTCGCGCTTGGTGACCGTTGCGATGACTTCGGCAATCGTGGTCTTGCCGGTGCCGGGCGGACCCCACAGGATGACCGAACTCAATCGGTCGGATTCGATGAGTCGTCGCAGTGGACCGGCAACACCAAGCAAGTGCTGTTGCCCGACGACGTCGTTCAGCGAACGTGGACGCATGCGCGCCGCAAGTGGCGCCTGCTCACGAAGCTTTTCAAATGCAGCTTGCGCAAAGAGATCCTGATTGTCGTCCATATGCGACGCAACCACCGCTGCGATCCGGATCAGCTCGCTGGCTTGGGCAAGGTTCGCAAACCAAGCTCGTTCAATTGAGTTGCCTCAACCGGTCCTGGCGCGTTGGTCATCGGATCGAGTCCTGATTGTGTCTTGGGAAACGCGATTACTTCGCGAATGTTCTCTTCGCCGGCCAGGATGGCCACGAGACGATCGATACCGAAGGCGAAACCGCCATGCGGAGGTGCTCCGTACTTGAACGGCTGCAGGAAGAAGCCGAACTTCCGATCCGCAGTTTCATCGTCGATTCCGAGCAACTGGAATACGCGGCGCTGCAGTTCGGGTTCGTGAATTCGAATGGAACCGGAACCGAGTTCCCAACCGTTGAGCACGAGGTCGTACGCCAACGCACGAACGTTGAGCGGATCGGTCTCCATCTTTGCAAGGTCTTCCGGGTGCGGATGACAGAACGGGTGATGTCCAGGCTGCGGCTTCTTCGTCGTTGGATTGATGCCGATGAACAACGGGAAGTCCACCACCCATACGTAGCGATACGGCCCTTCGTGAACCGGCGGCCGTGCGATGTCGTTGCGAAGTTGCCCGAGAACCCCGCACGTGGTGCTCCATTCATCGGCCACGAGCAACAACAAGTCGCCGGCGACTGCGCCAAGTTCGGCAACCAACGCCGACTTCTCCGCATCGGAGAGGAACTTGGCGATCGGCGACTCGAGCGTGCCGCCCTCGCCCACCTTGATCCACACCAAGCCCTTGGCGCCGAGCTGTTTGGCGCGATCGGTGAGTTGGTCGAGCTTGTTGCGACCCATGGCTGCAGCTTCCGGATAGGTCGCAGCATCCACACGGATTCCCTTGATCGACGATGCGGTGGAAAACGCCTTGAATTCGGTTCCGGCGAACACCCCGGTGAGTTCCATCAGCTCCATGGCAAAGCGCATGTCGGGCTTGTCGGTTCCGAAACGATTCATCGCGTCGTGCCAGGTGATTCGTTCGATTGGTGGTGGCGTCACGCCCGTTGCTGCGTGGGCGGCCGCCAACACGGCTTGCGATATTGCCGCCAGCACGTCGTCCTTGTTGACGAAACTCATCTCCGCGTCAAGCTGCGTGAATTCGTACTGCCGATCGGCGCGTAGGTCTTCGTCACGCAAGCAGCGGGCGATCTGGTAGTAGCGATCCATGCCAGCCACCATGAGCAACTGCTTCCACAACTGCGGAGATTGCGGCAGCGCATAGAACGAGCCCGGCTCCTTGCGCGACGGCACCAAGAACTCTCGCGCCCCTTCCGGAGTGGACGGCATCAGCAACGGAGTCTCCACCTCGACGAAACCCTGGGCTTCCATCGCCGTACGAATTGCGGAGTTCACACTCGCGCGCAACCGCAGGTTTCGCTGCATGCGCTCGCGGCGTACGTCGAGGTATCGGAACTTGAGTCGAATGTTCTCATCGACTTCGTCTGCACGCTGATCGATCGGGAATGGCGGTGGTTCGGCGGCGTTCAACACGGTGAGCGTGCAGTTCGTCAACTCCACTTCTCCGGTCGGCAAATTGGCATTGACGGTGCCAGCAGGACGTGCCGACACCGTGCCCGTCACCTGCACCACCCACTCGCTACGGGCATCTGCACCATCGTCGATGACGCATTGCATCACGCCGGAGAAATCGCGCAGGTCGACGAAGGCGAGCTTGTCGCCATGTTCGCGCCGGCGCGACACCCAACCAGCCAGGGTGACCTGCTTGCCCACGTGTGCCGCAGTGAGTTCGCCGCACGTGTGCGTGCGCAATGTGGTGGAGGAAGTCATACGTGGTTAACGTCCGAGCGCCCGGCGCACCTGCACGACGAGGTCGTCACGTTGCACCGCTTGCTGCGAACCGCCCTCCATCGTACGGAGAATCGCGGTGTTCGCGGCGAGTTCGTCTTCTCCGATGATGATGCAAAGTGGTGCCCCGGAGCGATCGGCGGACTTCATCTGGGCTTTCATACTTCGCTGTTCGTACGCGCGGTCCGATCCGATGCCGGCAGCCCGAAGCTGCGTGCATATCACGCTGGCCTCGCCCCCACCGGTGGCATCCACGACGAACACCTCCACACGGGAACGTGGCGCACCGAACACACCCTCGGCGTCGCACGCCAACAGCGTGCGGTCGAGACCCAGTGCAAACCCGATTCCCGGAGTATCCGGTCCACCGAGGTCCGCGACAAGGCCGTCGTATCGACCGCCCCCACCAATGGCGGTGTGCGCGGCAGTGAGGCTCGTCGAAACGAACTCGAACGTGGTGCGACGGTAATAGTCGAGCCCACGCACGAGGCGATCGTCGACCACGAAGTCGATCTCGGCTTTACGCAGTGACGCCTGCACGGCTACGAAGTGTTCCGCGGCGGCGGTACTGAGATGATCCGCCATGCGCGGCGCGTCCGCGATGAGTTCGGCATCTTCCGGTCGCTTGGAGTCGAGCACTCGGAGCGGATTCCGTTCGAGCGTTGCTCGACTCTCGGCGGAAAGCGCGTCGATGTGCGAGGCAAAGTACGTGCGCAATGCGGATGCGTACCGATCTCGATCTCCTGAATCGCCGAGGGAATTGAGCGACAGTCGCACGCCACGCAGACCGAGGCGCTGATAGAAGTTCATCGCCAAGGTGATCACTTCGGCATCCAGTTGTGGATCGTCAACACCCAGCACTTCCACTCCGACTTGGTCGAACTGGCGATATCGACCTTGCTGCGGCTTTTCGTATCGGAAGTTGGGCCCTGCGTACCACACCTTCCACGGAGTCACCGGGCGGTGCTCAACGTAGGCCCGGCACACACTTGCGGTCTGCTCGGGTCGTAAGGCGACGCGGCGACCGCCCTTGTCCTCGAAGTCGTACATCTCCTTGGTGACGATTTCCGTGCTCTCGCCCACCCGCAAGAACACGCCGAGGTCCTCGAACATCGGCGGGATGATGTGGGCGAATCCTGCGGTCTCGACCACCTCGGCAAACACCTGCTGAAACTGCCGCCAACGCCCCGAATCGGGCGCCAATATGTCACGGGTGCCAGGGCTGGTTGCAAACGACGGCACGCGCAAAGGCTAGTTCGCAGAAGGATGCGTGGAGCCGATATCTCCTTGGTCGGCAGTGCCCGGCAGTAGTCGGTAGGCGTCGTAGACACCGTCGATGTTCTTGATGATGCGCAACATCGCTTGCAGGTGATTGGGATCGGAAAACTCGAATTCAAAACGCATACGAGCAACGCGATCGGAACCCGTTTGCGTCGTGCACGACACGATGTTGACGCGCTGATCGGAGAGTGCATTGGCGACGTCGCGCAGGAGCCGGGTGCGGTCGAGCGCCACCACTTCGACTGCGGCCACGAACGTGTCGTTCGGGGTGAGACCTGCCCACTCCACGTCGATGACCCGCGCCGATTGCTCCGACATGAGCGACAACGCATTGGCGCAATCCACGCGATGCACCGTGACTCCTCTCCCTCGGGTGATGAAGCCCATGATTTCGTCACCAGGCACGGGAGTGCAGCACTTCGACAGGCGCACCAGCACGTCGTCGAGACCCTCGACGTACACCGCGTTCTTGTTCTTGGTGCTGGATGAACGCGTTCGTAGCGCTGGCATTGCATCGACTTCGCCCGATGCGTCCGTTCCCTTCAGGGCGTCGGAGAGTCGTGTGACGAGTGCTCGTGCAGCGACTTTCTTCTGACCGATTGCCGCCAGCAGGCCGTTGAGATCGGCGTATCCCAGTGCTCCGATCTCCTTTTCCAACTCGGGCGATGCTTCGATTCGACGCAGCGACAACCCCACTCGGCGGAGCTCTTCGACGAACTCATCATGACCTTCGTCGACCATGTCCTCGAGTTGCTCACGCGTCCACCATTGTTTGATCTTGTTCTTGGCTTTCGTCGACGCCACGAAATCCAGCCAGCCTTGCGATGGCCCGGTGCCCTCAGCCTTGGATGTGAGCACTTCGCACGTGTCGCCCGACGACAAGCGGTAATCGAGTGCGACGAGTCGACCGTTCACCCGCGCACCGACACACGAATGACCGATCTCCGTGTGCACCGCATACGCAAAGTCGACGGGCGTGGAGTTGAGCGGCAACGACACCACGCGGCCCTTCGGCGTGAATACGAAGAGCTCGTCCTGCTCGAGATCCGTCTTCAACCCTTCCAGGAACTGACGCGGATCGGATACCTCGCCCTGCCAGTCGATGATGCGATTGAGCCACTCCACTTCCTGTGGCGTGGCGGCATCCTTGTACGCCCAGTGCGAAGCCACTCCCCACTCTGCGCGTTGGTGCATCTCGCGGGATCGAATCTGCACTTCGATGGTCTTTCCATCGGGACCAATCACCGTGGTGTGCAACGACTGATAGAGGTTGAACTTCGGCATGGCGATGTAGTCCTTGAAACGACCGACCACCGGTTTCCAGTGACCGTGAATGACGCCGAGCGCCCCGTAACAATCGCGCACGTCGTCGACGACGATGCGAATCGCCATCAAGTCGAAGATGTCGTCGAACTCCCGACCTTTTTGCACCATCTTTTCGTAGATGCTCCAGAGGTGCTTGCCACGTGAGGTGAGCTCGGCCTTGATCTTGACGCCGCTCAGCATCTTTTCCACCTGACCCAGTACGCGCGCAAGGTAGATGTTGCGCTCGGGAGCGCGAGTCGACACCAGATGCTCCACCTCGGCATAACGCTTCGGATAAAGCGCCGCAAAGGAAAGGTCTTCCAGCTGCTGCTTGATCTCCTGCATTCCCAGTCGATGAGCCAGGGGCGCGTAGATGTCGAGCGTTTCCTGTGCGACACGCTGTTGCTTGTCCGGACTGCTCGATGCGAGGGTTCGCATGTTGTGCAGTCGGTCGGCAAGCTTGATGATGAGCACACGCAAGTCGCGTGCCATCGCCACGAGCATCTTGCGCATGGTGGCGGCTTGTTGAGCTTCTTGCGAATCGAATTGCAAACGATCGAGCTTGGTGACACCGTCGACGATCGCGGCGACTTCGTCTCCGAATGCCTGCGTGATGTCGGCGAGTGTCAGCTCGGTGTCTTCGACGGCGTCGTGCAAGAGCGCCGCAATGATCGAAGCTTCGTCCAGACCGATGTCGGCAACGACACTGGCCACCGCAACGGGATGGGTGATGTAGGCCTCACCGGTCGTACGCGTTTGGTGTCGGTGGGCTTCACGCGACGTGTCGTAGGCGCGGTTGATGTTGGTGATGGCACCCTTGGGGTGGCGGCGCTTGTAGATGGCAAGCAACGGCGCAAGTTCGTGCGCGGTGGTGGACTGCTGGCGCCGCCATGGCAGCACCCGGGAACCGGTTGCCATATACCGAGTCTACGAACGGTGATGCGCCCTGGTGCACGAAGCGCGCTGACGTGCGCAGCGAGGCGCGCAGCGAACGGTCTAGCGGCGGCGGCGCTTGCGCGGACGTGGCGGATGTGTGAGCACGTTGCTGGACGTGTTCTTCAAGACCGAAGATTCCCGCGACACCTGCGACTCCGCGGCGGCTTTTTGGGCGGCACGAGTGGTGGTGTGCTCATACAGCGCCGCCATCTCTGCACCTTGGGCCACGACACCAGCGACGCCGGCGTACTTGGGTTCACGGTTCTTCAGAATCGCCACCAGAGGCGTGGCGATGAAGATCGATGAGTACGTTCCCGTGAGCATTCCCACGAGCAAGGCGATGGCGAATTCCTGCAGGTTGGTGGCGCCCATGATGAACGAACCCACCACCAACAGGGAAATCACCGGAAGCGCCGATGACAGCGTGGTGTTGAGCGATCGCGCCAGCACTTGGTTGGACGACACGTTCACGATGTTGCCCATCGACATCTTCGATGTGGTGAAGCGATCGATGTTTTCACGGACCTTGTCGAACACCACGACGGTGTCGTAGAGCGAGTACCCCAGGATGGTGAGGAATGCCACGACGGTGGCCGGCGTCACCTCGAATCGGAAGATGGCGTACACACCCACCGACACCAAGACGTCGTGCGCCATTGCAGCAATTGCCGCAAGAGCCATCTTCCATTCGAAGCGCCATGCGATGTACAACGACACCAAGACGAAGAACACCAGAAGTGCGCGAATGGCCTTGAATGTGATGCTGCGTCCCCATGACGAGCTCACGGCAGCAACGCTGACCTCCTGTGTTTCGAGGCCCGCCTTTTCTGCCAATGCGGCTTGCACCGCGACTCGAACTTCGTCTGGCTGGTCGCCCACTTGCACGCGGATGCGCTCACCGTCGATGCCCTGCAGTGTTTGCAATTTGGCATTTGCGGTCTCGATGTTGTTGGCTTCCAATACTTCGCGAACGGCATCCTGATCGAGCGTGGCAGTCGCCGGTGCCTCCCACGCAACACCACCCTTGAAGTCGATGCCGAGATTCAGGCCTCCAAACACCAACACGATGACCGTGGCCAACATGAATGCACCCGACACCACGAACGCAGGCTTGCGCTTGCCGTAGTAGTCGACGGTGGTTTCACCGCGGTAGAGACGACCGAACGACGAACCAATACTCATGAGACCGCCTCGACGCTCTTTGGTTGTTTGATTCCCAGCATGGAGCGTGTCGACATGAACTTGCTCTTGGCCAACAGCAACATCGCCGGTCGAGTGAAGAACCACACGATGACCACGTCAGCCAAGGTTGCCAAACCGAGGAAGAACGCAAACCCTCGTACCGAACCAACGGTCAACCACCACAACACGGCGGCAGCCAGGAACGACACGGTGTCGGCTGCAAGCACGGTTCGCCATGCGCCCTCGAAACTCCGTTGCGCCGAGTTGCGCAAGGTTCGCCCCGAAGCGAGCTCGTCCTTCAAACGCTCGAAGAACACGATGTAGGAGTCCACTGCGATTCCGATCGACACGATGATTCCTGCAATTCCCGAGAGCGACAGGGCCAAGCCATTCGTCTTCGAGAGGTACGTGATGATCGAGAATTGCAAGCTGATCGACACCGCCAAACCAACGAACACAACGAGTGCCACGAATCGGTAGTAGGCCAGCATCAAGAGGAACACGAGCGCCAATCCCACCAAGCCGGAGATGATGGCGGCTCGTAGCGAGTCGCCGCCAAGGGTTGGCGATACGGTCTGCACCTGGGACACCTCGAACTTCACGGGCACCGCGCCGAACTCGAGAATCTTCGCAAGGTCGCGTGCATCCTGCTCCGTGAAGTCACCGGTGATTTGCACCTCACCGCCGGAGAACACGGGCTCCTGCACCACCGGCGCAGAGATCACTTCGCCGTCGAGGACGATGGCCACTTGCGCGGTTGGACAGGTGGTGTCGCGCGAATAGCAACGGGACGTGAGCGCATTCCAAACATCTTCACCCTCGGCGCCACCACGAAGTTGCACGACCACCGACCAACTCGATCCTTGGATGTTGGCTGACGCGTTGTTCTCGAACACCAACCCAGTGGCAGCCACTGGCCCAACGAGATAGGCGAAGCCGTCGCGACCGAGGAGCACCTCTGAGCCGTCGGGCAAGGCACTCGTGGTGGTGGCATCCGCGGTCGTGGCGTCGATGGGCTCCACGTCCGTGGCAGCAACGGTGGTATCGGTAACTGGCACGGTGGTGTCCGTTGCCGGCACGGTGGTGTCCACCATTGGGCGCGCACCGCGCGACTCACCAGGACCGCCTTCTTCCGGAACCGTCGTGTCACTGGGTACCGAGGTGCCAACCGGGATGGTGGTTGGTGTCGACTGCGTCGGCGTGCCCGAAGAGTCGGTGCCGGCAGTGGGGTCGACGGAACCTTGTTGCAGAACCGGCCGCAGTTGCAAGTCGCCGGTACGCCCAACGATGTCCAGCGCTCGCTGTTGATCCTTCACGCCAGGAAGATTCACCACCACGGTGTCGCCTTGGCGAATGATCTCGGGCTCGGCCACACCGATGGCATCCACTCGCGAACGAATGATCTCCACGGCGACGTCGAGAGCCAGTGCGTCGTACTCACCCTCCGGCTGCAAGGTGATGGAGGCGCCGCCTTGCAGGTCGAGCCCCAATGACGGTTTGTCGCCCGCCCCGACGGTGAAGCCGATTGCCAACGCAGCAACGAGGACGATTCCGATGAGCGACGCAAACAAACGACGCTTCATACGACCGCCATCCCCGTCACAGCACCACTACCGCGGCTTTCGCCTGGAAGTTACTGCTTGTCCTTGTCGCTCGAACTCTCACCGGCGGTCTTGTCGGCCTTCTTCGATTTCTTCGCCGGTTTTGGTTGCACGATCGGAGTGCCGTCCATGTTCACTCGGCTACCGACGGAACCCTTCATCACCTGCACCTGCACACCTTCGGCGATTTCCACCCAGAGGTAACGGTCCTCGATGCCGGTCACCACGCCGATGATGCCGTTGGTCAACAACACCGAATCGTTCACGGCAATGGCCGACTGCAACGCTGCCGCTTCCTTCTGACGCTTGCGCTGCGGGCGCAAGAGAAGGAAGTACATCACTACGAAGATGAGGATGAGCGGCAACAAGCCCAGGATTCCACCACCAGACGAATTGGTGGTTTCTTCGGCGGCAAGGAGTGTGCTGAAAACGAGGCTGGACATGGACGCTTACGCTACCGTCCCCACACCTCGAGCACCTGTTTGCGCAATGACTGGAAGGTTCCGGCGATGATTGCGCTTCGTGCGCGGTCCATCAGCGACAGCGTCCACGCCACATTGTGGTACGACACCAACCGCGACGCAGTTGGCTCGCCAACCTGGAAGAGATGTCGTACGTAGCCACGTGAGTGGCGTTGGCACACCATGCAATGGCAATCGACGTCGATCGGTTCGTTGCTTTCAACGAACTCGGCGCGTTTGAGGTTTACCCGACCCTGCGACGTGAGTGCCGTTCCATGTCGCCCGAGACGAGTTTGTAGCACGCAATCGAACTGATCAACCCCGAGCGCAATCGCTTCGATCATCGACGCCGGGTCGCCCACCCCCATGAGGTATCGCGGCTGGTCCGCTGGGAGTTCGGCGAGTGCCGCAGCGAGTGCCGGCAACATCTCTTCGCGGGTCTCCCCGACGGACAAGCCACCGATCCCGTAGCCGTCGAAGTTCAACGAAGCGATCTGCTGCGCACTCTCCCGCCGCATTCCTTCGCTGATTCCTCCCTGCACGATGCCAAAGAGCGATTGATCCGTTCGCTCGTGCACCAGTCGGGCACGCTCGGCCCACATCGTGGTGCGACGAAGTGCTTCACGCACCACGTCGTCAGTTGAAGGAAGCGGTGGACACACATCGAGCACCATCTGGATGTCCGCCCCCAGCAGCTCTTGTGTTGTAACTGCGGACTCCGGCGTGAATCGGTGCTTCGACCCGTCGTAGGTGGAAGTGAAGGTGACTCCATCGTCATCCACATCGGGCGAGAGTGAGAACACCTGGAAACCCCCCGAGTCGGTGAGCGTGAGGCCCTTCCATCCAGCGAATGCACCAAGACCACCGAAGTGCGCCACGGTCTGGGCGCCGGGACGCAACATCAAGTGGTACGTGTTCCCGAGCACGATTTGAGCACCCAACTGTTCGTAGTCCTGGGCACTCAAGTACTTGATTGCTCCGCGGGTGCCCACCGGCATGAACGTTGGTGTCACGTAGGTACCGCGAGCCAAGGTGACGATGCCAGCTCGCGCACTGCCGTCCGTGGCGCTGATCGCAGCGGTGGCTTTGAACACTCTCGTCAGGCTACGAGCGCCACTCATGCATGATGTGCAAAGCGCGAGCCGGATCAGCAACCCGCACGACCCGTGCCACTTCGAGTGTGGCGAGATCCTGGTCACCAGAAATGAGAAGTGACGCACCCACGTCATAAGCGAACTGCACGACGGGATCATCCGCCGTGTCTCGCGTCCTCCGAGAGATTCGACTCGGATCTGGGTGCCACGTGGCCCCAACGGCGAGCGTGCCAAGGAGGGCATCAGACAGTTCCTTGGAAATGAAGCGACGAATCTTGGGTCGGTTGATGACGCGAGTTACTTCGTCGAAGAGATACGGACACATTGCGACCTCAATCACATCTGCCGTGAGCCACAAATGGAGAATTGTCCGACAAACACCATTGGTCATCAACGCAGATACAAACACGTTGGTATCAATAACGACGAGACGCCTCGACATGCGCGACGACGGCTTGTGTGTTTAGCGACGTCTGGCGCGGCGAGAACGCTTCGTCTCGCCAACGGCCAACCGCATTGCACCCGCTTCCGACAGACCAGCATCGGTTAGCTGGTGAGAGAGCTCAACTCTGAGCCGATCATTGAAGTACTCCCAAGCTGACTGCTTGGTCATCCCAAGCGCATCCGCGATCACCGCCCATGACTCGCCGTCGGCCCGAGCCTGCGATACTGCCGCGACTCGTTTGGCCTCGAGCTGACGCTCCTCACGCGTAAGCATCCGGAGTCGCGCGACTGCGCCACCACGAGTCCGTTTCGCTCGACGTTGTCGGCGAATCGATGGCGTCGTCTCCGCTCGTCGGGGCATACCGTCAGGATATCCTGACACATCGGTGTATTGCAAACTACCCGATTGCAATGACGTTCGGTTGGTGATTCTCTGGCTACGAGTGCCGATCGAGCAACATCGCATCACCGAACGACAAGAAGCGGTACTGCTCCCTCACCGCGTGCTCGTACAACTTTCGCCAACGATCGCCCACGAATGCGCTGATCATGAGCAACAACGTGGTTCGCGGCATGTGGAAGTTGGTGAGCATCACGTCGACGTGCTTGTATTCGAACCCCGGCGTGATGAACAGGTCCGTTCGACCGGAGGTTCGTCCGGTCGAACCAACCGATTCGAGGGCCCGTGTTGCCGTCGTACCGACGGCCACCACGCGACGTGCAGACTCCACGGCGGTGAGCGTCTCGTCGGGCACGTGGTACGACTCGGTGTGGATGACGTGGTCACGTGGGTCCTGCGTGGTCACCGGCGCAAACGTGTCGAGCCCAACGACGAGTTCCACCGACACCGTGGGGATTCCCATCTCGCGAATCTGCTTCAACAGCTGGGGCGTGAAATGCAAACCTGCAGTCGGCGCGGCGGCGGATTTCGCCTCGCGTGCGTACACCGTTTGGTACCGGGTCTGGTCGCTCAGTCGCTGAGTGATGTACGGCGGCAACGGCATCTCGCCGAGCCGGTCTATGAGACGGTCCGGGTCGGGATGCACGAACTCGATGCGGAACGTGTCGCCCTTTGCCCCGCGGCCGTGCACCACGACGACCTGCGCCCCGTCCGCTGCGTAGAGCGTCTCGCCGGGCTTCATTTTTCGTCCCGGTCGCAGGAGGGCTTCCCAGGTTCGGTGCGCGTCGTCGAGCGGTTCCAGCAACAGCAGTTCCACGGCTCCCCCGCTCGACCGTGAGAGATGCAACCGTGCCGGCACCACCTTGGTGTCGTTCACGACGAGCACGTCACCGTCCCGCAGAAACTTCGGCAAGTCGCGCACGATGGCATCGTCCGGCACCGCGGAACCCCGGTCCACCAACAAGCGAGCCGAGTCGCGCGGCTCGACGGGAATCTGAGCGATCAGTTCTTCCGGCAGGTGGTAATCAATCTCGCCGATCTGCACTATGCACCGAACAAACGATGAAGTCGAAGTCGCGTGCCGATCCATACCGCACACATCACCACTACGGCGAAGACGACGCCCGACACGGCGAACGCCTGGGTTCCCGAGAGCAACACACCGACGGTGCAACCAAGAGCGGTGAGCGAGCCCCAACCGAGCAACACCCCACCAATGAACGCCGTCACGGAGTTGCCGACGGTCGGCTTCTGCAGCTTGAAGCGTCCGCCACCCACCGCAACCGCGAATGATGCGACGACGAGACCGATCACCAGCCAGCCGTTGTTGGTGATGGTGCTCGACACCAGCGCCACGCAGCCACGCATCATGTCGATGCCATGCAGCACTTCCGGCAGTGCGTTACGCGAGTCGAGAACACTCCGACTCACCGTGCTCAACTGCGAGGTCACCCCCAACGGCGTCGTGCGCAGATACGCCGCTACGCCAATGCCACCGACGATCGCACCCGTGGCAATCGGCGACCAACGGCGCACCAACAACAGGTCACGAAGATCGGCCCCGGTGCGAACCCGCACAGTGAGCGATGTGTCGGTCGCAACATCCGTGGCCCGATCCCACCGAACGAACAGCCACGCCAACACCGCGAGTACGGCGAGGGTCAGCAACAACGAACCGGAGTAACCGAACCAGCGTGGCAGCCATAGGACCGGACTTTCACTGACTTGCTCGAGATAGAGCGTGTTCCAGGTGAAGAAGCCCGCACCGAATCCGACAAGCGAGCCAATGAGTGCAGGAATCGCTCGCAGATAGCCCTGGCCGATGCGGTACAGGTGCCCACTGATGCATGCCCCAGAGAGCACCATTCCAATTCCGAATGCGAATGCGCCAAGGACGAGCGGGAGGCTCACCGGCGAGATGTGTGCTGCCGGTGGGAGTCCCTCACCCTTGGGATTCGGGAGATACAGCCCGAACATCAGCGCGTAGCCGACCGCTCCGACGGCCAGTGCCATGACGATCGAGAGCAATTGACGCGTCCTTTTCTCCTCGAACGCCTCACGAAAGATGCAAAAGAAGCAGAAACGTCCACGTTCGAACGCAATGCCGAGTGCCGCACCGATGAGGAGCGATACCGGAGCGTTCGGATCCGTGGTTTCACCACTCGCCAACCAGAATGCGAGCACCACCAACGCGATGACGGTTGCCAGCGCAAACCACATCGACCGAAGACTGTTGGCTGCGACGTTCATCACAGCCAACAGTCTTGCGGATTCTTCGGAAACAGCCGAGACGAGCTCAGCCCTTGCCCCACACGGTGCCGGTGGGGTTGGCGATTGGCACGCCGACGGAATTGCCGTATTCGGTCCACGAACCGTCGTACAACTTCACGTCGTATCCGAGGATTTCGGAAAGCACGAACCAGGTGTGTGCGGCGCGCTCACCGATGCGGCAGTACACCGTGACCTTCTTCGTACCATCGATGCCTTGTGCTGCATAGATCGCCTTCAATTCAGCCGCGGGACGGAACGTGCCATCCGGTGCGACGGCGGTGGACCATGGCACGTTCTTGGCTCCTGGAATATGACCGGCGCGTATCGCCAACTCTTGGAAGCCGGCCGGCGCGAAGATCTTGCCACTGAACTCGTCGGCGGAACGGATGTCCACCAGCTTGGTGGTCCTGTCGATCTTCTTTGCGATTCTCACCACGTCAGGAAGGAACGCGCGAAGGTTGACATTTGCCGCGGTTGCAGTGAAGTTGCCCGGTCGCAGTGACGGCACCACTGGCGTAAGGGCACGACCATCCTTCACCCACTTGTCGCGTCCACCGTTGAGGATGCTCACGTTCTGGTGACCGTAGGTGCGGAAGATCCACACACCCCATGCAGCGAACCAGTTGTTCTTATCGCCGTAAAGCACGACTTGGGTGTCGCTGTTGATTCCAGCGGCACGTGCGGCCTTCTGGAACTGCTCACGACTCGCGATATCGCGGTTCACCGGGTCGACAAACTCGGTGTGCCAACGGAAGTTCACCGCGCTGGGAATGTGCCCCTTTTCGTAGACGCCCGGATCGGTGCTCACCTCGATGATGCGGACTTTCGGGTTGTTGAGGTTGGCCTCCAACCACGAGGCCTCCACGATGGTGGCGCGCTTGGACTTCGTGGCGGTCGTTGCCGACGCCGAGGTCGCACTCGTGGGAACCAGAATCGCCACCAGCACTGCTGCCAGCGCAATTCGACGACCCCGGACAGACGAGCCTTTTCGCAATATCGCCATATTTCATTGCCCTTTCGGTGTGTGTCGGGAATTCCGACTTGTTTGGTCGGAAATACCATAGTGCCGACCACCCCGAAATGCAACTACTTTGGTCAACAATTCACCGAGAGTCGGTGGCGGTTGATCAGCGTCCGTCGGGCCGACGCGGCTAGCGACCTAGAACAATTCGGGGGCGCGCTCGGGCGGAGTCAGCCCGAGGTGGGTGAACGCCGCCGCCGTTGCCACGCGCCCGCGTGGCGTGCGTGCCAGGAATCCTTCACGGATGAGGAACGGCTCGTAGACGTCTT
>JBBANV010000001.1:64595-69438 GCA_040401775.1 Ilumatobacteraceae bacterium
CGTGGCGTGCGTGCCAGGAATCCTTCACGGATGAGGAACGGCTCGTAGACGTCTTCGATGGTTTCGGTCTGCTCACTCACCGCAATGGCCAACGTGGAGAGCCCCACCGGTCCCCCACCGAACCGCTCACAGATCACCTGCAGGACAGCGCGGTCGACCTTGTCCAAACCGAGGCGGTCGACGCCAAACGTGCGGAGCGCCTCGTCAGCAACATCGGCAGTCACCGCACCGCTCGCGCGCACCTGCGCAAAATCGCGCACGCGACGCAACAACCGGTTGGCGATACGCGGAGTGCCGCGCGACCGCGAGGCAATCTCGCTTGCGGCGTCAGCTTCGATAGTGATGCCCAGGATGGTGGCGGCGCGCTGCACGATCTGGCGCAACTCGTCGGGTTCGTAGTACTCCAACCGCGACACCAAACCGAATCGGTCACGCAAGGGACCGGTGATCATTCCCGTGCGTGTGGTGGCCCCGATCAGCGTGAACTTCGGCAACGTGAGGCGAATCGACGATGCGGCAGGACCCTTGCCAACCACGATGTCGATTTGAAAGTCTTCCATGGCCGGATACAAGATCTCCTCGACCACGCGCGACAATCGATGCACTTCGTCGATGAAGAGCACATCGCGGTCTTCCAGCTTGGTCAGTATCGCGGCGAGATCACCGGCTCGTTCCAGGGCGGGTCCGGAAGTGACGTGCAACTTTGCGCCCATCTCGTTTGCCACGATCGTGGCCATGGTGGTTTTGCCCAACCCCGGTGGGCCAGCCAACAGCAAGTGATCAGCCGCTTCGTTTCTCTGACGTGCCGCTTCCAGCACGATGGAAAGGTGCTGCTTGAGTTCTCCTTGCCCGACGAAGTCGGCAAGTCTGCGCGGACGAAGTTCGCTGTCGGCACGCACATCGGCGTCGTCGCGAGCGATGGGGTCGACGAATTCCTCACGCACGACGTGCCCCCAACAAACTGAGTGCTTCTCGCAACATGGTCGCCGAATCGCTCATGGTGAGTTCGCGCAAGACGCTGCGAATTTCGGTGTCGTCATAACCAAGACCCACCAATGCATCACGCACGTCACTCATGCCACCACCGCGCTCGCCCACTGGACGTGGCTCGTCGATCGTCGGCAGATTCAGACGGTCCTTCAACTCCAGCAACAATCGTTCGGCCGTCTTCTTGCCGACACCGGGCACCGTGGTGAGGCCCGCCACATCGCCTGCCAGCACGATGTCCACCAACGTCCGTGGTGGATGGGTCGCCAAAATCGCCATGGCCAAGGTTGGTCCGATGCCGTTGGTTTCGATCAACACCCCGAAGGTGCGTCGCTCGTCGCGGTCGAGGAACCCGAACAGCAACTCTGCGTCTTCGCGAACATGATGGTGCACGTGCAAGAACGCGTCGGTCGTGGGTTCGAGTTCTGCCAGCGTTCGTGGTGTCACCGTGACCACGTAACCAACGCCCGCAACTTCGATCAACACCGTGGAGTCGTTCACACGCTCCAGCACTCGACCACGCAGAGAGCCGATCATCGCGCCATGGCTCCGGCCACGCTGCGAGCAAATGGTTCGGTGGCGATGTGACACAATGCCAAGGCGGCCGCGTCCGCGGCATCGGCGGGCGTTGGCAAGGTTCGCAACCCGCAACGCAGTTGCACCATGCGTTGTATCTCTTCCTTGCTGGCTGCACCGAAACCGGCCACGGCATTCTTCACTTGTGTAGGCGTGTACTGCACGACTCGACAGCCGCGCGACGCCGCCAACGCAAGCACCACGCCACTGGCTTGACCAACACTCATCGCCGTGCGGGTGTTGTGCTGGAAGAACACCCGCTCCACCGCAACTGCGCTGGGACCGAACTCCTCCAACAGCGCAAGTACATCGGCATGTAAACGTCCCAATCGATCGGGCAACTCATCGCCCACGGGGGTGGTCAGCACGCCCAGAGCCAAGAGCGACGGCTGCTGACCGGGTTGCAGGACGGCATACCCACACCGCGTGAGACCCGGGTCGATGCCCAACACCACGCCCGATGAAGACACCTGCGAGGGGGTCTCGTTGGTCCCTTTCTGGGGGGCGAACATGTGTTTGATGTTAGCGGATGGCGGTGATCGCGTTGACCAATTCCCCCACCGGGCGGAAGGTCACGCCGACGACGGCACGGTGGGCATAACGAATCACCCCAGCGCCATCAACCACGAACACGCTGCGTCGTGGCATCTCCATGAGCCCCAGCACGCCATAGGCGCGGTGCACGGCTTTATCGACGTCGGCCAGGAGCGGAAACTGAAACCCGTGCTTGGCGGCGAACTTTTCGTGGCTCGCCACGTCTTGTGCGGAAATTCCGAGCACCTGCGCGGAGAGCCCTGCGAACTGGCTGAGCTCGTCGTTGTACTTGCACAATTGTTTGGTGCACACCGGTGTGTTGTCGCCGGGATAAAACACCAACACCACGGGTGAACCGCGAAACTGCGACAACGAGTAATTCCGTGCGCCCGTCCCGGGAAGGGTGAACTCGGGTGCAACATCGCCGATGTCGACGCCGCGACTCATGATGCCACCGACTCGAGCAGTGACTCGGAGATGTCGAAATTCGCGTACACATCCTGTACGTCGTCATGTTCTTCAAGCTCGTCCATGATCTTGAGTATTGCCTTTGCATCGGCTGCGTCCGTCACCGGCACGACTGCCGACGAAACCATGGTGCTTTCCGCGGACTGCACCGGCAGCTTTGCGGCGTCCAACGCCGCCTTCACTTCCCACACCTTGGTGGCATCGCAGGAGACACGCCACACCGAACCATCGTCCACTAGATCTTCCGCTCCACTTTCCAGCACGACGTTCATCACGTCGTCTTCGCCGGCCGTGCGATCCACCAAGATGATGCCCTTGCGGCTGAATTGCCACGCAACCGCACCAGGTGCAGCCATCGAGCCGCCGCACTTGGTGAAGATCGCGCGCACGTCCGATGCCGTGCGGTTTCGGTTGTCGGTGAGAATGTCGATGAGCAGCGCGACGCCGCCCGGCGCATAGGCCTCGTAGGTGATGGCTTCGTAGTCCGAGCCTTGCGCTTCGCCGGTGGCTCGCTTGATCGCACGATCGATTGCATCGTTGGTCATCGAAGCAGCCTTGGCTTTTTGGATGATGGTTCGTAACGCCGCGTTCGAAGCCGGATCACCGCCACCCTGTCGTGCGGCAACGTCGATCTGACGGGCCAACTTGGCGAAGGTCTTTCCCTTCTTTTGATCGATGACTGCTTTCTTGCGCTTGATCGTCGCCCATTTGGAGTGTCCGGACATGTGTGCCTCCTAATTCTTGCGCGCGGTATCGACGAGGTCGAGGAACATTCGGTGCACTCGATCGTCGTTGGTGAGCTCGGGATGAAATGATGCCGCCATCACGGTGTTTGAGCGTACGAGCACCGGCGTATCATCGTGCTCGGCAAGCACGGTTACATCGGCCCCCATGCGAACGATTCGCGGGGCACGAATGAACACCGCATGAAGTGGCTCAGCCTGACCGCGCA
This sequence comes from Ilumatobacteraceae bacterium, assembly GCA_040401775.1. GTDB lineage: Bacteria > Actinomycetota > Acidimicrobiia > Acidimicrobiales > Ilumatobacteraceae > F1-60-MAGs027. The sequence continues at coordinate 68,113 of JBBANV010000001.1, forward strand.
AGGTGAGGTCGGTTTCGAAACTGTCCACTTGCCGACCATATGCATTGCGTTGCACGTCGATGTCGATTGCATCGAATGAGCGTTGGTCGTCTCGACCATCCAACACCGTTCGGGCAAGGAGAATCATCCCGGCACAGGTTCCGAACACCGGCATCCCGTCGGCAATTCGTTTGGCGATGGGGTCGAACAGCTGGGACGTCTCCAACAATTTCGACATGGTGGTCGACTCGCCACCCGGCATCACCAACGCCTCACAATCGTCGAGGTCGTGCGGGAGCCGAACTTCGCGTGGCTCCCTACCGAGCCGTCGCACCACCTCGGCGTGCGCGGCAAATGCTCCCTGGAGCGCGAGCACTCCGATGCGAGCGCGCGCCGACATAACCACCCCGAAGCGGGGACCTACCAGCCGCGTTCGGCGTAGCGCTGGTTGATTTCGTCCATCGCGATACCGGTCATCGGCGCACCGAGCTTGCGACTCACCTTGGCAATGATGTGAGCATCGCGGAAGTGTGTCGTTGCTTCAACGATGGCCTTGGCGCGCGGTGCTGGATCGTCGCTCTTGAAGATTCCCGAACCGACGAAGACGGACTGAGCACCCAACTGCATCGCCAGCGCCGCGTCGGCTGGCGTGGCAATTCCGCCCGCACAGAACAGTGGAACTTGCAACCAACCGGTCTCGGCGATTTCCTGCACGAGCGGCAGCGGCGCGTTGAGCTTCTTTGCCCAGTCGAACAGTTCCGCGGAGTCGGCCTGGGTGATCTTTCGAATGTCACCGATGATGGATCGCAAGTGGCGAACCGCTTCCACGATGTTGCCCGTGCCGGCCTCGCCCTTGGAGCGAATCAAGGCCGCACCTTCGGAGATGCGACGCAACGCTTCACCGAGGTTGGTGGCCCCGCAGACGAACGGGACGGTGAACTTGAGTTTGTCGATGTGGTGTGCTTCGTCAGCCGGTGTGAGCACTTCGCTCTCATCGATGAAGTCCACTCCGAGGGCTTCAAGCACCTGGGCTTCGACGAAATGTCCGATGCGCGCTTTTGCCATGACGGGAATCGACACTGCCGCCTTGATGCCTTCGATCATCTCCGGGTCGCTCATGCGGGCCACGCCACCATCGCGACGAATGTCGGCGGGCACGCGCTCCAACGCCATGACGGCTACTGCGCCAGCATCTTCGGCAATCTTGGCCTGGGCGGGGGTTACCACGTCCATGATGACGCCACCCTTGAGCATTTCTGCCAAGCCGCGCTGCACGCGCATGGATCCCGTGGTGTGCTCGTGCTTGCTCATGGTGTCTTTCAGCGTACCGAAACGCCCCCTAGCGAC
>JBBANV010000001.1:69538-82034 GCA_040401775.1 Ilumatobacteraceae bacterium
TGTGCTCGTGCTTGCTCATGGTGTCTTTCAGCGTACCGAAACGCCCCCTAGCGACTGCAACGCAGGGCGAACGTCACGCCGGAGGCGGGACCAGCAACAACGTCACGCCGGAGGCGGGACCAGCAACAACGTCACGCCGAAGGCGGAAAGCTGGCCACATCACGGATACTTCACCGCAGCGACATCGTCTCCAGCAAGAAATGACACACCTTTGCCCACGCGACTCAGCTCCACCCAGGTGTTGCCGGGAGTCAACTTGATTACGTTGCCTGCGGTGTCCTTCAGCGTAAATGGCTTGCCAGCGTCATCACGTTCCCAAGTTCCTTGGAACAGCTTGCCCGCCGTGAAGACCCACGCCTCGCCTGAACCAACGGTCTTGGCGACGGGGCTGTAACTGCTCTTTCCGTACAGCACGTACAACACCACCACATTGGCTGCATTGATACGAACGTCATCGACATCGACGTGCGGCTTGTCGTCTTGCGAGCGCAGGAAGCGACTGAATTCCGCGCTCCACTCCCACAGCACGCGAACCCCGTCCATGGACAGCTTGATGCCCGCCGCCTCGCGGGCAGTTGCGGGGATCGCTTCGTCGGCAGCTCGATACGCAAACTGCGCCTGCGGCGGCGCGGCACCTTCTGGTGCCAAGGTCCACAACTTGGAGGTATCGGCAATCAGGTTGTGGGGTGCGGAACGCGAACTCTCACGGCGATAGCCGCCTACATCGTTGGCAGCCGAATGACTCAAGTCCACCATGGTGGATGCGCGAATCAACTTAGTGACTTCGGCGTTGCCGCCACTCCAGGCAAACAGTGGTGCGTTGAATGACTCCAACAAGTCCACATCCTGCTTGCGACCACTACGAATCGGCCCGACAGGGTCGCTATCGGTGGTGTGGAACACCGCGGCAAATCGTGTGAGCATTTCCACGTTTTCTTCGAACACGATGTCGGCTTGGTTGAGACCCCATTGCGGCCGCGCCTTTGGGTGGTTGTCGATCTTCACCACCAGTGCCGGGCGAGTGATCGGGGCGTCCACCGCAAGACCCGTCAGCGGGGCGAGGATCGGTGGAATGGTGGTGGTCGTCGTGGTGGACTCCGCCGTCGTTGTCGGAGCCGCGGTGTCTTGTGTGGCACTCTCGTCACCCGAGCCACCGGAACCGCCGGAACACGCTGCGACAACCAATAGGGCGGCGAGGCCGCCAACTTGCAGAACGCGACGCGAGGTGCTCAACACGGAGTTCTCCTTTGATTAGATCTCGCGCAAGAGCGCTATGCGCTCGGCGAGTGGGGGGTGGGTATTGAAGAGTTTATGGAAAAACCCCAATCGACCCGTGTCATTCACCCCCGACAAAGGCTGCTCAATCCACATATGGGCCGTGGCCATGGATGCGGAATGTGTCACGGTGCTGTCGGCCTGCAGTTTCTCCAGGGCCGAGATGAGGCCCGGTGGATACCGCGTGAGCTGTACCGCCGACACATCAGCCAAGGTTTCCCGACGACGGCTGACCGCGGCCTGCATGGTCCGCGCGAGAAGCGGCGCCACGATCAGCAACACGATTCCAATCAGCGCAAACGGATTGCTGCGATCATCACGGTCACCGGCTCGCGCCACTCGCCCGCCGTTCCACCACATCATGCGAATGGCTATGTCGGTGAGGATCGCCACGGATCCCACCAACGTGACGGCCAGTGTCATCACCAAGATGTCGTAGTTCTTGATGTGCGAAAGCTCGTGCGCAACCACGCCCTCGAGCTCGACGCGATTCATCTTTTCCAGCAAGCCCGTCGTCACGGCGATTGCGGCGTTCTTTGGATTTCGGCCGGTTGCGAATGCGTTGGGGGCTGGATCATGAATCACGTAGACGCGCGGCTTGGGCACGCCCCCGGCAATACACAGTCCTTCCACGAGGTTGTGCAGCCGCTTGTATGCGACAGGGTCGGCTGGCACGGCACGACTCATGCGAAGGGCGATTGCATCCGACTTCCAGTACGAAACGAATGCCATCGTGCCGGAGAACACCAACGCAGCGATGGTGCCGACGGTTCCGTTACCCACCAAGAGTCCAACTGCCATTCCCACCAGCACGAGCACCACGACGAACCCCAGCATCAGCACCACCGAGCGGCGCTTGTTGGCGGCGATGAGATCGTTCAGAACTTCACCGAAGGCGGGGTTGCAGCGGCCGCCTCAGCCTCGAAGTACTCGCGGTCGGCAAAATTGAACCCTCGGGCGAAGATGACGCCGGGGAACGACTGCGTCGTGTTGTTGTAGCGCTCGACTGCATCGTTGTAGAACTGCCGAGCGTAGGCAACCCGACTTTCGGTGTTCTGCAACTCTTCTTGCAGAGCCAGGAAGTTGGTGTTGGCCTTGAGGTCGGGATATGCCTCGGACAACGCAAACAACTGCCGAAGTGCACCGGTCAGACCAATGTCGGCTGCACCTTGGGCAACCGGAGTGGGTGCAGCGGACATTGCCTTGGACCGCGCGTCGATCACTGCCTCCAGAGCACTTTTTTCGAACGTTGCATACCCCTTTACCGTTTCCACCAGGTTGGGAATGAGGTCCAATCGACGCTTCAACTGCACGTCGATTTGTGCCCAAGCGTTGTCGACTTCGTTGCGCCGGCTGACGAGTCGGTTGTAGGAGAAAATCACCCACACCGCGAACAGCGCCACTGCGATGAGCACGATCCAGAGAGCGTTCATAGCAACGAGGTTACCGTTCGCGAGGAGGCTCGTCGGGAGCACCACGTTCGCCTGCGGGTGCGTCTGGGGCACTACGTTCGCCTGCCACCCGTTCACGCAAGCTCGCGGTTCGATCACGCAACGACGCCATGGTGTCCGACATCGTTTCCGTCACACTCTCCCGTACGACCTGCGACAACTTCACGAGGCGCGGACGACGAAGCAGCCGGTCCTCGAAGTAGCGCACTGCCGCACTGGGCTGCACCACGATTCGTGCCTCGGCCTCCGCGGTCAACACATCGCGGTAGATCTGCAGGTACCGGTGTGCAAGTTTGCGCATCGAGAGTTCTTCTGCACGCTGACTGCCGGCTTCAACCAAGCGAGATTGGAGTGCTCCGTCCGTTCCAACGTCTCGCAGGGCTTGCGCGAGTGCTGCTGCATCACCTGCGGTGACGAGCACCCCATTGTGATCGTGCTTCACCACGATGTTGTAGCCGTCGATGTTGCTGGCCACGACCGGAGTTTGGGCAGCCATCGCCTCGAGAAGTACCAAACCGAACGACTCACCGTGCAACGACGGTGCACAAAACACGGTGCAGCGAGCAAGTCGTTCGATTTTCTCCGACTCCGAGACTTGTCCGAGCCACTCGATGCGAGCAGCAACCTGTGGGTCTCGGCTGTAGCGCTTCCTGACCTCGGCGATGTGCGGCCCATCGGAACATACCCACATGCGAAAGTTGTCCGGCAACAACAAGAAGGCGTCCAGCAGTACTTCCAATCCTTTGCGTGGCTCGTGTCGACCGCAGAAGAGGATCGTTGGCTGAAGTTCGCGCTGAAGGTTCGGGCGGCGATACGTATCGATGTCGATGCCGTTGTACAGCACCTCGAAAGAACCTCCGATGTGTCGTGCAGCCATGTCGCGTGCAGCGGCCGACACGGCAACACGATGGTCCAAGTGCGTACCCAACCACTCCAAGCCTTTTCGAACACGGCGATACCAGGCGATGTCGCCGGATGCGTGGAAGGTGCCCACCATCGGGGCCAGCCGCAACATCAGCGCCGTGACGGTGGGCCCGGGCGCCATCGGCTCGTGCAAGTGGAGGATGTCGAATGCTTCGTCGTTCAGAGCTCGCAACGTACGCAGCGCCGCAGACGGATCCGGGGCAAGCGGCACCGTGGAGCCATTGGCGGCAGTGGGCAAACTGTTGCCGAGCGGCGTGACGAACGGTTCCGGAGGCGGTCCGTCGCATGGCCCGAGCACTCGGACTTCGTGGCCCATTCGCCGCAGTTCGCGAGCCAAGCCCAACACCTGATGCTGCACCCCACCTGGAATGGTGAGGCTGTACGGGCTCACCATGGCAATCCGCAACATGTCGTCGCGGCGGTTCGCCGATGGCCCAGCGTTCACCCCCATCACGGTACGGTGGGCGAAGCGGGCTTGCACCGCAGCACCATGACCACTTCTTCACCACAGTTCCCGGCCATTTCTCTGGTCGCATCACCAACACGTCGAGCAGGCGTGTTGCAGCTTGCGCGCGAGGCCCAAGATCGCGGCTTCACCCACGTTGCGTGCCCAAGTCTTGGTGCAGCAATGCCACTGTGCACTTCATTGGCACACGCCACCACCACGCTCAAGTACTTCACTTCCATCCAACCGATTTATCTTGCACATCCGGTCGAGGCTGGTAACGCGGCTGCACACATTCACGAAATCACCGGTGGACGTTTTGCTTTCGGCATCGGAGTAAGCCACGGTCCCGTGGTGCAACGTCTCGGAGTCGCCACGGGCAAGCCGCTGAGCGACATTCGTGACTACGTCACGGCGATGCGCGCCAACGAGCGATTCGGAGGCGCGCTACCACCGATCTACCTCGCCACTCTGCGCGACAAGATGCTCGATCTTGCGGTGGAGATTGCCGACGGAGCGCTCTGGGCGAACGCTTCACTGCGATCGGTGCCTTCCCAGGTGCAACGAATTCCAAACGAGAAGCGGGCAACCTTCTTCATGGCCAACATGATTCCCACCGTGATCTCCGACGACATCGAGGCGGCACGCGCCGTGAATCGTCGCACGCTCGTGATGTACGCAACACTCCCCAACTATCGCAACTACTGGCGCGCGGCTGGCCACCACGACCAGGTGGACGAGTTCGAGCGTGTACTTGCCGGTGCGTCCCGCGACACCCTCGGCGACGCACTCACTGCGGTGATGCGGGACGAATGGCTCGACGACTGCACGATTTCCGGTCCGGCAGAGCACGTGCGCGAGCGTTTTGCTGCGTGGTCGGCGACCGGCGTCATGCCCGTGGCCGTGATGTCGGCGGTGGATGGCGGCCAAGCCAAGGGTGTGGCGAATCTCTTTGCGGCCTACGCCGACTAACTCGGCTCGCGCGGTCTACTTCACGTAGCCGGGGTCGCTCGGCCAATTCGGCGAGAACATATGCCACTGTTCCGGTGCACGCCGGATGAGTAGTTCCAACTCCACCATCAACAACTGTGTGAGTCGTTGAACGTCGTCACGTAGTCTCCCGCGAGTCGGCAGTGTCAATGGCGGACGTACCACGGTGTGATGCCCGTCCACGCGTCGCGTGAAGTAGACGGAGGTCGGCAGCAACATTGCTCCGGTACGTAATGCAAAGAACGCCGGCCCTGCCGGGGCGGTGGTTCGTTCTCCGAAGAATTCCACCTCTACTCCGTTGCGTTGGATGTCGCGATCCGACATCAAACACACCACATGATTGGCACTCAATGCCTCCTGCACCGCGATTCCCGCGCGGTCGTCGAGAGGGATCACATTGATGCCTTGCGAGCGGCGCACCTGAAGGAACGCCTCGTACGCCTCTCGCGATTCCAATACTTCGACCACCGCACTCACACCAAGGCCGCGTTGCGCCAACCAGCGACCTGCCCATTCCCAACCCCCAACGTGCGGCAGCGCCACGATCACCCCCTTGCCGGCAGCCAACCCTTGCTCGATATAGGAGTAGCCCTCCACGGTGAATCCGGCATCCACTTCGCGTGCCGACAACGCGGGAAGCCGAAACGTTTCGAGGTAGTACCGCAAGTAACTCTGAAACGCATCGTTCACGCGTCGTTGCATCTGCAATGCGTTGAGTTCGGGCGAGATTCGCCGCTGGTGGCGCTCCACCATCTTGCGCTCCCGACGCATGGCGACGGCCCCGACCCCACCCAGAGACAACGCTGCAGCATGCGACACCACGGCGGGTGTGACTGCGCTCAGCGCATTGGCGAGTCGAAACGCGAGTCCTGGATTGCGACCGTCAGGCATCGCGGCGACGCGACGAGATTCGCGAACGGCGATCGGCGAATGCGGCGCGACGCGACGCGCGACGCGAACGTCGGGTTTCCATCCGTTCGGCTACCACGGGAGCAACTGCGGCTTGACGCCAGATCTTGACGAAGCGCTGCACTGCCGTGACGGATACCAGCACCAACATGGCCCACATGACCCAATAGAGACCGGAGTCAAACAAGAGACCCACGCACAGGATGACGATTCGCTCTGCGCGCTCCATGAGCCCACCCTTGGCCTGCAATCCGAGCGACTCCGCTTTGGCGCGCTGATACGAGATGAGCGAGGACACCGCCATCACGGCGAACGGCAAGACCGCTGCGGTGCCGCCGCGGGTGGAACCCAAGTACCACGCCACACCACCCAACATGAACGAATCCGTGATTCGATCGATGGTGGAATCGAAGAACGCGCCCCGCTGGCTGGAGACATTGGAGGCCTTGGCAAGGGCGCCGTCGAGCATGTCGGGCAACGCCGCGGCAATGACCAACAGCAAACCAACGCGCAGATAGCCAGCACCGATGGTGACGGCTGCCGCGACCGAGAAGAGCAATCCCACCACCGTGAGATGATCCGGAGTGATCTTGGTACGGGTCAGTGTGACACCGACGGGGCGCACGTACTTGTCGACGTGGACGCGGAACTTGCCGTCAAACACGAAATGAGCCTACTTGTTGCGATCTGGATTGTCTTCGACGAGACATTCCACGATGCGACCATCGACGGCGTCAACCAACACGAGTCCACGCTGCAGTGGAGGCTCTTCGCTGCTGTAGCAAAACACCCGCCATGTTGGACGACTGCGCACACCTCGCCATACCTGCTGGGCCGACGCATGACCCACCGCGAATCCAACGGCTTGTGTTGCACGCACCAGCGCATCGCGCTCGTCCACCTTCATTCGCCATGATGCCGACAAACCATAAACGGCGAACGCAGCGAACAACATTGCTGCATACAAGAAGCCGTCGTTCACCAGGGCGGTGTCACTTCCGCGAGCCATGAGCCACGCGACCACCAGTAGCGCTGCAATGATCAGGTACATCACCGCCGGGATTCTTCGACGGCTGTTGTCGGGGAACTGATAGGGCCCGACGAATCCGGTGATGTCGAGGTCGTCGGGCAACGTGTCGCGAATCTCGTCGGGGTTCTTGGAATCACCACTCATCGTCATGTTCCTTTCGGCCAGGCGGCTCGCAAGCGATCGGCCGTGCTCGTGAGCGACTCTGACAACACCTTGGTATTGGCTACCGTCACCGTGAAGTTGGTGTCCCCCACCCAGCGCGGCACAAGGTGCACGTGCAAATGTTGCGACACGCTCCCGCCGGCCGGTGTGCCGAGGTTGAGGCCGACATTCAAACCAGCGGGCGCGTACGCCGACTTGAGTGCAACCGTTGCGTCGCGCACCGTACGCCACAACTCGTCGCGCTCGGCGTCGGTGAGATCCTCGAGGTTCGCCACCTGACGGTACGGCAACACCAAACAGTGACCGTTGGTGTACGGGTACGCATTGAGAATGACGAAGCACAACGGGCCGCGATGCACGATGTGTGTCTCCGTATCAGGCAGCCCGCTGGTCAGGATTCGGGAGAAGATCGACTCACCACTACCGGGAGCGTTGTTGCCTTCCGGGCCGAAGCCCGACACGTACTCCGACCGCCAACCGGCCCACAAACGCTCGAGCATGTGGCTGCTATCGCCCGGAGCCTTCGCGCACATCGGCACGAAGACGCTCGATGAACGTGGCAAACGGCGTGTCTCGCTGCACTTCGCCACCGCGTGGGTTCACTCCAACGGTGTTCGCCGCGACGTCATCGTCGCCGACCACCAGCACGTAGGGAATTCGTTCCATCTTTGCCGCGCGAATGCGTTTTCCAAGTTGCTCGTCGGCAACTGCCGTGTCGACTCGGAAACCGTCGTGGGCAAGTTGCGCCACCAGCGACGCAACGTGGGCTTCGTGTGCACTCGTCACCGGCAGGATACGAACCTGTACGGGCGCCAACCACGTGGGGAACGAACCGCCGTAATGCTCGAGCAATACGCCGAAGAAACGTTCGACGGATCCGAACAGCGCGCGGTGCAACATGATGGGGCGATGGCGCTGGTTGTCGGCGCCGACATATTCCAAACCAAAGCGCTCTGGCAACTGGAAGTCGGCCTGGATCGTGGAGAGTTGCCACTTGCGACCGATGGCGTCCCGAACGTCGATGTCGATTTTTGGCCCGTAGAACGCCGCGTCGCCTTCACCGATCGTGTACTGCACCCCGAGTTTTTCGAGTGCCGAGCGCAGCGCCGTTGTGGCCTTTTCCCACATATCGTCGGTGCCGATCGACTTCTCCATGTTGCGCGTCGAGAGTTTGTACGTGAAGTCGTCGAAACCGAATCGCCGCAACACGGAAAGCACGAACCCCAGGAGCGATCCAATCTCCTCCGCCAGTTGTTCCTGCGTGCAGAAGATGTGGCTGTCGTCCTGCGTGAAGCCGCGAATTCGCAACAAGCCATGCAACGTCCCGGCGCGCTCGTACCGGTACACCGTCCCCAATTCGAAGAGTCGCAACGGTAGTTCGCGATAGCTGCGCTGACGATCGCGATAGATGAGGCAGTGCATCGGGCAGTTCATCGGCTTGGGGTAATACGTGCCGTTGTCCATCTCCATCGGCGGGTACATGCCGTCTTTGTAGAAATCCAGGTGACCGGACGTTTCGAACAGGTGGGAGTTCGCAAGGTGCGGCGTATAGACGAACTGGTACCCACCGTTTTGGTGACGCTCGCGGCTGTAGTCCTCCATCAACTTGCGCACGATGGCACCCTTCGGATGCCACACCGCCAGACCTCCACCCAACTCCGACGGAAACGACAGCAAGTCCATCTCCACGGCCAAGCGACGATGGTCGCGCTTCTCGGCTTCCTCCAATCGCACGAGGTGCTCCTGCAACGCCGCCTTGGACTCCCACGCCGTGCCGTAGATGCGTTGCAGTGTCGGGCCCTTCTCGTTGCTGCGCCAATGCGCACCGGCGACCTTCATCAACGCAAAGTGCGGCAGCTTCCCCGTGCTCGGCACATGCGGACCGCGGCACAAGTCGACGAACGTTTCGCTGTTGCGATACACGCTCACCGTGTCACCACCGGACACCTCGCCCGCATCGTCGGCATCGGCGTTGCCCGAGGTGACTCGCTGAATGATCTCGCACTTGTAGGGCTGATCGGCGAACAACGCGAGTGCATCCTGGGGCGACATCTCGGAACGAACGAAGGGCTGATTGGCCTCGACGATCTCGCTCATTCGTTTGCTGATCGCCGCCAGGTCGTCTTCGGTGAACGTACGACCATTTGGCAATTCGAAGTCGTAATAGAAACCGTCTTGAATGGCCGGGCCGACCGTGAACTTGGCCCCCGGAAACAGCTGCAAGACCGCCTGCGCAAGTACGTGGGCCGTGGAGTGCCGCAATACGTGACGACCGGCGTCGGAGTCGGCCGTGATGATGGAAACGTGGTCGCCGGATGCCAGTGGCGCACCCAAATCCGTCTCGCGGCGGTTCACCACTGCCGCTACGGCAGCCTTCGCCAAACGTGAGCCGATTGCCGCGGCCAGGTCGGCGGCACTGGATCCGCTCGGGAGTTGTCTCGTCGATCCGTCTGGCAGCCGAACGTCGATCAGCGCTGCGTTGGACATGCGCTCCTTATTCTACGCTGGCCAACTTTGCTGCATCGGTTGTTGAATCGACGCCGAACCGCGGAATCTCCGCCGTGGCTTCCACGAGGGTTTCGGTGCGCTTCTTGGTGGCATAGGTGTTGCGATACTCCTGTCCGGTGAGTTCACGAATCTCGAACATCAGCTCATCGGTGATTTCTCGCAACAACATCGGGTCGTTGGTGCGCGATGCGTAGTGCGACATGTCGATGGGGCGACCCACGGAAATCCTGACGCTTCCGCCCAAACGCGGCAATGGTGAATCGGGTGGCTGGATCTCGCGCGTTCCGACGATGCCAACCGGGAAGATCGGGCATCCAACCTTGAGTGCCAGGCGAGCAGCGCCGGTGTGTCCCTTGTACAACATGCCGTCCCTGCTGCGTGTTCCCTCCGGGTAGATGCCGAACAACTCGCCACGGCGCAACACTCGCTCGGCTGCATCGAGTGCCGCATGGGATTTCTCGCCACCGCTGCGATCGACGGGAATCATTCCAACCTTGGGGAAGAACCATCTCGTCTTCCACGAGTCCATGTACTCGCTCTTGCCGATGAAGGAGATGTTGCGTGGCGACAACACCATGAGCAGTGCGGAGTCGAGAAAACTGATGTGGTTCGGACACAGGATTGCCGCACCCGAAGTTGGCAGACGATCGAAACCATCGACTTCGAAACGCCACGCTCGTTTTGCGAGCGGCTGCACGACGGTACGCAAACGCGATTGAAACTTCGTGGCGCCGTTGAACACCCAGTCGGGAAACTGCTGCGGCCGGCTCACCAAGTCACGCCCAGGAGCGCGGCAGCCGGGCGAACGTCGATCCCAGTGGCAGCCGCATCGTCGATTGCGGTGATCGCCGATGGCGCATCAAGGTCGTTGTCGAGGTGGCGGCGAACGGTGTTGAGCATGTCCTCGCCCTCCTTGATCGATGATGCCGATACGGCTCCCTTTGAGTCAACCCCGACAGCCATCCACTTGCCAAGCCGAGCGGTCGCTCGATCGATGAGACCTTTGTCCCACTCCCACTCGTGGCGGTAATGGTTCGCCAATAGCCCGAGGCGAATGGCCCGGGGGTCGTACTGCCTGCGGAGGGCATCCACGAACACGAGGTTTCCGCGACTCTTGGACATCTTGTGACCGTCCATCCACACCATGGCCACATGCATCCAGTGCTTGACGAACGGCACACCGGTGGCGGCCTCCGATTGCGCCCGTTCGCATTCATGGTGCGGGTAGATGAGGTCGGTGCCACCCCCATGCAGGTCGATGGTGGTGCCCAGCTCCCGCAGTGCCAACGCGCTGCACTCGATGTGCCAGCCCGGCCGCCCCGATCCCCAGATGGTGTCCCATGCAGGCTCGTCGTGGGCCGAGGGCTGCCACAACACGAAGTCGAGTGGGTGTCGCTTGTTCGGGTCGTCCACGTTGCCGCCTCGCTCACGCGCCAACTGCAACATGTGGGCCTCGTCGTAGTTCGAGACCGACCCGAACTCGGAGAACTTCGCTACGTCGAAGTACACCGAACCACCGGCGGCGTAGGCATATCCGCGATCCAACACCTTTCCGATGAATCCACGAATCTCGGGAATCGCCGATGACGCTCGCGGCGTGGCATGCATCGGAACGAAGTTGAGCGCGCGCAAGTCGTCTTCGAGACGCTGCTCTTCCCGGGCGGCCAGATCGAGATAGTGAATATCGAGTTCGCGAGCCTTGGCGAACAGCGGGTCGTCCACATCGGTGACGTTGCGCACGCACTTGACCGTGCGTCCGGTGTCGAGCAGTCGACGGATGAGCACGTCGTAGGTGATGAAGGTGAATGCGTGACCGAGATGTGTGGCGTCGTACGGCGTCACGCCGCAGACGTACATCTTCACTTCGTTGCCGGGAGCAAAGTCGACGATGTCGCGTCGGGCCGTGTCGTAGAGGCGCACGCGCTCGGCTATTTGATCCCCGTGAAGCGTGGCGCAACACGCGTCTTGTATCGAACGTTCAACTGCAGCAACACTGCGGTAAGTGCTTCGATGGCCAGGGCATTCGACAGGAGTCCCGCGTTGAGCGGTCGACATCCAGCGATACGTAGCACCATCTCGCTCACCGTTGCTGTGGCCTGCGGATCGTCGGAGCAAATCAACACGTCGCTGTCCACTTCGTGATCGAGAGCACCCAACTCCGTCGCAGGAAGATGCTGGAATGCGGCGACGACCTTCGACTTTGGAATCGCTGCCTGAACGTGCGCAGCGATGCTGCCGCGCGGCGGGATGAGTGGTTGGAACTCCTTCCCCACTCGCACCAGCGCGTTGGCCATGGTGATGACGATCTTTCCCTCGAGTGCACCGGAGAGTTCGGTCACCGTGGTGGCAGCGGAATCCCACGGAGTGGCCAGCACGATGATGTCGCACGTTGCGGCTTGCGCGTTGTCACCTCCAGCGAGTTGCAAGTTTCGATCTGCCCACTTCGACTGCAGCGCAGCCACCACTTCACGCCCACGCTCTGCGGTACGTGATCCGATGAATGCGGGATACCCCACCGAAGCGAGTCGAACGGCAAGAGCGCTACCAGCGGGCCCCGTTCCGCCAAGGTATCCAATGCTCGGGAGCGCAGTAGTCATGTCCACTACCGTAGCGACGTGGCGATTCTTGCTGGTAAGCGGCTGGTGATCACGGGCGTGCTCACCGACGCATCACTGGCGTTCGGCGTCGCCAAACTGGCGCAGGAGCAGGGCGCCACCGTGATGCTCACGGGTGCCGGCCGCGGACTCTCCATCACCGAGCGCACCGCGAAGAAACTGCCATCACCTGCCCCGGTCGCCGAAT
>JBBANV010000001.1:82134-98950 GCA_040401775.1 Ilumatobacteraceae bacterium
TCCATCACCGAGCGCACCGCGAAGAAACTGCCATCACCTGCCCCGGTCGCCGAATTCGACGCAACCAACCCCGACCATGTCACCAGTGTGCGTGCTGCGGCCGAGGAACATCTCGGTGGGGTCGACGGCGTCCTGCACTCCATCGGATTTGCCCCGGCCGCGTGCCTGGGCGACGATCTCATGGCTGCCACCTGGGAGGACGTATCGGTTGCAGTTCACGTTTCGGCGTTCTCATTGAAGACCCTCGCCGATGCGTTCATTCCTCTCATGACCAATGGCGGCAGCATCGTCGGATTGGATTTCGACAACACCGTTGCATGGCCGGCATACAACTGGATGGGCGTGGCCAAGTCGGCGCTCGAATCCACCAGTCGGTATTTGGCACGGGAACTCGGGCCTCGCAAGATTCGCTGCAACTTGGTGGCAGCCGGACCGATCCGCACCATGGCCGCAAAGTCCATTCCGTCGTTTGCACAGTTCGAGGACATCTGGAGCCAGCGCGCTCCCCTTGGATGGGACATCCACGACTCCTCTGCCGTGGCCCGCGCATGCTGCGCATTGTTGTCCGACTGGTTCCCTGCCACCACGGGCGAGATCGTGCACGTCGATGGCGGATACCACGCCGTCGGCGCATAGCGACGTGGCATCGCCACACGGCGAGAACCGCCTCGCGAACGAATCGTCCCCGTACCTTCGTCAGCACCGCGACAATCCCGTTGCATGGTGGCCGTGGTGCGACGAGGCGTTCGCCGAAGCCAAGCGCCGTGATGTCCCCGTTCTCTTGAGTGTTGGCTACTCCGCGTGCCACTGGTGCCACGTGATGGCGCACGAATCGTTCGAGGACGCCGACGTTGCCGAAGTCATGAACCGACTCTTCGTGAACGTGAAGGTCGACCGCGAGGAGCGACCCGATGTCGACAGCGTGTACATGGACGCCGTGCAGGCCATGACCGGGCGCGGTGGCTGGCCGATGACCGTCTTTCTCACACCGAACGCCCAACCATTCTTCGGCGGCACCTACTACCCGAAGCCCACTTTTCTGCAACTGATGACCGCGATCGACGATGCGTGGCGCAACCGACGTGACGACATCGACAACAACGTGGCGGCGTTGGTGGAGAACATCGGCCGCACATCGCAGATCTCCGCCAACCCCCATCTCCCCGCCATCGACGTCTTTGCCGCGGCCGTGACCCAACTTGATGGCACGTTCGATGACACGTGGGGCGGATTCGGTTCGGCGCCGAAATTCCCGTCCACGATGGCACTCGAACTGCTCTTGCGCTCGTACCTGAACGACGAGTCCGCCAGGACGCGCACGATCATTACGACCTCACTCGACGCCATGGCGTCGGGTGGCATGTACGACCACCTCGGCGGTGGATTCGCCCGCTACAGCGTCGATGAGAAATGGCTCGTTCCACACTTCGAGAAGATGTTGTACGACCAGGCGCTGCTCGTGCGGCCGTATCTCCATGCATCATTGGTGTTGCGCGAGCCACGATGGCGCCAGGTGGTGGAGGAAACCATCGGATACGTGTTGCGTGATTTGTGCTCACCCGAGGGCGCGTTCTACAGCGCCGAGGATGCGGACTCGCTCGACGAATCCGGACACTCCCACGAAGGGCACTTCTACGTGTTCACACCCGAGCAGGTACGACGCATCGTGCCCGAACATCTCGTGGACCTTGCGCTGTCGTGGTACGACATCACCGACGCCGGCAACTTCGAAGGCAAATCGATTCCATGCCGTATCTCGCAGCGTGGGCAACTGACGCGCAACGAGGACGTCGAGACCATTCGATTGCTGCTGCTTGCAGCCCGAAACACCCGGCATCGTCCATTGCGCGACGACAAGGTCATCACTGAGTGGAATGCACTCATGGTGTCGTCGCTCGCCGAAGCGGCGAGTGCATTCGCAAATGACGAATGGGCAACGGCGGCCCAGCGCGCCGGTGATTTCTTGGCCACGACCATGCGACGCAGTGACGGACGATGGTTGCGTACCTGGCACCGCGATGCCACCCCCAAGCACCTCGCCATGGCGGCCGATCTCGCCAACTTGGTGGATGCCTTCACTCGTTTGTACGAGTTGTCGGGAGTGGCGCGCTGGATCACGCTTGCACGGGAAGCTGCAGAACAGTTGCTCACCCATCACTGGGACCCGAGCGATGGTGGATTGTTCACCACACCCGACGATGGCGAGCGATTGATCGTTCGCCAAAAGGACCTCATCGACAACGCCACACCGTCGGCCAACTCCGTTGCCGCCCTCGCACTCCAGCGTCTCGCCGCACTCACCGGCGATGAGCGCTATCGGGAACACGCCGACTCCATCTTCAGGTTGCTCGCGCGCATCGTGGAGAGTGCACCCACCGCATTCCCCCATTTGCTCTGCGCCCTACATCTTCGCCATGTGGGCCCCACGGAAGTGGTGGTTACCGGCAAGCGCGGTGAACTGGTGCAGCTCATCCATGCACAGTGGCTTCCCACCGTGGTGTTGGCATGGGGCGAGTCGTTTCCGTCGCCGCTCTTTGCCGATCGCCGCGACGGCCTGGCCTACGTGTGTCGCCAGTATGCCTGCCAGGCCCCGGCTACGAGTCGTGATGAGTTGGTGGCAGCCCTCCGAGGCGCACTCACCAACCGTTGAAGTGCACCACCTCATCCGCCGTGGCGCGGTCGCGAGTGGCACTCAAACCCGTCCCAAACGCAGCGTCGTCTCGTTCGGTTGACGTAGGCACCCGCTCGTAGCCCATCGCAAGTGCGCCGATGAGCTGGAGTCGGGACGGCACGCCGAGCGCTGCCCGCAACTCCGCCTCACCACGAAAGACGCCGAAGAACAACGCACCCAAACCAGCGTCATGGGCCGCCAACAACAGCGTCATCGTCGCAAACGAAGCGTCGACGGTCCAGTACGGAGTCGGCCACGCGTCGAGCGATTCACCGAGATTGGATCGCGACTTGTCGGATTCCGAGTAGCGGTCGAGGTAGGCCTGTGGATCGGCGAACGACAATGCAATGACGGGCGCTGAAAACAGATGCCTCCAACGAAACGTTGCCCGCGTTTCGCTGGTCATGGTTGCCGACCAAAAGGTTTCGGTCCGCGCTCCTTCGAGTACGACCAAGTTCCATCCTTGCGTTTTTCCGGCCGATGGCGACCGTGTCGCCGTGTTCACGAGACGTGCGATGAGTTCGCGGTCGATCGGTTCGGGTCGGAATGCTCGCACCATGCGTCGGGTTGCCACCAAACGTTCGAACGGTGTTGCTGCAGCATCGCTCACGGCGACGCCGAATCAGCGCTTCTTGCCGAGTTTGGCCAGCGACTCCGCCATGGTCCAGCCATGAACGATGAGCACGCCACCCTTGGCAACATTCACGCCCTTGAAGAACGCTGCAATCTCAGGAGCGATCTTGGGCTTCTTCACCGGTTCGTAGTCGATGAAACCGGACTGTGCATTCGTTTTGGCAATGAACGTTGCGGGGTCGTACTGCGGCTCGATGGCGTAGCGGCGAGCCAGACGGCGACCCCACGCGCGCTCTTCACCCACGGCGTTGTACTTGGGACGCGGAATCATGCTGGTAACGGCCGAGAAGGCTTCGAGTCCGGCCGGCGTGACGAAACGTGCACCGATCACGACGTCCTCGTCGGGGAATGCCATCAATGCGCGATGGTAGGCCTCCGTCATGAGACCCTTCATGGCCGCATCGCGTTTGGCCGTGCGCTTCACGCTCAACAATCCCATCACCACACAGGGCGTGCCGCCCAAACGCTCGAGAGTAAGGAACATGAAGCCCGCCAAGGTCTTCCCGTCGTATGCAGTGGTAGCCAGCACCCATGAGTCCTTGGCTTTCGACACTGCACCAATGCCGAAGGCGCCGCCCATTGCGGCAAATTCGTCGAGGTCGGCGTCAGTCAACGCGCTCGCGTCGCGAGTAGCGATTTTCACGCATCTAGTCTGCCAGCAAAAATCCGAATTCCGACAGGTGGCTTGTCGAAACGAGCAGCTCTACTGAATGGTGACGGCGTCACCAAACTTGGCGCGCAATAACCCAATGACCTTCCCGATATCCACCGAATACTCGGGACCAAGTGCCACCACCTTTGCACCGAACGTGAGAAAGACGGGCGAGTCACCGGGGTGCGATTCCAACAGGCCTCGCACATCGGAGACTTCATCCGGCGTCACGGCTCGACGTGCAAAGTCGATGTGCAACGACTCGATACCGTTCTTGGGTACATCCACCACGCTGATGTCGGATGCCATCAACGAGGTGCGTCCATCGTCGCGACGATCGAGACGTCCACGGATGATCACGATCTGATCATCAACCACCAAGTGACCCTGGGTGGCGAACATTCGCGGGAATACGGTGACCTCGATCGAGCCAGCCAGATCCTCCAACGTGAACGTGGCCATCTGCTCGCCCTTGCGCGTGAACTTCCGGTCGACACCAACGATGACGCCACCGAGCACGAGATTGTCCTCCGTGCGATCCGGCACTTCCACGATCGGACACGTAACGCGGCGACCCATCACCGTTTCCAAGCCACGAAGCGGATGGTCGCTCACGTAAAAGCCGAGCATCTCCTTCTCCAGTCGCAACTGCTCCGACTTGTCGAACACGAGGTTGGGTATCTCGGCTCGCTCGGAGTATCCATCGGTCTGCGATTCCACGTCACCGAACAGACTCATCACGCCCTGGTCGCGCTCGCGGCGACGCGTGAGTGCCTGTTCGACGAGCGACTCGAAGACCAGCAGCAGTCCACGACGCGGATGACCGAGCGAATCGAATGCACCGGCCTTGATCAGCGACTCCAAAGTCCGCTTGTTGAGTGCTTGCTCAGGAACGCGATCCAGGACGTCGTAGAACGACTCGAACTTTCCGGTGTGTTCGCGGGTCTCCACGATCAACTCGGCGACACCTTCGCCGACGTTTCGAATGCCCGACAAACCGAAGCTCACGGCCATCTGACCTTCGATCGGCGCGAAGTCGACACCCGACTCGTTGATGTCGGGGGTTCGAACCGTCACCTGGTTGTTGCCGGCGTCCGACAGGTACAAGGCTGCGCGATCGTTGTTGCCCTTCACCGATGTGAGGAGGCACGCGAAGTACTCCACCGGGTAATGGGCTTTCAACCACGCGGTTTGGTAGGTGATGAGCCCGTAGCCGAATGCGTGACTCTTGGTGAACGCGTAGTCGGCGAATTTCTCGATGATGCCGAACAGTTCTCGTCCGAGGGATTCGCCGTATCCACGTTGCGCGCATCCGCCGATGAACTTCGGACGCTGTTCGGCCATTGCGACGGGATCCTTCTTGGCGCAGGCCTTGCGCAACGAGTCGGCTTCCGACAACGAATATCCGGCGAACTTCTGCGCAACACGCATGATGCTCTCCTGATAGATCATCAACCCGTAGGTGTCGCCCAACACCTCGGTGGCATCGTTGTGGAAGAAACGCGACGGCTTGCGGTCGTTCTTGAAGTCGGCGTAGTCGTTGTGCATGTTCTCCGCCATCGGACCCGGGCGGTACAACGCCAGTACGGCGGCGATGTCCTCGAATCGACGAGGAAGCAGCGAACGCAGGAGTGCCCGCATCGGCGTCGACTCCAACTGGAACACACCGATGGTGTTTGCTGACGCCAACAACTGATACGTCTTGGGATCATCGAGCGGAATGTCGTTGATGTCGAAGTCGGGCTGCTTCTTGCGAATGAGGAGCTCGGCGTCGGTAATGACGTCGAGGTTGCGCAGTCCGAGGATGTCCATCTTCAGCAACCCGAGGGACTCCACACCGTGCATTTCGTATTGCGTCACCACCGGGGACTCTTCGGGCTTTCGGCCAGCCTCCGGCTTGCGCTGGATGGGGAGATACTCGGTGAGCGGCTCCTTGGTGATCACCACCGCCGCAGCGTGGATACCAACGGAACGCTTCAATCCCTCCAGCCCACGCGCGACATCGACCACCCGCTTAACTTCGGCATCGGTTTCGCAGAGGGCCCGCAAGTCGGCAGCCGCACGGAAGCCGTCCATGTGCTTGTCGTTCTGCTCGAAGCAGTAGCGCAACGGCGTATCGCGACCCATGACCACGGGTGGCATCAACTTGGCGATGCGATCACCGGTGGCATACGGATGTCCGAGCACACGCGCGGCATCGCGAACCGCATTACGTGCCTTGATGGTGCCGAAGGTGATGATTTGTGCCACGTGGTCGCGGCCGTACTTTTCCGCCGCGTAACGGATCATCTCGTCGCGATAGCGAGAGTCGAAGTCCATGTCGATGTCGGGCATCGAGACACGATCCGGATTGAGGAAGCGCTCGAACAGCAGGTCGTACTTCACGGGATCAAGATCGGTGATTCGCAAGGCGTACGCCACCGCGCAACCTGCCGCCGAACCGCGCCCCGGACCCACGCGAATGCCCTGTTCACGCGCGTGACGAATGAGGTCCCACACGATGAGGAAGTACGAGGCGAATCCCATGTCGCAGATGACCTTCAACTCGTAGGCGAGACGCTCCACGACTGCCTTGGGAATCTCGTTGCCCCACCGCTCCCTGGCGCCCTGGCGCGCGAGATGTTCGAGGTACGAGCGGTCGTCGGCAAAGCCTGCAGGAATCGGAAAGTCGGGCAGGACATACTTGCCGAACTCGATCTTGGTGTTGGCTCGCTCTGCAATCCACAACGTGTTGTCACACGCATCCGGCGTGTCGCGGAACAATTGCCGCATCTCGGCCGAGGTCTTGAGGTAGTGCTCCTCCCCCTCGAACTTGAAACGCTTCGGATCGGCGATGGTGCAACCTGTCTGCACGCACAACAATGCGTCGTGTGCCTCGGCGTCGTGACGGTGCACGTAGTGGGAGTCGTTGGTGGCAAGCAATGGCGCGTCGATCTCGCGCGCAATCTTGATCAAGTCGCCCATGGTGCGGCGCTGGTCGGCAATGCCGTGATCCTGCAACTCGACGAACAAGTTGTCGCGCCCGAAGATCTCCTGCAGGCGGGCCGCGGTGCGCTTGGCCTCGTCGTAATCGTTGCGCATGAGGGCCTGCAGCACGTGTCCGCCCAAGCAGCCCGTGGTGGCGATGATGCCCTCGTGGTGTCGCTCGAGTAGTTCCCAGTCCATACGGGGCTGGTAGTAGTAGCCCTCCAAGAACGCCTGACTGGAAAGCTTGATGAGGTTTCGGTACCCCGTGTTGTTTTCGCACAGCAGCGTGAGGTGGTAGTACAGCTTTCGCCCTGCTTCGGTATCGCCACCCGAATCGTCGATTTGCCCGCGCCGCTGGGGACGCTCGAATCGCGACTCGTACGCCATGTACGCCTCGGTGCCGATGATCGGATTGATTCCCGCACTTCGACACGTTTGGTAAAACTCGAGGACCCCGTACATGTTGCCGTGATCGGTGATGCCAATCGCCGGCTGACCGTCGCTGACGGCACGTTCGATCAACTCATCGACGCGAGCTGCCCCATCGAGCATCGAGAACTCGGTGTGTACGTGCAGGTGTGTGAACGAAGAGGCCATCGCAGGAAAGCCGAGAGTACCAGTGACCTCTCTCGCACGGAGCGACTGAAGATTTTCGGCGCAAAGCGACCGAAAGTGGGCGTGCGGCGGCTAAATGTACGTGCCGGGTCGCTCCGGCACGGAGTCGCCCGATGCAGGCAGCTGACGCATCTGTTCGAGTTGCTGACGCGCTGCCAACTGCTGAGCGAACAACGTCGCCTGGATGCCATGGAAGAGGCCCTCGAGCCAACCCACGAGTTGCGCCTTGGCAACGCGAAGTTCTGCATCGCTGGGCACGTCACCTTCCTTGAAGGGAAGCGCCAGCGTTCGCAGTTCCTCGCGAAGGTCCGGCGAGATTGCATCCGCTATCTCCACGATTGAACGCTCGTAAATCTCCGCGAGACGCTCGCGACTCGGCAAGTCCAGTTGCATCTGACGAACCTCTTCGAGCAAACCCTTGATCATGGATCCGATTCGCATGACCTTGGCCGGCTCCTGCACGGTTTCGTCACCGTTGGCGCTGGCATCACCGTTGACGTCTGCATCACCGACTGCATTCAATGCGGTCAGACCATTCAACAACTCGCCACGTTCGGGGGTGGTCTCGCTCATGATGGGTTAGTTCTATCAGCGTGCGCCGAGCGCCAACAACGGCACATCAACCTCTGCCGACGTGAGTGACCCATGACGACACTGCAGCTGGAAGTAGGTCTTGTCGGCAGGGTCGTCGAAACTCACCTCATGCTTGGCCATCACGGCCACATCGCCGAAGCGTCGTCGAACCACGTCGTTGACACGACGACCGAAGTACCCCCGTTCGATCATTTCGTCGCGCGTCATGACCCACGCCACATCGCCATGATGATGCTTGGCGGCCGTCACCACATCGTCGATTCGACCATTGTTGACGTGCAACCAGCGAAAGCGACCCTCGCCGGACTGGTGCGAGAGATGACGCGTCACGTCCGGAGCCAGGGTCATCGTGTGCTCACCCACCATGACCTGACCGTGATCGGCGGTAATGAGCAACACTGCGTCGCGTGGAAGTACGGATGCGATGTCGGCGATCATGCGATCCACCGTGAGAAGTTCGGCGTCGTAGTGATCCCCGAATCCGCGCTCGTGTGCGATCTTGTCGATGCCGTCGTAGTAGCAGTACACGAACCTCTCTCCTCGTGCCAACAAGTCGCGTACGTCGACCACCATGCTGGATGCCGCCCGCCAGCTGAACATCCGTTGATCGCGCAAGTGCGACTCGGTGAACGCGGTGCCATCGAACTCGGCTTTCGACAGCACCGGCACCGACGCACCGAGGAATGGTGGACACGGCTGCACGTCACGCGGCATGAGACGTCGGCGAACATCGCCCCGATCGTCCGCCCAGCGCAGCATCTGCACCACACGCCCGGCGAAATCGATGCGATAACCGACGAGTCCGTGCTCCCCTGGCGCCGCACCCGTTGCAATGGAGGTAAGCGCCGTCACCGTCGTGGTCGGAGCGATGGTGGTGATTGACGAACCCTGCATCGACGCCAAGGTGGTGACGTGTGCGGGAACGCTGGCGATGCGATCCTGCAACTGATGCCAACCGAGTCCATCCACCACCAGCAACACCACCTGACGAGCGCCGCGGGCGATGGGTGGAAAGAAGTCCGGCAATGCGTCGGTGCCACCCGGGCCGAGCAACGCAGGCACGATGTTGGTGATGCACGCGCCCTGATAGTCCGGGCACCGTGGCTCGGCATCAACGATGCGAGGAGCGCGCTGGGCGTGCGGTGTGCGCTCTGCGCCAGACATCTTCCTTACTAGTCAAGCGTCGAAACCTCATACCGCGATGTCGAACCGTGATGTCACACCGCACAAGCATCGTGCATGACTGGTGCCGCGCCTGCACGCCCCATGCCCACGTCGTGCGTTTACGATGGAAGCGTGCGGGTATCGACGCGGGGCGACTATGCGTGTCGCGCGATGTTGTCACTTGCCCTCCACGCCGACGAGCCCGGACCCATCTCCGTTCGCGACATCGCCACCCGCACGGCGCTTCCGCAGCCCTACTTGGAGCAGATTCTGTTGGCACTCAAGGGTGCAGGACTAGTGAACTCGAAGCGAGGTGTTGGCGGTGGCTACACCCTGGCGCGTCAACCGGACAAGATCTTGTTGTCGGAGATCCTTTCCGCCGTGGACGGCCCCATCTCCCTTGGTGACTTCGGCGAACCACATCGTGATGGTGCCTGTGACCACGAGGGACAGTGCGTTCTCCTTGCCATCTGGCACTCCGTTGGCGAACATATGCGCGACCACTTGGCCAAGTTCACACTCGGCGGGGTGCTCGCAGCTGCACGGGGCGAGTCGCCGTGGCCCGACGAAGACACTCGCAAATCGACGACACGCCGCCGCTAGCTTCGCGCGCCGTCGACTACGGCTTCGCGCGCCACCGAGTGGATCCGTCGGCTACGACAAGATCGCAAGCAGCGCCGAGAAGTCCTGCGGGATCGGCGTGGTGAACGTACGACGCTCGCCCGTGCGCGGATGATCGAACGCCAACTCTTTGGCGTGCAGCATGGGTCGACCGGCACGTAGTCCGGCCCGAACACCCCCGTACGTTGCATCACCCACCACGGGGTGGCCGATCGATGCGAGATGGACACGAATCTGGTGGGTCCTGCCCGTTTCCAAACGACACTCCACGAGGGCTGCGTCCTTGGGATCATGAAACGATTGCTGCACGGCATAGTGCGTGCGCGAGGCACGACCATCGACCACGACTGCCATCCGCGTTGGATCGCGCTGATCGCGACCGATCGGCGCATCGATCACGCCATTGAGCGAAATGGGATTCCCCCATACCAACACGGAGTACACGCGCGTGACGCTTCGTGAAGACAGTTGCTCCACCAACGATTCGTAGGCCTGCTCTGTTCGAGCCACCACGATCAGTCCGGTGGTTCCCGCGTCGAGGCGATGCACCAAACCCGGTCGCATCGGGTCTCCGACTCCGGCGATGTCCGGATAACCGGCAAGGAGGAAATTCACCATCGTTCCGGACTGGTTGCCTGCACCCGGATGCACGACCACTCCTGCTTCCTTGTTCACCACGATGACGTCGTCGTCGACGTACACCACATCCATCGCCTTGGTGGTATCCGCGGCAGGCAGTTCCGGACCCTTGGCTTGAGCAACATCGATGACGATGGACTGCCCCTCGATCATCTTCTCCTTGCCGGAACTGACGACGGATCCGTCGACCGACACTCCACCCGCTTCGATCAGCATGGCAGCGGCATTGCGGCTGATGTCGGCAATGAGCGACACCACCCGATCGATTCGCACGCCCGCGAGCGAGGCCGGAATGGTCTCCGCGATACGTCGTGCGATGCCGGTCGTGTCGTCGCTCATGATTCGGGCACCGCAGGCTTGCGGAACGACGCCAGGATCATCAACACCGCACCGACGGAGATTGCCGAGTCGGCGATGTTGAAGATGGGAAACCACTGCAAGTCGATGAAATCCACCACGGCACCACGCAACCATGCCTCACCTCGGAACAGTCGGTCGATCAGGTTGCCTATGGCACCACCCACGATCATCCCCGCCGCAACTGCCGCCACGCCGGTTGCCGAACGACGCAGCCACAACACGATCACGATGACGATGACGAACCCCAACGCTCCGATGACCGGCCCGGCGCCCGTCGCCTGTGAGAACGCCATGCCTTTGTTGAACGCCAGATTGAAGCGCAGCGAACCTACGAGGTCGATGGTGCGATCACCCGACAGGCGATTCAGCGCCCAGTGCTTGGTGAGCTGATCCGCGACGACAATGCTGGCGATGAGTATCCAGAGTCGTCGTGTCGCCTCGCGGCTCATCTACTGCCCAGACCGCCAGCACGTTCAGTGACGAGCTCGGTGGCCCACGGCAACACTTCAAGACGTTCGCGCGGAATCGGCAAACCGGAATACGACGAGTAGCCGTATTCTCCGATTTCCATCCGCTTCAGTGCGGCATCGATTGCTTCCACTTCGGCGAGTGCCTGGTCGGAGAGGATGAGATCGCGCTCGCGCTCCACCACCATGGTGTCACCTTCGCCGCCCTCTTCGCCGAAGTCGACGTCACCCATCTCTTGGTTGGCAACGATCTCTTGGGCCTCTTGAGTGAGTCGTTTGGCCTGACCCACCAACTCCACACGCTTTTCGAGCAACAACGCCTTCTGTGCCTTCAAGAACGCGATGTCGAACTCCTTGGTTGGAGTGATGCCATCAATCGGGTCCAGCTTGGTGATTGGCGGCTTGACCGGCTTCGCCATCGCCTTTTCTTGCTGCGCACGGATGCGCGCTTCTTCCTCGTCGCGCAGCGCGCGAATTCTTGCTCGCTCGGCCTCGCGCGCCATTCGCTCGGCCTCTTTGGCCTTGGTGATCTTGTCGCGCTCGCGCTGCTTTTCGCGACGCTCTTCTTCGATCGCCGCTCGCTTGCGAGCCTGTTCGCGCTTGCGTTCCTCGATGAGCACCTGACGCTCCAAGTCACGTCGACGCTTCTCGGCGAGTTTTTCCTTGGCGATGCGCTTGCGTTCGGCCAGCTTTTCGCGGGCGATTCGCTTTCGTTCGCGTTCGGCAGCGATGCGCTGTTGTTTGCGTTCACGTTCGGCCAAGAGTCGCGCCTGTTTGCGCTTCTTCTCCTCGGCCTTCTTCTTGGCTGCGGCTTGGCGGCGCATTGCATCAGCCTTCTGCTTGGCCTGCTTGCGGCGCTTCTCTTCGAGAGCCTTCTTGGCCTTGCGGCGCTTTTCTTCCATGGCTTTCTTGGCCTTGCGGCGCTTTTCTTCCATGGCTTTCTTGGCCTTTCGTCGTTTGTCTTCCATCAACCGCTTGGCCTTGCGGCGACGGAGTTCTTCGAGCTTGCGGCGCTTGGCTGCCGCCTGCTTCTGTAGGGCGGCCTTTTTGGCTGCGGCTTGCTTTCGTAGAGCAGCCTTCTTGGCTGCGGCTTTCTTCTTCGCAGCAATCCGTTTCTTCTGGGCTACCTTGCGCCTGGCGGCTGCATTCATGACCCCGTCAGGGTAGCCGCTCTACCCCCACATGCAGTGGTATGTCATCCAACGTGGTGGTGGGTGCCGCGTCGGCTCCACCCAGTGCCACGAATCGGACCTCCCGTGCCAGGGTCTCCGTTGCCACCATCCGTTCATGCACTCGCACTGCAGCAGCAACCTGTTCGGGTACACCGAGGGTGAGACGAATGCGATCGGACACGTGCAACCCGGCATCGCGACGAGCCTGTTGCACGAGTCGGATCACGTCGCGTGCAACACCTTCCTGACGCAAATCATCGTCAACGGCCAAGTCGAGCACCACGATGCCCGAGCCGTCCGCAAGTGCGGTGCTCCCACGGTCGCCGGCACCGGTGGCAACCAACATGAGCGAATACTCTCCGTCGCGCAACTCGACACCACCGGCCACCACGGTGCCACCGGTCATCTTCCAATCGCCCTGCTTGACCGCGCGAATGACTTTTTGCGTGTCGGGCCCGAGTCGCGGACCCAGTGCAGCAGGAGTTACCACCAACTCGCGGCGCGCATGCTCGTCGACATCGGCACTCAGTACCACGGTGCGTACGTTCACCTCGTCCTTGATGACATCGACGAAACCGTCGAGAGCCGCAGCACGCGAGCTTGCAACCACCAGGGAGGCCAACGGCTGGCGCACACGCAGCTGGTGTGCCTTGCGCAACGACAACGTCGATGAACACACGTCACGAGCGAGGTCCATCGCCACCACCAAGTCGTCGGCAGCAGCGAGCCCATCGATGGTGGGCCAGTCGGTGAGATGCACACTGCGCTCACCGGTGAGACCGCGATATATCTCCTCCGAGGTGAGCGGCAACAGTGGTGCAGCAACTCGACACACGATGGTGAGCACACTGTGCAACGTGTTGATGGCCGACTGGTCGCCATCCCAGAAGCGATCGCGGCTGCGGCGGATGTACCAATTGGTGAGCACATCCACGAAGTCACGCACTTGGGCGCAGGCATCGAACAGGTCGTTTCGTTCGAAAGCTCCCGTGGTCGACGCCACCAGGCTGCGGCACTTTGCCACGATGTACCTGTCGAGGACGTTGTCGCTCGACGTGTCGAACTCACCCCGGGTGTTGGCGGCATTCGCATACAGCGACAAGAAGTACCACGAGTTCCACAGCGGCAGGATGTTCTGTCGCACGGTGTCGCGTATTCCGGTTTCGGTAACCGAAAAGTCGGCACCGCGCAGGATGGACGACGACAACAAGTACCAACGCATGGCGTCGGCGCCGTAGGTGTCGAACACCTTCATCGGATCGGGGTAGTTGCGCAAACTCTTGGACATCTTCTGTCCGTCATCGCCGAGCACGATGCCATGGCTGACACAACTCTTGAACGCCGGTCGATCAAAGAGCGCCGTCGCGAGGACGTGCAACGTGTAGAACCAGCCGCGCGTTTGGCCGATGTACTCCACGATGAAGTCGCCGGGGTAATGACTCTCGAACCATTCGCGGTTCTCGAACGGGTAATGCACCTGGGCAAAGGGCATCGAACCGCTCTCGAACCAGCAGTCGAGCACTTCCGGAACGCGTCGCATCATCGATTTGCCGCTCGGATCGTCGGGGTTCGGTCGAACGAGGTCGTCCACCACGGGGCGGTGCAGCTCCCCCACCTTCACCCCGAAGTCGCGCTCCAGCTCGGCGATGCTGCCGTACACGTCGATTCGAGGAATCTCGGGATTGTCGCTTCGCCACACCGGAATGGGCGATCCCCAGAAACGATTTCGGCTGATCGTCCAGTCGCGGGCGTTTTCCAACCACTTGCCGAAACTTCCATCGCGAATGTGGTCGGGCACCCAGGTGATCTGTTGATTGAGAGCCACCATGCGCTCCTTGATTGCCGTGACGTTCACGAACCATGAACTCACCGCGCGATAGATCAACGGTGTTCCCGTACGCCAACAGTGCGGATACGAGTGGTCGTAGGTTTCGTGGCGCAACACCACGCCCTGCTCCTTCAGTTTCTTGATGATGAGCGGATTGGCTTCGAACACCTGCAGTCCCGCGAAATCGTGCACCTCACTGGTGAATCGTCCGCGGGAGTCGACGGGCACCACCAACTCGATTCCAGCGTCGGCGCAGATCCGCTGGTCGTCCTCACCGAAACCCGGCGCAATGTGCACCACACCGGTGCCATCTTCGGTGGTGACGAAGTCGCCGGCAAGCACACGAAAGGCGTCGGCACCATTGGTACCGCTTGCGCGATCCGAGAAGTACGGGAGCAACGGCGTGTAGCGACGTCCGACGAGTTCGCTTCCACGCAACGTACCGACGTGTTCGGCGCCGGCGAGTTCCCGCTCGTAGGCCTCGCGACGCGCGACGGCCATGACGTAACGGATTCCGTTCAGCTCATAGACGCCGTACTCCACATCCGCACCAACGGCGAGCGCAAGGTTCGAGGGCAATGTCCATGGCGTGGTGGTCCACGCCAACAGACGCTCACCCGTTTCGAGCGTGAAGCCAACGGTGAGTGCAGGGTCTTGGACCATCTTGTAGGTGTCGTCCATGCGCGTTTCGGAATTCGACAGCGGTGTCTCCAACACCCACGAGTACGGCAGCACCCGGAAGCCCTCGTAGATGAGTCCCTTGTCCCACAGCGTCTTGAACGCCCACATGACGCTTTCCATGTAGGACAAGTCGAGCGTCTTGTAGTCGTTGTCGAAGTCGACCCAGCGCGCTTGTCGCGTGACGTAGCGACGCCAGTCGCTGGTGTACTGCAGCACCGACGTGCGACAGTGGTCGTTGAACTTCTCAATGCCGAAGTCGGTGATGGCTTGTCGACCCGAGATGCCGAGCTGCCGCTCGGCTTCTGCCTCCGCGGGCAAGCCGTGACAGTCCCAGCCGAAGCGTCGCTCCACCCGCTTGCCGCTCATCGTTCGATATCGCGGAACTGCATCCTTTACGAAGCCGGTCAACAAGTGTCCGTAGTGCGGCAGGCCGTTGGCGAATGGTGGCCCGTCGTAGAACACGAATTCTGCATCGACGGCACCCGCCGTTCGAGCCGTCGCATCGGAGGTGCGCGGGTGCTGCTCTACCGAAGCATCGAAGGTCTTGTCGGCCTCCCAGAACGCAAGAATGCGCTCTTCCATTTCGGGAAGATTCGGCTGGGCAGCAACCTGCGGATACGAGCCAGCCATCAGACGGGGCTGCTCACAAACCCGCGGAAACCAGCATTCGCTGCACGAAGCCGAGTGCGAACACCACCACGATGGGCGAGATGTCGAGTGGTCCGATGCTGGGAATGATGCGACGCGCAGGACCAAGAACGGGCTCGGTGATCTGGAAGAGCACACGGTTCACCTGCGATAACGCTCCACCGCTCGAGTTCGGGAACCAACTCAGGATGATACGAACGAAGATCACGAAGGTGTACAAGGAGATGAGTTGGGAAATCATGGGTGGGTTCCTCCTCCATTCAACACGGCGATGGGGTGATGTACTCGCCGACTAATCGCGTGGAATCCGCACACCGTTGGGGGTGATGCGAAAGACGCCGCGCGAGACACGCTCGAGTGAGCCGTTGAGACCGAACGCCAAACCGGATACGAAGTCGATGATGCGACGACCCTCTTCGGGATCGGTGGCAATCATGTTCATGATGACCGGTTGTCCACTCTTGAATCGTTCCGCGATTTCCTTGCAGTGACCGTAACTCGTTGGCTTGAGCGTGACGGGCTCGACCGTGGCCGCATCGAGTGGCTTCACGTTCTTTTGTGGCTGCCCGACCGGACCGCGAACCGTGACACCGGAATCATCTCGCACGCGGGTTCGACGCGGTGGTGGCGCCGCTTCCTCGTAGTCGTCATCGTCGAGCTCTTCATCGTCGTACACGTCGTCGATGGGCTCTGTGCGACCGCGCACCGGACGACGAGCACGCACCGACTGATCGCTGTCGTCGTACACCTCGTCGGCCCCGAGACCCAGATAATCCATTGCCCGACGGAACATTGACATGTCGCTCAGATTACCTCAGGGTTGCGTGCTGCCGACGGACGCTCACCGAACAGCGCCGTGCCCACGCGCACCATGGTGCTGCCTTCCGCGAGGGCAATCTCGAGATCGCCGGACATCCCCATCGAGCAGCCGACAAGGCTCAATCGGTCGGCCAACGAACGTACCGAGGCAAATGCGCCCCGCGTTCGCTGGGGATCCTCATCGGTCGGCCCCACCGTCATGAGCCCATCGACCACGAGGCCCAATCGTTGCGCCTGCTCCACGAGACCGGGCGCCTCCTGTGCCGAACAGCCACCCTTGTCGGA
>JBBANV010000001.1:99050-114308 GCA_040401775.1 Ilumatobacteraceae bacterium
TTCGTCACCGCGCAGATGGCAACGGGACCACGTGTGGCGCCGGAGTCCACCAACTGACGAAGTTTCGCCAGTCGTTGCGCGACTGCCGACTCGTCCAAAGAGGTGCGGTTACTTCAGAAAGTCGGGGACGTCGAGATCGTCGTCGTCGGAATCGTCGGTACCGAAGATCTCGCGCAAGCGCGAGCTGCCCTTGCCGGCCTCCGGACGAGCATCACCGCGTGTGGACGTGGAGTCGACGCGATTCCCGATTCGACCAGCGCCGGCATCCCATCGCTCGAAGCCGGATGCAATGACGGTGACTCGAACTTCGTCGCCGAGGTCGTCGTCGATGACCGTTCCCAGGATGATGTTTGCATCCTGATGAGCAACGCGCTGCACCGTCTCGGCTGCTTCGTTCAGCTCGAAGAGGCTCATGTCGGAAGGTCCCGCCACGTTCAAAAGAATGCCACGAGCACCCTCGATGGCTGCCTCGAGCATCGGCGAAGTGATGGCGGCGATTGCGGCATTGGCTGCACGCTTGTCGCCGCTCGCCACGCCGATACCCATCAACGATGAACCGGCGTTGGCCAGGATGGTCTTGACGTCCGCGAAGTCGGTGTTGATGAGACCCGGAGTGGTGATGATTCCGGTGATGCCGGAAACACCCTGCATGAGCACCTCGTCGGCCTTCTTGAACGCATCCAACAAGGTGGTCTTGTCGGTGGCAATCGACAGGAGCTTCTCGTTGGGGATGACGATCAAGGTGTCCACCTTGTCCTTCAACTTTGCAATGCCCTGATCCGCTTGCACCGAACGACGACGGCCTTCGAAGTTGAAGGGACGAGTCACGATGCCGATGGTGAGCGCACCTTCGGCTTTGGCGATTTCTGCAACAACCGGTGCAGCGCCGGTACCGGTTCCGCCACCTTCTCCGGCGGTGATGAACACCATGTCTGCACCCGCGAGGTGTTCCTGAATTTCGTCACGGTGGGCTTCTGCGGCCTCGCGACCAACTTCCGGATCGCTACCCGCACCAAGACCACGAGTCAACTCGCGACCGATGTCGATCTTGTAGCTCGCGTCGCTCATGATGAGCGCCTGGGCGTCGGTGTTGATTGCAACGAAGTCGACTCCACGCAGTCCGGCATCGATCATTCGGTTGACGGCGTTGACGCCACCACCACCAATGCCGACCACCTTGATGACTGCAATTGGCGTGTTTTGCGAGTTGCTTGGCATGTTGTGTCTCACTCCCAAGTTGAGCATGAGGCTCAACCTTTACTACAGGCACACTAGCCGTTTTGCACGACTGGCTGTCCAGCGGACACATCGATGCCGGCGATGAACTCCACGTTCTGCTGGTTGAGGACCGTCACCACGCTGATGAGTTTGTTGCGGATGTCGGTGGGCGCACCGAGCGTCACCACGGTGCCGGACTTGA
The DNA here is from genome assembly GCA_040401775.1 of Ilumatobacteraceae bacterium. Taxonomy (GTDB): domain Bacteria; phylum Actinomycetota; class Acidimicrobiia; order Acidimicrobiales; family Ilumatobacteraceae; genus F1-60-MAGs027. The sequence goes on from JBBANV010000001.1 coordinate 100,471, forward strand.
GCGTGAACCCCAGCGACTCGGGTCCACTCACGGTGAGGTGCTTCACCTTCGGGGCCAAGGACTCCGGAAGCGACACGGCCAACTGGGCTGCCGCCTGATACACCAGTGATGGCACGGTGCCTGGCGGCAAGTTGGGACCGACACCCTCGATCTTCATGAATTGTGTTGGCTGGCCGTCCAACACCGCAAGCACTCGACCCTCGAAGTCCAGAACGCGTGCCCGATTGTCCACGCCAACGAACCAGGCCACTGCGACTCGTTCGTCGACTTCGATGGTGACACGGTTCGGCAGGTACCACGACAATCGCGCACGGGCAATCCAGGGATCACCTTCGAGGCGTCGTTTCGCACCATCCAAATCCGCCGTGAAAACGCTGGCACCGCGCAACGAGTCGCTGACACTCTCCAACAATGTTGGATCGGCGTAGGTCACTCCGGTCACCTCGATTCGCCGAACCGCAAAGAGCGGCGATGCCAGGACCACGAGGGTGAGGGCAAAGACACCGATCAACATCCCGAACCCGGCAAGCGGTGATACCCGCTTCGGCGCCAGTCGCCTCCACCATTCGCGGCGCCCGATGCGATCGTCGACGATCACATCGGCAAGTGATGCGTCACCGAACGTTGCGCCCTCATTGGCGAACGGGCTCGTCGGATCCAACGTGAGCGATGCCGACCCCTCGGTGCGCTCGTGCGGCAAGAGATGTTCGGAGTCGTCGATCACCACCGGCACGCCAGCCGCGGTGTCGTTGGCAGTTCGCAACTGCACAGCCGTCGAGATATCGACCACGTCTGCAACTGGAGTGTCGCCCGAGGAATTGTGCGACGCTTCATCGGATGACTCGGCGGAGTCGAACGATTCGTCACGCGGTGTTTCGTCGGTGTTCTCGATGGCATCCGTGCCTTCGAACAGCTCCTGCAATTCCGCGATGGCCTCGGGCGGTAGTGGTGGCGCCATCGTCACCGCGCTCAAGGTGTCGTCTCCGACGAGTGGACCGAACAGTGCATCCAATGGTGTGACCGATCGTGCCGTGGTATCGGCGCCGTCGAATGCTCCACCAACTTGTGCGCCGGCATCCTGGGCGGTTTCGGTATCGAAACCAACGAGTCGCACCTCGCTGCGCAGATCGATACCCAATTCGTCGTAGACGCGCGAACGCACCTCGGCCATGAGTTCTGCCACGTCGTAAGCGCTGCCGTCGGGATCGCATTGAATGAAGTTGGCGTGCTTCTCCGACACCTCCGCAGTTCCGATTCGCAAACCGCGCAGACCCAATCGATCGATGATCGCCCCAGCCGAGCCGCCTCCCGGCTCTGGATTCACGAACACCGAGCCCGCATTGTGGCCACCCGGCTGATGCTCCCGACGCCAACGAACGATCTCTGCCATCTCCGTTTCGCTGGCAGCTTGGTCACCCCAACTCAGGGCGAACGAGGCCGACAACACCACGTGATACGGCTGTAGGTCGCTCCCCCGAAAACGCAGCCCGAGGTCGCTCGCCTTCACGTTGGCCACGATTCCTTTGCCGAGATGAAACACCTTCGCGCTCTCGATGCTCGACGCGATGTCGGAGCCGTGACCTCCGGCATTCATTCGCACCGCCCCACCAACGGAACCCGGGACGCCAACACCCCACTCGAATCCCGTCAAACCGCGCGCCGCACTCTGACGCGCCAGCACCGGCAACGGGACCGCGCCGCCCGCCACCACGCGTGGCACTGCAGGCCGTTGTGGCCAGGTGATCTCCTCGGCGAATTCTCCGAGCACGATCACGAGACCCTCGAACCCGTCATCCGACACCAGGAGGTTGCTGCCACGACCAATCACGAGGATGGGCACCTTCTGCTCGCGTAGCGCATTGCTCACTGCGTGCAAATCGTCGATGGACCGCGCCGTCATGAAGAGACTCGCCGGCCCACCAACCTTGTAGGTGGTGTATTGCGCCAACGAGACATCGCGTCGCACGCGAGGCCCGAGCAAGATTCCGAGTCGATCCAATGCCCGCCGCTGGCGAGCGAACGTATCGGTGTCGTCAGTTGGCACGAGACAATTCTCGCCGACGAGCCACTACCTCATCGGGGAATGTCTCGATGTCGCCACAACCCATGGAGATACACAGATCGCCCTCGCCGACCTCGTTGGCAATGAATTCCACCAAGGTGCTTCTCGTGGCGTGCCATTCCACACGTTGCCTGGGGTGGGCCGTGCGCACCGCGTCGACCACGAGCATGCCCGTCACGCCCTCGATTCGGTCGGTTCCCGATGCATAAATGTCGGTGATGACCACGACGTCGGCATCCACGAAGGCGTCGCGATACGAGTCCGACAACACCGCCATTCGGTTGAACCGATTCGGTTGGAACACTGCAATCACCCGTTTCCACGAAGACTGCTCGGCGCGGATTCCCGCCAATACGGCGGAAATCTCCGCCGGAAGGTGGGCGTAATCGTCGACGAACGTGGCACCGGCGTCGACCGCACGCACGTCGAAACGTCGCCCCACCCCACGAAAATCGCGCAGCGCGCGCGACGCGGCGTCCGGTGTCACCCCGAGTTCACCCGCCATGGCAATCGCTGCCAGACAATTGCGCACGTTGTGCTCACCACGCAGGGGTACTCGCACCTCGGCGTTACCCCACGGCGTGTTCGCCAGGAACGTCACTGTGCCATCGGAAAATCGCACATCGGTTGCACGAACGTCCAACGATCCACCATCAGCGGCGTTCAATCCATAGGTACGTGCCCGATGCCTTCGCGCCAGTCCGACCGCATGCGGGTCGTCTCCGCACACCACTTTGGGTCCGGAAACCGCAGCGAGGTACTCGTCGAAGGAGTTCACGATGCCCTCGAAGGAACCGTGCTCATCCAGGTGGTCGACGTCCACGTTGGTGAGGATGGTTGCCTGCGGCGCGATGGCCCGATGGCTGGAGTCGCTCTCGTCGGCTTCCACCACGAACAACTCCTCACCCCAGTGTGCACTCTGCGCAAGCTGCGGAACGTCCGCACCGATGAGATAACCGGGATCCTTCCCCGCCTCCCGCAGGATCAGCGTGAGCAGGGTCGTCGTCGTGGTCTTGCCGTGCGTGCCGGCAACCGCGATGGTTCGACTCTGGCGCGCGATCCACGCAAGTGTGTTGGCTCGTGTCCACACCGTGATTCCGGCCGCGCTGGCAGCTTGCAACTCGCTGTTCGATGCCTTCACGGCCGCCGAGTACGTCACGACGTCGCAACCCGCCACCACCGACGGATCGTGCGGAACGTTCACCGTGACACCCAACGAACGCAGTCGTTCGACCACCGGCGACTCGCGCATGTCGCTGCCCGAAACGCTCAGGCCCATCTCAGCGAGGATGATGGCGATCGCGCTCGTACCAGGACCACCGACACCCACGATGTGAACTCGGCGAGGATCGTTCAACGTGCAACCGACTCGATGAGTGAACCTATGGCAGACGATCGGTTGAGTGCACCCAACGCATACGACTTTGCCGCCAGCCGTTCGCGCACGACTGCATCATCGATCATCTTGAGTAGTTGACGGTCGAATGCCGAGGCAAGCTCGTCTTCCTCGATCATCATCGCGGCTCCATTGTCGCTCAGCCATCGCGCATTGATTCGCTGATGATCATCCGCAGCTCGCGCCCATGGAATGACGATGGCCGCCGAACCGACGGTCACGAGTTCGGCGATGGTGCTGGCTCCGGCGCGGCACACGGTGATGTCGGCAATTTGCCACACATCCGCCATGGTGTCGTGACTGGCGCGACGAACGTAGTGGAGCGCTGCCCCTGCCGGTGCAGCAATCGAAGTCGACATGTAACGCTCGCCTGCCAGGTGCAATACGGCAAGATCACCACGCGACGAGTGACTGCCCACGAAACGTTCGATCGCCTCGTTCACCACCTGGGATCCGAGTGAACCACCCATCACCACGATGATGCGGCGTGCCGGGTCGATACCGAACAAGCCGGCAGCTTTCGCACGAGCGCTCGAGTCTCCGGCCGAGTTGCGCAACAAACGTCGCACACTGTTGCGCACCGGAGCCCCGGTGTGCTTGGCCCCCGGCAAGGAGGAACCGGCGAATGCCGTGGCGACGGCGGCTGCCTTCTTTGCCTGTCGGCGCGTTGCCAAGCCGGGATGTTGGTCGTAGCTCACCACCACCACGGGAATTCCCAGTGCTCCAGCGGCACGCACCGCTGGTTCGCTGGCGAATCCCCCCACGCTCACCACCACACGTGGTTGCCAGACTCGAAACTGTCGGGTGGCTCGAGCAGCGGCAATCATCAACTTCGGAAGGGCCAACAACGAGCGCAACAACGCTTTGGGGGCGAGGCTGCGCTGCAACCCATCCACATCAAGGAACAAGCGGGGGTAATCGGTACCCGCAAGCAAGCGCTCATCACTGGGTCGACGCGATGCCACGAACGCGATGGAACGCGGAGAGCGACCGCGATCCACCAACTGCTCGGCAATTGCCAGCGCCGGAACGATGTGGCCTGCAGTCCCACCGCCAGCAATGACGGCAAAAACTCTCGGCGACGAAGGAGTGTTCGTAGTCGTCACAAGACTGCAGAGAACGCTACCGCAGCGCGCCCGTTGCGCCGGGAGTTAGGAAACCTTTCGCGCAATGTTCAGCAGCAAGCCGGCAGCACCCAGGGTGATCAGCAGCGAACTCCCACCGTAAGAAATGAGTGGAAGCGTCAAACCAGTTACCGGCATTGCACCGACGACACCGCCGATGTTGATCATGGCCTGCACTGCGAACCACACCGTGATGCCGGCTGCAAGCAATGCGCCCGAGTAATCCGGAGCACGCATCGCAACGACGAAGCCGAGGAACGTGAGGGCGAAGAATCCGCCGATCACCAGTGTGGAACCCACCAATCCGAACTCTTCGGCAATCACCGTGAAGATGAAGTCGCTGTGCGCAAGTGGTACGTATCCCCACTTGCTGGTTCCGGCACCCGGACCCACTCCCAACGTGCCGCCATTGGAGATGCTCAGCATCGACTGCCACACCTGATAGCTGGTGTGTTCCCGATTGCCTTCGATATCCAAGAACGCCGTCCATCGACTCATGCGAGAGGCAGACGTGAGGACGTAGCCCAGGCCGGCGATCATCGCGCCGAATGCCGTGGCACCGATCCAGCGCACCGGGCAGCCTGCCATGTACAGCACCGTGAACGCGATTCCCGACAACACGATGGCGGCACCCAGGTCGCTCTGTGCCATCGCGATACCCGCCGCAACGACCCAGGCAATGACCGCAGGTTGGAAGGTGCGTTTGAAGTCGGTGAGTTCACGCTGACGGCGACCCAGGTTGTTGGTCAGATAAATGATGAGCGCAAACTTGAGCAACTCTGACGGCTGAAAACGAATCGGCCCCATCTCCACCCATGCACGTGCCCCGTTGACCGTGATGCCGAGTGGTGTGAATGGCAGGAGATTCAAACCGATCACCACCGCGAGCATCGGCTTGTTGAGTCGTTGCCATGCGCGATACGGCATGCGGTACGTGCCTGCCGCAACGATGACACCGAAGAATGCCCACATCAACTGCTTGAGGAACATCGTGAATGCAGAACCACCGTTGTTCACGGACACGATCGACGACGCCGAGAGCACCATCACGAGGCCGAGCGAAACGAGCACGGCAACCACCAGGAGGATGCCGTAGAAGAGTCGTCCGGGTTCGCTCTCGACGCCCGCAGATTCGCTCAGGCGTCGACCCGCCAGTGCGGCACGACGACGCTCACGCAGCGATGGCATCGCGATGCCGCCGGAGGGATCCATGTTTACTGCTGTCATTTCGTGTTCTCCTTCGTGAGATCTTCTACGCAACGCGCAAAGTCGTCCCCGCGCTCCCCGTAATTGGAGTACCAGTCGTAACTGGTGCAACCCGGCGACAACAAGACCACGTCACCAGGTTCGGCCAGACGCTGTGCTTCACGTACCGCTTCCTCCATCGACTGGGCCGTTGCCACGGTGCAGATTCCGGAGAACGCTGCGTTGATCGATGCCGCGGAGTGACCGATGGCCACCACGGCACGCATGCGCTTCGGCTGACTTGCCATCGACGACAGATCGAGTCCCTTGTTCTTGCCGCCGGCGATGAGCACGATGCGATCGAACGACGTGAGGGCGGCCTGTGCCGCATGCGGACTGGTGGCTTTGCTGTCGTTGTAGTACGACACGCCGTCGACTTCGGCGACGAACTGGATGCGGTGCGGAGCGTGTTGGTAACGCGCGAGCGCATTGGCAACACCCTCCACCGTGCCGAGACCCGACTCCAACACCAGCGCACTAGCGGCCAGTGCGTTCGTGAGATCGTGTGGAAGCGCACGTCCCAGCTGCCCCACGTCGACGATGCGACCCTTGGGTCCGACGAGCGCAGAATTCTCCACGCGATAGTCCGCGTTGTCGAGACCGAACGTCACCACGCGTGCGGCCGTCGAGCGCGCGCTCGCAACGATCGACTGATCTCGAACTGGTGCAACCGCCACATCCCCGGTGCGTGCTGCCACCCAGATTCGCTCCTTGGCATGCCGGTAGGAATCCAGATCCCGATGCCAGTCGAGGTGATCGGGCGCGAGGTTGAGCCACGCTGCCGCCTGAGCACGAAAATCACGCGTGTAATGCAAACGAAAACTGGAACACTCCACCGCATAGGCGGTGTGTTGCTCGTCGAGAACCTCCACCCACGGAGTTTCGGTATTGCCGACTGCCGCAGCCTTGTGCCCCGAAGCCGACAACATTGCCGCAGCCATCAGGGTGGTGGTGGTCTTGCCATCGGTGCCGGTGATCGCAACGATCGGCCGCGGCGAACCGCTCGCTTGTTCGTGGCGATACGCAAGCTCGATCTCCGATACCAACTCCACTTTGGCGCGAAGTGCGCTTGCAATCACGGGGTGTGATTCCGGAATTCCCGGGCTCGGGGCAACTTGCGCGAACTCCCCCATTCGCCGCGCACACGCCATGGCCGCATCGGGGCCCTCGAGCAGTTCTGCTCCGATGGACTCTGCGAACTCCCGATGTTCAACCGAGACTCGATCGTCAGCCAACACGACCTGCTCACCGCGCGAAGAGAGAAAGCGTGCGGTACTGCGTCCGGCGACGGCGAGTCCGTACACGAGCGTGGTCACAACACTGCATCCCCGATGAGACGAATCTCGTTGGTGAAGTCGGCGATGAACAGTGCCACTCCGGCTGCAACGCAGAGTGCTGCAAGCAGCCAGAACCGGATGATGACGGTGGTCTCTGGCCAGCCCGACAGTTCGAAGTGGTGGTGAATCGGCGACATCTTGAAGAGTCGCTTCTTTCGACCACTCGCCTTGAACACGCCCATCTGAATGGCGACGGAACCTGCTTCCATCACGTTGATACCGCAGATGATCGGCAACAAGAAGTGCGTATTCGTGGTGACTGCCAACAAACCGAGAGCCGCACCGATACCGAGCGCGCCAACATCACCCATCATGATTCGTGCAGGCGCTGCATTCCACCACAAGAAGCCGCCGCACGCCCCCGCCATGGCCGCTGCCAGCACCGCAAGGTCGAGCGGGTTCACGATCGACGAGTAGATATCCGAATTTCGAAACGCGAAGTATGCGATGAGTCCGAAGGCTCCGAAACCGAACATTGCAGAACCTGCGGCGAGTCCATCGAGACCATCCGTGACGTTCACCGCATTGGTGGTCGCCCACACCATGAGCGCCGTCCATATCACCCACACCGGCGTGCTCACATCCCAACCTGGAACTTCGGCACGGGTGAATGAGATGGTTTCACTTACTCCGGTTTGCGCGGCCATCAGCCACATCAAGGCCACCACGATGCCGAAGGTGATCCAGCCCTTCTTCTTCCAGAAAATGCCGCGATTGTGTTGGCGTCGAACCTTCAGGTAGTCGTCGAGAAATCCAATGACAGCCAGGATGACGATGGCGAGCCACATGAACAAGGCCTGGTCGGAGAACACCAAGCCTTCTCGCGCATGAGGAATGAGCCATCCGAAGAATGCCGCCAGCAGGATTGCAATACCGCCCATCGTCGGAGTGCCCTGCTTGTGCATGTGGTGCGTTGGACCGCGGTCCTCTGCTCCGAGAATCGGCTGACCCTTGCCCAGTCGCGCAAAGAACCACATCAGTGCACGAGTAAAGGAAATCGACAACACGATGGCGATGGCACTGGCCATGAGAATCGCGATCACTTCCGCACCCCCAGTACTTCTCTCGCCACGTTCGCGTCGTTGAACGCCAGCTCAGCGCCTGCGACGGACTGCATGTTCTCGTGACCGCGACCCGCAATCACGACCACGTCCCCGGCGGATGCCGACGCACATGCTTTCTCGATGGCACGACGACGATCCACTTCGACCACCAACTTGGAACGGTGCGAATCAGGAATGCCCGTCACGATTGCGTCGATGATTGCCTCGGGTGATTCGTGACGAGGATTGTCGCTCGTCACAACGATGCGATCCGCTTCGCATGCAGCGGATCCCATTTCGGCACGCTTGCTTGGATCACGGTCGCCGCCGCAACCGAACACCACGGTGACGCCAGAACGCGAACCATCTCCGACGAGTCCGCGCGCCGCAGCAATGACGTTGCGCAATGCCTCCGGTGTGTGTGCGTAGTCCACCAACACGAGGAAGTCACCAGGATGCTGCACCTTCTCGAATCGGCCCGGTATCTGGCTCATCGTCGCCAGACCAGCGGCAATGTGATCCATCGAGATTCCCAACTCTGCAGCGGTGGTCGCAGCAGCCAGAGCATTGAGCACATTGAAGTCTCCCCCAACGGCACAGTGAATTCGTGCACCTCTCCAGGTGAAACTGCTTCCGTTGGCATCCATCACCACGTCACTTGCGTCGCCGGAGCCGAACATGGAAATCGCAATGTTCGAGGTATCGGCGATCTTGCGTCCATAGATATCGTCGCGATTGACGACACCCCGGCTCGTGTAGTTGCCGGTGAACAAACTGGCTTTTGCCGCGAAGTATGCGTCGTGCGTGCGATGAAAGTCGAGGTGATCATGCCCGAGATTGGTGAATACTGCGGCGGCGAACCGCATTCCGGCCACTCGTTGCAACTCGAGTGCGTGGGATGACACCTCCATCACCACTGCTTGCGTTCCAGCGTCGCGCTCATTGGCAAGAGTGCGCTGGAGCTCGGGGGCTTCCGGTGTCGTGCGTGTGCCGCTCAGGGTGCCGAACACGTTCGTGCGTCGACCCGACTGCGACATGATCGCACCGAGCATGTGTGCCGTGGTGGTCTTGCCGTTCGTGCCCGTCACACCAACGACGGTGAGGGTGGTGCTGGGGTGATCGTGGAACGCGGCGGCCAGGTGCCCCATCGCCGAACGGGTGTCACTGGCGATGATCTGTGGAACGGTGATCGATCCCAGCGCGTGGTCCACGAGCAACGCTGACGCACCTTGCTGCACGGCGTCGGCCGCGAACTCGTGGCCATCGAAATGTTCTCCGCGTACACAACAGAAGATGGAACCGTGCCGCACCATGCGACTGTCGTTGGTGACATCCGTGATCTCGACCGACGCATCGCCTTCCACCCGCATCGGAGGCACGCCGGCGAACGTTCCCGCTGCAGCTGGGTTTGCGAGTCCGGGCTTCCCCACTCGCGCGAGCACTCCGCCCAGCGTGAGCATCGGCTCAGTGCCCCGGTCCGAGTTCGGCCGGACGCGAGCCGACACAACCCGTATCGCCAGGCTCCGGTCGCAGGCTCAGTTCATTGACGATGACCTGACCGATGCGAGCAAACACGGGAGCAGCAGCGGTTCCACCGAAGCGGTCACGTGAACTTGGATCCGGTTCGTCGATCGACACCAGCACCGTGAACTGCGGCTTGTTCGCCGGTAGGAAGCCGACGAAGGAGGCAAAGTAGGCGCGCGAACCGTCATCCTTCAGATAGGTGCCGTTGTCCTGTCGGATGTATCCGGTGCCGGTCTTTCCGGCAACGGAGAGGCCGGGCATCTTGGCAAGTTGCGCCGTTCCGTAACACACCACGTCGGTCATCAGCGATCGCATGGTTGCTGCGGTAGCGCTCGAGAGCACCCGACGAGTTGGCGCATCGGGGGTCGGAGTGCTCACACCGGCATCGTTGACCGTTGCCGACACGAGTTTGGGTCCGATGTACACGCCGTCATTTGCCACGACGTTCACTGCCGACACCAACTGCACCGCAGTCGCCCCGTATCCGTATCCGTAGGCATACGTGAACTTCTCTGTGCCCTCCCAGTTGCGCGCGAGTTTCAGCAAGCCCTTGGTTTCCCCGGGGAACTGCAGCGAGGTCTTCTCACCAAAGCCGAACGCAGCCAGCCACTGCCGATTCCGCTCGGCACTCAGGGTTTGCGAGATCTGAATCGTTCCAAGGTTCGAGGAGTCGACGAGGATCTTGCGAACGCTCATCGGTTCGGTCTTGTGTGGATAGGCGTCCTTGATCTCCTGCTCCCACTCCGTGCCCTCGTTGAACACCTGCTTGCCGGGCACGATGAAGCTCGACTCGGGCGTCACCGTACCTTCCTCGATTGCGGCGGCCACGCTGAACACCTTTGCCACGGACCCAGGCTCGTGTGCTTCGACGGCGGCGATGTTGCCGGCGATGTTGCCGTACGTGCCGTCCTCATTTCGACGCACGTTCGACATCGCGTAGATCTCGCCGGTTTGCGTGTGCATCACCACTGCGGTGCCACTGCGCGCCATGAGTCGCTCCACTTGTTGCTGCAGAATGCCGTCCACTTGGAACTGCAACGCGCGATGGATGGTGGTCACCAAGTCGCCACCGTTGACGGGGGCGACGTATTCCGAGTCGGCGGAGGCGATGCTCTGGCCTCGGCTATTGACCTCACGGTTGAGTTTCCCGTTCACCCCGGTGAGCACGTCGTTGTACTGCAACTCGATTCCACCGATTCCGACTCCGTCCAGATCGGTGCGCCCAATGAGCGGTCGTAATCCTTCGGTGGTGAGCGCCCGACCGTTCTCGCGATACGAACCCACACCCGGAAGATCAAGATCTGCGACTGCTTGAGCGATGGCCGAATCCACTTGACGAACCACGTAGCTGAAGCTGGAGTTCTTGTTCTGCAATCGCATTGCCAGTTCGTTCTCGTCTTCGGGGGTGAGTTGCAACACCATGGCCAGTGCGCGAGCCGTCGTTATCGGGTCGGTCACCTCGCGAGGATCGGCAAAGATCGTTCGAGTCGGAATCGGAATCGCCAGCTCCGCGCCATCACGGTCGTAGATGCTTCCGCGTTCTGCAGGGATGACGCGCGATCGAGTTCGCTGCTCGATGCTGAATTCGCGATACTCCGATGCCTTCACCGTTTGCAGGACGAATACGCGCAAGTACACCAGTGACAGCACGAGGAAGATCACCATGAACATGGCGGAAATCCGCTTGCGCATGTCGCCGGCATGAATGTTGTCGGTCATCTTGGTGACGCCGTAGCTGGAGATTGCACCGAAGAAATCGCCCATGGTCATGGAGCGTGCTTCTCGGTGGTGCACGTCCCGCTGACGAGGTTGCAGGTTGCGTGCTGCACGCGATCGGGACGTCCCGGCGGTGCGCGGTCGTCGGAGTGGTGCGGTGTCGCTCATGGCCTATTCGCCACTTCCACGGGCTGCATCTGTGCAAGCGCACCGGCTGATGCCACACCAGCTGGCGGCTCGGCAAAGAGCGGATTCATTTTCGCCGTGCTCGCCATGACTTCGGCAACCACCTGTGACTGCACTTCCACGAACTTGGTACTGAGGCCCTGATACATACCCATCATCACTGCTTCTTCGCGCAAGCGACTGGGCGAGAGCAATTCCGCGCGTTCTTGACGCAGGTTGTCGTAGTGCGATTCCGCCAGGCGAAGATCCTGGGTGAGTGCATCGAGTCGAAGCTGTTGTTCGGCGATGGTTGCCTGGAACACCACCACCGCAATGGTGAAGACCGTCAATGTGAACACCACCAGGGTCGCGCGTGGCACGTTGCCGCGTCGGCGCGCGGGTTGCGGCACCACACGCAGATGAGATCCGGATTCGGGTTCCTTGCGTGGCTGAATCTGCGGCACTGCCACCTCGCCCGAAGGCTGCAGCTGACGCCTGGCGCGGGCGCGGGCGGTTGCCGAGGATGTCATGCGGCCACCCCACATCGCTCCATCGCCCGCAAACGCGCCGACGAGGCACGCGGATTTCGCTGCTGTTCGGTGGGGCTCGGTTGTTTCGCCACCCGCACTTTTTGCCACGCACGGGGGGCCGTGCGCGACGGATGCGCAAATGGGGTGGCGATGTTGGGGCGCGACGAATCCGTTTCTGCTTCGCGCATGACGTTCTTCACGATGCGGTCTTCACCACTGTGGTACGACAACACGGCGATTCGACCGTGCGGCACGATCATGGACATCACATCGCGCAGCGCGGTTGGCAGGATGTCCAATTCGGCGTTCACCTCGATACGAATCGCCTGAAACGTGCGCTTGGCAGGATGTCCGCCGGTACGACGAGTTGCCGCCGGAATCGCCGCGGTGACGACGGCCGCCAACTGCGACGTAGTGGCGATGGGGCGAGCCGCGACGATGGCGGCGGCGATTCGCTTCGCAAATCGTTCGTCGGCGTTTCGCTGGAGGATGTCGGCGATGGTGTCTGCGTCGTATTCGTTCACGACGTGCCAAGCCGAAACGCTCTCGCTGCGATCCATGCGCATGTCGAGAGGTGCGTCGTTTCGGTAGGAGAATCCACGGTCTGCGATATCGAGTTGCGGCGACGACACGCCGAGGTCGAAGAGGGCGCCCGACAAATGTGAGATACCCAGGTTCTCGAGGACTTCCGTCGCGCGATCGAACCGGGCGTGCACGGCAGTGAAGCGGTCTGCATCGGCGTTACCGAGTGCCGCTTTTACGGTGTCTGCGTGCTGAATGGCCATCATGTCTCGATCGATTCCCACCACGCGCAGACCGGAATGTCGCCGGAGAATCGCCGTTGCGTGTCCTGCCATCCCGAGCGTTGCATCGAGCAACACCCCGTCGGGAATCGGCGCAAACAGTTCGACGATCTCTGCGATCATCACTGGATCGTGGATCTCGCTCATCAGCAGTCCCCCGGCCAACATTTGCCTCCGGGATTTCTCCCCGGATGGCGAAGACGGAAGCGGGCGGAGTTGGGGCTGTCCATCTTTGCTGACCGGGAGACTGCTGATGAGCGAAACCTCAACGTGACCAGTGGTCGCGTCGAAGTGTGCCTCGGTTCTCCTTTCCGTGTTCGTTGTTGAACTTCATGAAGCCCCACCCGCCATCTGCGCAGCACCTGCTTCGCTGACTCGTTGGTGACGCGTCGGGTCCCAAATTTCGCAGCGGTCGAACGAGCCGCTGATCACCACACGCGAGTCGAGGGTGAGTCCGGCGTACGCGCGAAGTTTTTCGTCGATGTTGATGCGGCCCTGGGCATCGACCACCACTTCGACTGCACTGGCGGCAAGCGCGCGCTGCTGCGTGCGATCCATCTCGCCGCGACGAACTTTTTCGATGATGTCCTTGGCGACGTCTTCGAATGCTTCGGCAGTGAGGATGTCGACGCACTTGTCCGCCCCCATCTGCAGATAACAACGGGGCTCGAGGCGCGGACGGAACGCGGCGGGCAATGCAACACGACCCTTTGGATCGAGTTGTCGTTCGTGTACTCCAACGAACATCTTCCGCTGACTCCCTTCCCATCCGATTGCTCGGATCCCGTGGCGGGTTTCCCCACCGCCCCGAACCCTAGCCCCCACTTTCCCCCACTGTCAACCATTTCACCCCACTCACCCCATCACACCCCCACCGAGCACCCACCCCTCCC
>JBBANV010000001.1:114408-126814 GCA_040401775.1 Ilumatobacteraceae bacterium
CACCCCAGAAGCCCGGTCATCGGTATCGTCACGGGGTGCAGATGCACCCCCATTCCCTGCTGCCGCGTCACTCCGACGCCGTAGCGGGAAAGTCACTCGAGCGCGAAACACTGCGTCGGGTGTGGCAGTTTGCGGGGCCCTATCGGACCACCATCGGCATTTTTCTTGGCGCCATCTTGATCTCGGCGTTGGTGGCCATCGTTCCACCCTTCGTCTTTCGCGCGATTCTCGATACCGCCATTCCCGACGGCAACCGAGCCATGGTCTGGTGGCTGGCGCTCGTTGCGGTGGCTGCCGCCCTGGCGGAAGCAGCACTGGCCATCGTCCAGCGGTGGGGATCCGCACGCGTGGGCGAAGGCTTGATTTACGACCTGCGCGTCGCACTCTTCAACAAGGTGCAACGCATGCCCATCGCGTTCTTCACTCGTACCCAAACGGGCTCGCTCATCAGCCGGCTCAACAACGACGTGATCGGAGCCCAGAGCGCGGTGACGTCCACGCTCGGCACGGCCGTGAGCAATGCCGTCATCCTCCTCACCACGGTGGCCGCCATGGTGGCGTTGGAGTGGAGACTCACCGTGTTGTCGCTCGTGGTACTCCCCGCCTTCATCATTCCGGCGCGTCGCGTGGGCAAGCGCCTGCAAACGATCGCCGCCAAACAGATGGACCTCAATGCACAGATGAACACCCAGATGCAGGAGCGGTTCAACGTTTCCGGCGCACTCTTGGTGAAACTGTTCGGGCGTCATCGTGACGAAGTGGATGCGTTTTCAGGGCGTGCTGCCGGGGTGCGCGACTCCGGCGTCCTGGCGGCCATGTACGGTCGGGTGTTCTTCGTTGCCCTCGGTTTGGTGGGTGCGCTCGGTGCCGTAGCCGTCTACGGCATCGGCGCCCAGTTGGTGGTCTCCGGCGACATCACTTCTGGAACGCTCGTGGCGCTGGCGGCCCTGGTCACTCGGGTGTACATGCCACTCACGGCATTGAGCAACGCGCGAGTGGAGCTGCTCACTTCATTCGTCAGCTTCGACCGCGTGTTCGAAGTGCTCGACGCCCCGACGTCCATCGTCGACCGAGCCGGTGCGTACGACCTCACTCGGCCACGGGGAAATATCGAATTCGACAACGTGACCTTTCGCTATCCACCAGCCGCGGAGGTGTCCATTCCCTCACTCGAGGCGCCCGGTGCTCCAACGGGCGATCCCGACCACGACGTGTTGAGCAACGTCACGCTCACCATCGAGTCCGGCGAAACGGTGGCCATCGTCGGCCCGTCGGGATCCGGAAAGTCCACCTTGGCTGCGCTGATACCGCGCCTCTACGACGTGACGAGCGGGTCCATTCGAATGGATGGCAACGACGTGCGCGACCTCACGATCGACTCGCTCCACGCGGCAATCGGCGTGGTGTCCCAGGACCCCCACTTGTTTCACGAAAGCATCGAATCAAACTTGCGGTACGCCCGCCCCGATGCCACCCACGACGACATCGTTGCCGCATGCAAGGGTGCGCGGATTCACGACACCATTGCCGCTCTCCCCGACGGCTATCGCACGGTGGTGGGCGAACGCGGATATCGCTTCTCGGGTGGAGAGAAACAACGATTGGCAATCGCGCGCTTGTTGCTGAAGAACCCCGTGGTGATGATTCTCGATGAGGCAACGAGCCACCTCGACAACGAAAACGAATCCTTGGTGCAGGCGGCGCTCGACGAGGCCATGCGCGGACGCACGTCAGTGGTGATCGCGCATCGGCTCTCCACGATCACCAACGCCGATCGCATCGTGGTACTGGAGAACGGTCGAATCGTCGAGCAAGGCAGCCACCACGAGCTCATGACGCGAGACGGCGCATACGCCCGTCAGGTGCGAGCTGGCGGGATGTACGCGTCCGCCTAGCCCAACGCTGCGGCGAGCCGAGTTGCGGCCGCCCGTGCAACGACAGCCAAGGCATCACCGATGCCGGAGGCGTTTGCAAGGCCCGCAGGCACGACATCGCGCAACAACGACGTGTACGCCGCCAAATCGATCGAACGGAAGACCGTGCATTGGAAGCGTGCAGCGTCCTTGGTGCGGCGCTGAGAAACCCCCACCACCTTGCGATCACTGCGAACCACCTCACCGGGACCAACCGACGCAAAGCACACCACGCGTTCCGGTGCGCTGGCCACGAGTTTGTCTCGCCATACGCGCCACTCACCGGCCGGATCGAGATCGCGCAACACGTCACACCAGACTTCGCCCAGCCACCAACTGGCGTGCTCCACATCGTCGCTCCACAAGTGATGTTCGCGCGGCACGGTGACATCGATCCACGCGTGATCGTCCGGCTGCAGGATCACCACACCCCCACCGCTTCGTCGACGCACCACGTCGAAGCCGAGTTCACTTGCCCTCGACATGTTCACTACATCGAACGACTGCGTGCTCCCAAGCACCACCGCGGGTCGGGTGATCTCCAGGATCTCCACGTTGGCTGCCGCAACGATGGGTCGCTCGTGCAGCTCGCCGGCGGACCCTCTCACGAGGCTGTGGAGAGATATTGTTTCCACGCCTCCGGCACGCGGACCACCGACACGGTGATCCACGCCATGTCACGCGGCGTGTGCGGAACCTTCGCCAACATCATCCCTGCTTCTTTTGGTGTCCGGTCACGCTTGTGCAGATTGCACGTACGACACGCTGCCGCCACGTTTTCCCACACGTGCTCGCCGCCACGAGAACGAGGCACCACATGATCGATGGAGTCGGCCGGACGCCCGCAGTACTGGCATTTGTAGCCGTCTCGGGCGAACACCGCGCGACGCGACAGCGCGGTGCGACGTCGGAATGGCGCACGAACCACATAGTTGAGTCGAATCACGAGGGGCGAGCGCATCACGAGTGATGCCGCCCGCACCTCGGTGCCGTCATCCTCGACGATCTCTGCTTTCTCGGCGAGCACCAGACAGATGGCGCGTCGTGCGGACACCACGCTGAGCGGCTCGAATGTTGCGTTGAGAACGAGCGCGCTTCTCATTCGGCTACGCCCTGGCTCTGCTTCTACTCAACTCATCCCGGCGGCGCGAGCGAAGCTCACGCCGGTACGCGCGACACCACGACAAATAGGTCACCACATCGTTGCCTTTTGGGCGGTGCATGGCCTCACCGTACTGCGTTTCCATCCGAAACTGCAGGTAGCGCTCGTCTGGCAACGGCAAGAACGGTGCTCGCCGCCACCACCCGTTCGGCGCAAGGCGAAACACTTGCGCCAGCGCGGTAACCCACAAACTTGGACGACGCACCAGCGAGACAAACATCGACTCGGGCATCGGGGATCTCAGCCTGGCTTCGGCTCTTTCGGTAGACCGAGCACCATCTCGCCGATGATGTTGCGCTGAATCTGGGAAGAACCTGCGTAGATGGTTCCTGCGCGAGCGTTGAGGAACGTCATCGCCCAGCTCATCGACGAGTTCGGTGCCCCGGCGTCATCGGTCTGGAATGCCGTGCTCGGCTTTCGACCCTCGGGAATCATCGCTTCCATACCGAGAATGTCGAGCGCGAGCTCGGTGGACTTCTTGTGATACTCACTCCAATACAACTTGGAGATGGCGCCATCGGGTCCGGGATGGTGGCCCGCCAGAAACTTGGTGAGTGTGCGGCGACCGAGGTACTTCATGATTTGTACCTTGGCATAACACCATGCAAGACGCTGGCGAATCCGCGGATCATTCACCACTCCGCGCTCGGTGGCCAACGCAACCAGTCGGTCGAACTCCGCTTCGTAGCGAATCGGTCCCGTTGCCGCCGCCTCGCCACGTTCGAAGCCGAGCAACGCCATGGCAACCGCCCAGCCGTTGTTCACGCCGCCAACCACGTTCTCCTTGGGAACACGCACGTCGGTGTAGAACACTTCGTTGAATTCGCTCTCGCCGGAAATCATCTTGATGGGACGAACTTCGATTCCCGGTTGGCGCATGTCCACCAGGAGGAACGAGATTCCCTTGTGCTTCGGCGCGCTGGGGTCGGTGCGCGCCAAGGTGAAGATGTGGGTCGCCAGATGGCCGGCAGAAGTCCAGATCTTTTGACCATTGAGCACCCACTCATCGCCATCAAGTTCGGCTTTCAGACCGAGATTGGAGAGGTCGCTGCCGGCATTGGGTTCGCTGTACCCCTGACACCAGATGTCGTCCCCGGAGATGATTCGGGGCAGGTAGTAACGCTTCTGCTCTTCGGTACCAAACAGCAGCAACGTGTTGCCCAGCATCTGGATACCAAAGACGTCGTTCATGGCACCGGTTGGCACACCCGCACGAGTGAACTCCTCGGCAACGATCACCTGTTCGAGTGCAGAGAGTCCGCCGCCGCCGTACTCCGCCGGCCATCCTGGTGCCAGGTACCCGGACTGTGCGAGGTGCGCACGCCATTCATTGATGAACGTTTCAAGTTCCTTGCCGTCGAGTGCACCTATCCCCTTCCAGTTGGCGGGGAGTTTCTCGGCGAGGAAGGCTTGCACCTTTTCGCGGTAGGCCTCTGCTTCGGGTGTGTAGGTCGGACGCATGTCGGCAACGCTACTTCAGCTCGTGAAACGCCGTGCTACCGCTGCGGCCCCAACCAGAGGCGCATCGGCTCCCAGTCCTGTTGGCCGAATTCGCACACCTCGAGCAAAGGAGATCCTGGCGTAGCGGTCGGCTTCGGCTTGCGCCGCGTGAAAGAACGGCTCACCAAAACCGAGCGCCACCGACCCGCCTATGACGGCAAGACGCAAGTCCAAGAGCGCAGCGACCGATGCAACGGCTCTACCCACATAGGCGCCGGTCTGATGCACGATTTCCGGGGTTGCCTGTGCGGCGGGCTTGCCGGTCATCGCCGCAATAGCCGTACCTGACGCGACTGCCTCCAAACAACCTCGCGCACCGCACTTGCACAACCGGCCGTTGGGCACCACGTTGATATGACCGATGTGTCCTGCGTTCCCGGTGTTGCCGTCGAGCAACTTGCCATCGGTGATGATGCCACCACCCACGCCCGTGGATACCACCATGCCGATGACGTCGCGGCAACCCACCGCCGCGCCGCACCACACCTCCCCCAATACGACTGCCTTTGCATCATTGTCGACGAACGTCGGCAAGCCAGTGAGCGACGCGATGGACGTTCGCAATGGAAAGTCGCGCCACGTAGGGATACTGAGCGTCGATACTTTGTCACCATCGTCCGACATCGGTCCACCCGACCCCACCCCGCAGGCGATGAACTCATATCCGAATCCTGATGTCGATGCAAGCGAAGTCAACCGCACACGAACGCGCTCGACGAGCGCCACGAGCGCATCCCACACACCATCGCTCGGCGTTTCGCAGCGATCCTGCACGAGCACTCGACCGTCGTCGGAAACGATTCCAGCCGACAACTTCGTGCCGCCGATATCAACGGCGAGGTACGCCCGTTCTTTCACCGCCACAACTTGCGACGGTTACTGCTCGCGACCCATCTTGTCGCGCAACTGCTTGGCATTTTCGCGAGTGGTGCGCACCATCGTTCCGAAGTCGCGCATTCCCACCTTGCCCACTGCCCGCAACTCGCGCTCGATCACGAGCACGCACAGCAACATGAGCGCGAACCCAGCGAAGCCCGCCGCAAAGTGGAACTGCAGACCGACGAACACCAGTGCGAGGGATGCAACGGCACCGAGCGCAGCCCAACGAACCTTCTTTACCGCAGGTCGGTAGAGACCCGACGGCGAGACGGCCTGTGCGAAGCGCTCGTCGCTTTCCAGTTGCGCTTCAATCTGGCGCAGGATCTGTTGTTCGTTGTCAGAGAGCGGCACAGAGAGCACCTTGCAGGAAGTGGGATGTGCGATTCATTGCTAGCGAGCGTAGTAGCGCCACGTCAAAACACAAGTGGCTCAACGCCCATGTTGTTCGTCACGCCGCGGACCCCACGACGTTGAGCCGGTGTCATCGATGACACCCGTACCGATGGCACCATCCCCGAATTTCTTGCGAATGCGGTCGACGGCTTGTGAAGCCACCCGCCATTCCTCTTCGGACTGCTGCGTCGGTTCGTCGAACAACGTCAACTGTGCGTCGGGCTGACCGAAATTTCTCAGACTGACGCCAGCCAGTCGGATCCCGGCCTGCACGTCGACTTCGCCCAACAATTCATCGATCACTGCAATGATGGCCTGGCTGGTGTCGACGGGCGTTTCGACGGTGCGCGATCGGGACATGTTGCTGAAGTCGCCGTAACGAATCTTGAGGGTGATGGTGGATGCAGCGAAGCCATCCTCTCGGCAACGCCGCGCGACGTTGTCCGACATTCGCAGCAAGTGTTTGCGTAGCTCGCGTCGATCGACGACGTCGTCGCTGAATGTCTCTTCGCTGCCGATCGACTTGGCTTCACGCTCAGGTTCCACTTCGCGGTCATCGATTGCACGACTGAGGTCGTGGAGGTGCCGGGCATGGCCTTCGCCAACGGCCAACTCCAGGATGCGCAGTTGGCAATTGGCAATG
This sequence comes from Ilumatobacteraceae bacterium, assembly GCA_040401775.1. GTDB lineage: Bacteria > Actinomycetota > Acidimicrobiia > Acidimicrobiales > Ilumatobacteraceae > F1-60-MAGs027. Next base: position 120,899 of record JBBANV010000001.1, read on the forward strand.
TCGCCGACGGTCTTCAGCCCGATGCCGTGCAGCTTCTCCAACGTGACCGGCCCGACACCCCACAACATGCCCACCTCCAACGGATGCAGGAACGCGATCTCCCCTCCGGGCGCCACTTCGAATACCCCAGGTCCGGGTTCGATGCGTTGTCGCGAGGCACGTGGCTTGGCGAATTCCGTTGCCAGCTTTGCGATGAACTTCGAGGTGGCAATACCCACGCTGCAAGCCAGACCAATCTGCGACCGCACTGCTTCGCGGACACTCTGCGCAATGGATCGAGCATCACCGAAGATTCGCTGTGCACCGGTGACGTCCAAGAATGCTTCGTCGAGCGACAAACCCTCCACCAGTGGGGTGAACTGCCGAAATACCTCGAACACTCTGGCGCTGATCTCGCCGTAGTAGTCGTGATCACCGTCGAGAAACACCGCATGCGGACACAGACGGCTGGCTTGCGCGGACGCCATCGCCGATCGAACCCCGAACTGTCGGGCCTCGTACGACGCCGCCGCAACGACACCGCGCTTGGCTGATCCGCCAACGATCACCGCCTTGCCGACCAACTCGGGCCGTCGCAGTTGCTCACAGGCAACGAAGAACGCATTCATGTCGACGTGCAAGATTCGCCGTGGCGATGTCTGTTCGCGCGGCGTGACGGGTGTCCCCGTACCGATCGCCGACATGGAGGCAACCTTAGTAATACCGTGTTGGGGCGATGAACGAACGTCCGCTCTCTGCTCTTCCCTCGCGCTTGGCACGTGCCGTTGCCTTCGCCTCGATCGTGCTGGCCGGACTCGCCGGCGGAACCATCGGCTTCGCACTCGTCGACGTGCAATGCTCGGGTAACTGTGGGACAGCTTCGGGTGTCGGCATGTTGATCGGCTCGGTGAGCTTTGCCGGTGGCATGAGCGTGGTGGCGGTTCTCGGATTGCGCGCCATGGGCGAATGGCGCGAGCGCTCGTGACGTCGTCACTCCGCAAACTCGCCGAAGAGCTCGCCCAATCTGCGGGCACGCACGCACAACATGGCCGAGCCCAAGGCATGCAGGTGGTGGGTACGAAACTCACCGACACCGACATGGTGACCAAGTTCGATCGCGAAGCCGAGGCGATGATCATCGCTGGTCTGCGTGCGGCGCGCCCGGACGATTCGATCATCGGCGAAGAGGGCGGCGGGCATCGCGGCACCTCCGGGCTCGAGTGGCACGTCGATCCGATCGATGGCACCACGAGCTTCATGTACGGCTTGCCCACATGGTGCGTATCCATTGGAGTTCGCGACCATCTGGGCACGGTGGCAGGTGCCGTCTTCATGCCCGACCTCGAGGAGATGTTCTCGGCCGAGCGTGGCGCTGGTGCAACGCTCAACGGCTCTCGCATTCACTGCTCCCCTGTCACCGACGTGAGCAAGGCGCTGGTTGCCACTGGATTCAGCTACACGCCAACTCATCGCACGGTGCAGTCGCGTCGCATCACTGAAATCATCCATCGCATTCGCGACGTGCGTCGCATGGGCGCGGCGGCCGTCGACATCTGTTTCGTGGCCTGCGGACGAGTGGATGCCTACTTCGAGGAGAACTTGCATTCCTGGGACGTGTTGGCCGCCGACCTCATTGCCCGAGAGGCCGGAGCCCGCAGTGGAGATTTCAGTGGCGACGAACTGCGCCCAGAAGAAGTACTGGTGTCGGCACCAGGAGTGTTCGATGCCCTTTCGGAAATGCTCGTATCTGCGAAGCGACTCCACCCGCACGCCAAGCACTAACCGCGCACCCGTAGACGTGTCGCCGCCAGCGTCGTAGTTCTGCGCACGACGGGCCGAGCGTCACGGCACTACCTTGGTGCGTCGTGGGCACGCGTATTCTCACCGTCGAGGACGATGAACGCATTCGCACCTCCGTGCGCCTTGCGCTGGAGGACGAGGGTTGGACGGTGGACGAAGCCGGCACGGGCGAGGATGCAGTCCTTCGCTTCACCGAGCAGCCCGCCGACGTGGTGCTCATCGACATCATGCTCCCCGGCATTGATGGATTCGATTTGTGTCGCCAGATTCGCGCCAAGAGCAGTGTTCCCATCGTGATGGTCACGGCCCGCAGCGACACCCACGACGTGGTGGCCGGTCTCGAAGCGGGTGCAGACGACTATCTCACCAAACCATTTGCACCCAAGGAGTTGTCCGCACGCATTCGTGCACTGCTGCGACGAATCCGTCCCAACGATCATCCGCACTCCACGCTGACCTTCGGCGACTTGGTCATCACACCCGAAGAAGGTCGCGTCACCTTGCGCGGAACCGAAGTCCCCGTCACCAAGACCGAATTCAAGTTGTTGTGCGTGTTGGCCGAGAACCCGAGTGGTGTGTTCAGTCGCGAAGCCCTGCTCGAAAAGGTGTGGGACTACGACTATTTCGGCGATGGCCGACTCGTGGACGTTCACGTTCGACGACTGCGTATGAAAATCGAAGTCGATCCCGCCAACCCGCGTCATGTGGTAACCGTGCGCGGCTTGGGATACCGACTGCAGTCGTGACCAGTCCGATACGCCCGTCGAACCCGGCCTGGCGCGGACGGCTTCGCGCATTCCGACGACGATGGAGTCCACGCCGCGTGGGGGTTCGCACCAGGATTCTCCTCACGTTTCTGGTGGGTGCACTGGTGCTCTCGGGCGTCTTGTTCTTCTTCACCTACACGCTGACTCGCAGCAACCTCCGCGAACGCGAAGGTGAACTCGGCCTCAGCAATCAGTTGATTGCAGAGACACTCGGCAGCGTTCGTGCATCCTTGATTCTCGCCACCGTCATCACCGTGTTGGTGGGACTCATGTTGGGAATCGTCTCGAGTGAGCGTGTGGTTCGCCCGCTCGCCGGTGCGGCCGATGCTGCACGCGCCATTGCCGAAGGCCGTCTGGATACGCGACTCGAGCCCACCGACGACCCCGATCTCAACGCGCTCACCGATTCGTTCAACGACATGGTGGCCCGACTTCAAGATCGCGTCGAACGTGACGCTCGATTCGCTTCCGATGTCAGCCACGAGCTGCGATCACCACTCATGACCTTGGCGGCATCGGTGGAAGTCATGGTGTCGCGACGTGACGAACTGCCGGAGCGTGGCCAGGCCGCACTCGACCTGTTGGTGGCCGACGTGGCCCGCTTCAGCGGACTCGTGGAAGATCTGCTGGAGATCTCCCGCTACGACGCTGGCGCAGTTCGTTTGACTCGAGACGAACTCCAGATCGGCGAGCTCGTTCAACAAGCGGTACTTGCTAGCAGCATGCCGCGTTCGGTGATTCATCTCGACGAACGTTGTCGCACTACCCGCATCCAAGGCGACCGTCGACGCCTGGCCCGGGTGGTGGCAAATCTCATCGACAATGCACGCACACACGGCGGGGGCACCGCGACCGTTCACGTGTTGCCTGCCGACGACTCTGCCGGCCACGTGTGGATCGCCGTGGAAGATTCCGGTGAAGGCGTCTCTGACAGCGACTCCGAACGAATCTTCGAGCGCTTTTCTCGTGGCGCGGGCGCCAGCAAGCGTGGCACCTCGGAAGGAGCCGGGCTAGGGCTCGCACTCGTGAGGGAACACGTGCGTTTGCACGGTGGCCGAGTGTGGGTGGAGTCACGTCGGGACGCAATTACCGGAGCGCGCTTCGTGGTCGAACTGCCGTGTGAGTCGACCCCATTGCACTAGCTCGATGCCGACTCGCTGACCCGCCGCTAATCTCTCGCCATGGCTGCCCGCGCCGATTCCAGTCGCACGGGCTCTGAGGTCGTTCTCGCAATCGACGCTGGCACCACGGGTGTACGCACTCGCGCAGTATTCGCCGATGGGCGTGCACCAATTGCCGACTACCGCGAGTTCACGCAGCACTACCCGCAACCCGGCTGGGTCGAGCACGACGCAGAAGAAATCTGGCAGGCGGTGCGTGCCACGTTGCAAACCGTGTGCCGACAACTCGATCAACCGATTGCCGCCATCGGTATCACCAACCAGCGAGAGACCGTCGTGGCATTCGATCGACGCAGCGGTGCTCCTCTACATCGCGCAATCGTGTGGCAAGACCGCAGAACCGCAGAGCGTTGTGATGCGCTAACAGACCAGCTCCCGCGAGTTCGTGCCACCACCGGGTTGGTACTCGATCCATATTTCACCGGCTCGAAAGTGGAGTGGCTGCTGCGCAACACCAACGTCGCCGACGATCCCAACCTCGCATTCGCAACCATCGACGCATTCCTGATCCACCGCCTCACCGGAGGTGAATCATTCGCCACCGACGTATCCAACGCGTCCCGCACGATGCTGTTCGACATTCGTTCGCTGCAATGGAGCTCGGAGATGTGCGGGATGTTCGGCGTCGATCCTGCGATGCTCCCCGACGTAGCGTCCTCCAGCGGTCGAATCGGCGTGACGAAAGGCGATGGTGCGATTCCCGCCGGCATACCCATTAGCGGCGTTGCAGGTGATCAGCAAGCGGCGTTGTTCGGTCAAGCCTGCTTTGCAACAGGAAGCGCCAAGAACACCTACGGCACCGGCAGTTTCGTATTGCTCAACGTTGGAACGACATGTCCGGACCCAACAGCCGGAATGCTGACGACGGTTGCGTGGCAACTTGGCTCCAACCCTGCCGTATACGCCCTCGAAGGGGCCATCTTCGTCACTGGTGCAGCGGTGCAGTGGTTGCGTGACGGACTCAACATCATCGATGCATCCAGCGAAGTTGGGCCTCTTGCAGAGACCGTGCCCGATGCGGGTGGCGTGGTGATGGTTCCGGCATTTGCCGGACTCGGTAGCCCATGGTGGGATCCGTACGCACGTGGTGCAATGTTCGGTATCACCCGTGGCACGAGTCGCGCACACATTGCCCGAGCGGTGGTGGAGTCGATGGTGTTTCAAACGCGTGATGTGTTTGATGCCATGACCCGCGCATCGGGTGTTGCCATTCGTGATCTGCGAGTTGACGGCGGTGCGGCGGTAATGGACTTGATGTTGCAATTGCAATCCGACCAACTCGGAGTGGATGTTCTACGCCCGACGGAGCTGGAGACCACCGCAATCGGAGCCGCGTATCTGGCAGGACTCGCCGAGGGTGTCTGGGGCTCCACCGACGACATCGCTTCGCGTTGGGCGTTGGAGCGACGCTTCTCGCCACGAACCGTTGATCGCGACACCCTGCACGCTCAGTGGCTACGTGCTGTTGAGCGCTCGCGTGATTGGATCTCGCACTAACCCGCTCATCGTGCCACGAGCAGCACGAAGGCCAACACCACTCCGCTCAGACCCATGAAGACCGCGACTCCCGTCGCAATGATGACAACTCGAAGGCGATCAATCTGCTCGACGATGCAATCGAGCCGTTCCACCGATATTCGTACACCCTCGATGTCCTGTTGTAGACACGTTCGGACGCCCTTGATGTCGTGTCGCAGACATGTTTGCACGCCAGAAATCGCATCGCTGACGGCATCGGCGGCGGGACGCCCGAGTGGGCCTCGCAATGCACGACGAAGTTCGTTCTCGGTGGTCATCGTGCATCAGCCGCCGGTGAGTTGCACGATTGCCACCATGAGCCCACCCAAGCCAACGAAGAGTGAGATCCCCAATGATGCGCCGGTGAGCACGATGGTGGTTCGGAGATTGCCGAGCGCTCGGACTTCATTGCGAAGCTGCACGATCTGACGCTCCAACCCATCGAGGCGTGCTTCGAGTGCATCGATTCGAGCATCCAGTCGCTCGCCGAGTGCATCGATTCGAGCATCCAGCCGCGCACCGAGAGCATCAATCTTGGTATCGAGGCGGCGCTCGACGGCCTCGAGATCGGCGCGGCGCACCAGGTCGCCCCAGCCGCTTGGCGGAAGAAACTCCATGAGATCATCCGCCACTGCGGCCCCAATTTTCTTCTGCAGCGAATGATGCAGCCG
>JBBANV010000002.1:0-12575 GCA_040401775.1 Ilumatobacteraceae bacterium
CGTCTCGTACAGCAAACCTTGATCAACAACGGAATCGAAGTCAAGGGTGGTGCTGACGGCGTGTTCGGTGTGGCAACCTCCATTGCGCTGGGCAATTTCCAGGCTGCACGTGGACTGAACCAATCGCAGGCAGTCGACTTCCCCACTGCCCAGGCGCTTGGTCTCATTCCTTCGCTGGAATCGCTCGGTATTCCTTCCATCCAGGTCTTCCCCGTTCAGGGACGCTGCAGCTTCAGCAACACTTGGCAGGAGGCACGCGGTACGCGTTTGCACGAAGGTGTCGACATCATCGCTCCCAAGGGCAATCTGATCTACGCAGTGGTCGACGGCACGATCACCAGGGTGTACAACAACGCGAGTCTGACCGGCAACGGAGTTCGACTCACCCAGGCCGACGGCACCTACTTCTTCTACGCGCATCTCGACACCATCGCGCCGAACATCACGGTTGGAACCACGGTGAAGGCTGGTCAGATCCTCGGCACGAACGGTGCAACCGGCAATACCACCACACCGCACCTGCACTTCGAGGTACACCCGCGTGGTGGTGCCCCAATCGACCCGACTCCAATCGTGGCTGCAGTGAATGCCTGCCACATCACCGAACCACGCCCACAGCCATAACCAATCCGGCTCGTCGTGACGACGTCGAGCCGCGCTCTCACCGCAGAGCGACGCGATGTGAGAACCACGTCGCTCTGCGGTGCAGGGTTAGTACGTGTGATCGCTCTCTGCCAGATGGGAGTTATCGGCGAGTCGAGTCAAGCTGAAGGTGTAACCATCGCCGAGCTTCAATGCTTCGAGTCGGCTGATGGTTGCGTGTCCGATGACGAATCGCTCCCACTCCCAAGGAGTTGGAACGAGTCCCAACAAGTGGCAAATGAACACGCTGTTGGTTCCCGCGTGCGCCACGAAGGCGAGGCGATCACCCGGTTCTTCGATGTGCCACACGGGAAGCTCGTGCTCGATCCGGAAGATTCCGCGGTCGGCGAGAAACTTGTTGGCTCCAGCATGGATTCTCTTGGTGAAGTCACTGACCGCTTCACCACCTTCGAGACCCTTCCATCGATCGAGCGCCGGTCGCCGCTTTTCCTCCCGGTAGGCGGCTTCAGCCTTCTCCGCGGGATTGCCCTGCCAGATCGGACTTCGGATTTCCTCCAGCCACGGCTCGATGACCTCTCCACGACGTTGGGCATCGAGGATCGGAGCCGCGGTTTGCCGCGTTCGCAAGAGTGGCGATACATACACGTGGTCGAAGTGTTCATCTTCGAGACGATCGGCTAGACGCCGCGCCTGTCGGTGGCCTCGTGCGGTGAGAGGCGGGTTGTCTTGGCTGAAGCCGTCCCGCACCCACTCGGGCTCGGCGTGACGTATGAGGGTGATGAACACACCCGAACCCTAGTTGTTGGGTGCGGTGATTGGCGGCGTGGTCACACCACACGACACGAAAGCGGCCTTTACGACATCGAACAAACCTTCATTCGTGAGGTCGGCATCAGTCCCACTTGCAAACATCGTTCCCAACTCCGTTGCGACGCAGGTCGCCTCTGAGCCGGTGAGGGCAACACCGTACGATTCGCCGATCGAATAACCCAGTGCTTCCAATTCGGATTCGCCCACGAGATCGTCCTCGTTGACATCCATGCTCGGCTCCTCGGAGATGATCGGACTCGGCAGGGTCGTGCCCGTCAAGGCAAAGTTCGGATTCACCTCACTGCGGGCCTGCTCGCACTGAATCTCCAGGAACGATTCGATCTCGAGAAGTGCGTCGGACACCGATGCATCGGTGAACGCCCGTCGCGCATCGGCAACTCGGGTATCGGTCGATGCCGACACGGGATCCCACCCAACCTGGTCGAGAGCGACAACCAACCCGCCGTATGCGGCCAGTGCCACGCCCAATGGATCGCGTAGTGAGCGCGGAGACACCTCGCGCATGACGGAAACCTGATCGACCATCGCCAGAACCGAATCCTCCAACTCGATAGAGGTTGTTCGATCGAGATCAGCCACGGCTCGTTCTGCTCGAGCACGGGCGTTGGCAAAGAGTGGTCCCTCGATGCATGCATCCTCGATGGAATCCGTGGAACACGCAGACGCACAGAGTATGAGCATGCTCATCAAAGACAGCCGAATCGCTCGAGTCCGAATCATGTATTCGTCGCAGCCAACCACGAGTCGTACATACGTCGGTACTCCCCGGCACGTTCCATCAACTCAGCATGCGGTCCATCCTCCACGACCTTTCCACTCGATAGCACGATCACGCGGTCGGCTCGTGCCGCAGTGGACAACCTGTGTGCGATGGAAATGGTGGTTCTGTTGCTTGCGAGTTTCTCCAACGCACGCGACAGTCGTACCTCCGTCAACGCATCAACCGAGGACGTGGCCTCGTCCAGGATGAGGACATCGGGACTCACCAAGGACGCGCGAAGCAGAGCCACCATCTGACGTTCGCCGGCAGAGAGTGCTTGTCCACGTTGACCAACCTGGGTTTCCAGACCGTCCGGCAATGCGTTCACCCAGTCCTCCAAGCCCAGCCGCTGCACTGCGAGAGAGAGATCGGCATCGGTTGCGTCCGGTCTTGCGAAGCGCAAGTTGTACGAAATCGTGTCGGCGAACAAGAAGGGTTCTTGAGGCACCACGGTGAGACGGCGACGCAAGTCGTCGTTGGCAACATGTTTCAGATTCACACCACCGATCACCACTCTGCCCGATGTGGGATCCGCCAGACGAGCAATCAGTCTCGCGATCGTGGTCTTCCCTGAACCGGACTCACCCACCAAAGCCACGTGTTGGGATGGTGGAATGGTCAGTGTCAGTGCGGACAACACCTGCGTTGGTGCAACTTCTTCCTCGCGAGGCGCATAGGCGAAAGCCACTTCAATCAGCGAGATGCCAAGTTGACCTGCGGGCAACGGAACCGGATCGACTGCTGGAGGCGGCCCTATCGGAGTATCGAGGATGCCCAACACCCTGCGCAACCCTGCCACCGCCGTTTGCGTCTGGTCGATGACTTCGGTGAACTCGGCGATTGGCTCCAAGAATCGATAGGTCAGGAACATGAAACCGACGAGGGCGCCGGCTGAGAGTCCGGCCGCTTCACCGCGCCAGACGCCGATACCCACCACCGCTACCACCGTGAACACGCTGAACACCTCGCCCGAAGGAAACAGAAATGCCCCGATGATGCCGGCGCGAATGGACGTCTTGGAACGCTTTGCGGTTGCTTCCTCGACCCGAACCAATGCGGGTTCAACGGCGTCGTACGCCTGCAGTGTCTCGACACCCGAGACGGTTTCGCTCATGCGCGACAGCATTCCCGCATTGTTGGTTCTCACGCCGTCGTAGGCTCGCACCAATCGCTTCTGTACCAGGCGTAGCACCAGGATGAGCGGAGCCACCACCGCAAACGCAACCAGTGCCAGTACCCAGTCGTACGCCAACATGACGCACGCAACGACGAACATCAGTGACAGATCCAACATCCAGGCGAGTCCTCCCCAAGCAAAGAACATCGTCAAGGTTTCGATATCGCTCGTGACCCGAGCGACCAGAGCGCCGCGGCGTTCATCGTTGTGATCAGCCAGGCTCAGTCGATGAATATGGTCGAACAATCGCACTCGCAAGCCGTACAAGCCCTCCTCGGCCGATGAGCCGAGTCGATATACGGCCATTCTCTGACTCAGTGCTGCGATCGACACCACTACCGCAGCAACCACACAGAGCTGGACGATGTAGTCGACCCGAACAGCGTTTCCGATGATTCCATTGTCGATTGCCTGCTGCATCACCACCGGAATGGTGACGCGGCCAGCTGCCCCGACCAAGGCCAATACGAACGTGAGCCCGAGACCCTTGCCGAGTGCCGGAGCCTGCGCGATTCCGGCACGGATCGTGTCGACGGCTCCCCTTCGACGCAGGCCCTCGGTGATGTCGTCGCTCAAACTCATGGCTTCGTTCCCGAGCGGTCGTGTTCGAAGGCAGAGATGAGCGAGTGGTAATCGGTGTTGGAGCGGAGGAGCTCCTCGTGTTTCCCCTGGGCGACGATCCGACCTTCGTGCATATAGAGCACCTCGTCAGCCAGCGCGATGGTCGATGGCCGTGATGCAACGACGATGATGGTCATTCCGTCATGCAACGCTGCGAGCTTTCCGAGAACTCGCTCCTCTGTGGCCGGATCGAGAGCCGACGTTGTGTCGTCGAGCAACAGCAGATCACTCCCCATCGCCAAGGCTCGCGCAAGCGCAAGTCGTTGTCGCTGACCGCCGCTCAAGCTCACGCCTCGCTCGCCCAGCTCGGTGTCCAATCCAACGCCCATCTCCCGCACGAACTCTGAGGCTGATGCCGTGTCGAGCGCACGGTCGAGATCATCAAGCCCGACGTCACCTCCCAGTGTGAGGTTGTAGCGCAATGATTCCGCGAACAGGAACGCCTCCTGAAAGACGAGCCCAACCTTCGTGGTCCCCAACGCAAGCGAACCGGAACGGATCGGAACCAAACCGGCAACGACATGCAACAACGTGGTTTTGCCCGAGCCTGTAGCGCCAACCACCGCAAGTGTCGAACCTCGTTGCACCTGCAGAGTCACACCCGACAATGCGTCGCCGACGCCGTGCGAGGCGAAGACATGTTGCATTTCCACCACGACGTCACCATGTCCGTACGCCGGCAAGGGCTCGATGGCACTTCGCGGCGAAGGCAGTAGTGGTTCGGTCAGCACCTCCTGCACGCGGTCCCAACCGCTCAATGAATGCGGCAACTCAGAAAACAGATAACTGACGATTCTCAGGGGCAACGTCACCAGGGTGAAGAGATACACGAATGACGACAAGTCGCCGATGGTCATCTCGCCGCTTCGAATCCGAAGCGCCCCGAAAGCAATGATGGCGATGTTCACCAGCGATGGCGTCGCATCGATGAGCGATTCGAAGGTGGATCGTAGGTTCACGGCTTGCTTGCGCGCCCGACGCAGGCGGCGTGAAATCTCGGCGAGGCGCTCGGTTTCTCTCCCCTCCGCACCGAAGGCCTTCACCACCAACACTCCGTCGAAGCTCTCGTGGGCTGCCTCTGACAGCGCTCCGAGTTCATCCTGCGCCGTGCGGTAGAAACGATCCACTTTGCGCTGGTAGAACACGTTCATCAGCAACATGGCGGGAAACACGAGGGTGGCGAACAGGCCCAGCCATACATCGGTCGCAATCAACCAGCTCCCGGCAACGACGAGGAGTACGGCCACCGAAGTGGAAAATGGGAGCGGCGCCAAGATCCCTACCGCTGCATCCGTGTCTACTCCTGCCCTGGCCGCAACGTCTCCCGTCATACGCGAACGATGCCATGCGGCCGGCTGAGCCATCATGTGGCGTAGTACACGATTGGCGATCGTCTGCGCAGTGGCCCACTGCAACTTTCCGGCGTAGGAGCGTCGAACCACGACACCGACCGCACGCACCAGACCAATCAGAATCACGATCAGTGAAGCCACACCCCATGTTGCGAGGGAGATACCCTCTTGCGAGAACGCCGGAAGAATGACGTCGTCGATCAACAACTTGACGCCGTACGACGAAGCCACGGTTGCCGTCGCGAACACTGCCGCCCCGGATACGGCGACGACGAAATACCCCTTGTGAAAACTCACGAGTGCACGCAGTAGGTTTTTGGCCACCACGAAGCGATTCGTCTTTGGTGTCACAGGTAGCGTCTCCGAACAGATGCGAGTTGTTGCACGAATCATTCTGGCACTCATTTGTGCCGCCATCGGGGTTATGTGGGTGTACGCACTCTTCTTCGCATCGAAAGAAGCCGTCAACAAAATTGGTGACACGGCATGGACGCAACGCGCCGAGCAACGCTGTGCTGAAGCCGAGAAGCAACGTGAGGCACTAGCCGATTTCCGATTGATCACCGATGTCGGCGCCGACGGTCTGCAACAACGTGCCGACCTCGTAGACAAGGCCACCGACACCATTGCCGAGATGCTCGCATCGTTGCGGACGGATGTCCCGAGCGATGACAAGGGACGAGCCATCGTGCCGATGTGGCTGGACGAATACGAGCAATACGTTTCCGATCGTCGCGCCTATGCGAATCAACTACGACAAGGAAACAATGCGCCATTCGCCGAGACGACGTTCGAGGGATTGCCGCTTGCCGAACGTCTCGCGACGTTCGCCGGCGACAATCGAATGCCGGCCTGCGCTCCCCCGATCGATCTTTCGGTGTAGCCCCAACGCAGTTGCTCTGCACAGAGTCGATCAACGGCCGGTCGGCCGCGATTGCTCAGTGATCTTTGCTCCCGAACTCATGACTCGGCTTCCATCCGGACTCCGGGGAGTATTGCCGTATCACTCGTGCCGGCGCGCCTACCGCTACGCAAAAATCCGGCAACTCGCCGGTCACGACGGAATTCGCTCCGACAGCAACGTGCTTTCCGATGGAAGCGCCGGGCAACACCACGGTGCCCGTTCCAAGCCATGAGCCTGAACCGATCGTCACCGGTTTTTCGAGTTGTGTCTGTTGAGAGATCGGTCGATCGACGTCGCTGTATCCGTGATTCTGGTCGGTGATGTACACATGGTGCCCGGTCCAAACGTCGTCACCGATGTCGATGGCAAGATGCCCCACGATTCCACTACCTCTGCCGATGAGGCAACGATCACCGATACGAACCACGGGTGAAGTTACGCACTCCTGCCCAGGGATCATTCCGGCGGAAAGCGCACAATACGGTCCGACCATGGTGTCGTCGCCGATCTCGATGAAGTGCTCGTTGTAGATGGTCACCCAAGGAAATGCAATCAGCGAACCCGAACCGAAACCCTTGAACATTCGTCCCCGTGCCGTACGGTTGGTTATCGAGGCTGAGAACTGCAGGTCTTCCCAACGAGCTGCCACGGCGCGTGCCAGAACTTCGTCGAAACGCTTGCGCAGCACGACATCACGGTAGTGCGGCGATGAGAAGTACCCTTTTCCTATGAACTCGTTGCGCGTCAACGCAAAGCGCAACATCGTGTATGCGACGGCAGAGCGATTCGCCGCCCCAGCGTTGTCGGCAAGCGAACGAATCGCCGAGCAAACCGCCCAGTGCCCGCAGGTACCGGGTCTGCTCGAACAAGCCATGGGAACGGGCGAGCTGCCGATGCACGAGGATTGCCTCACTCTCAACGTCTTCTGGCCGAGCAACGCGTCGGCAACCGTCGATGTGTCGGATACCGCGATGAATCTGCCGGTGCTGGTGTGGATTCACGGTGGAGCATTCACCAACGGAACCGCACACGCGTCGTGGTACGACGGCAGCAACTTGGCCGCCCGCGGTTGTGTCGTAGTGACGGTGAACTACCGGCTCGGCGCGTTCGGTTTCGCTGGGCGAAGCGACGTTGGGCTGCAAGACCAGATTGCCGCACTCACGTGGGTGCGCGACAACATCGCGCGGTACGGCGGTGATCCGAAGAACGTCACCATCTTCGGCGAGTCGGCCGGCGGCTGCAGCGTGCTCGCCCTCGTCGCTGCTCCTGCCGCACAGAAACTCTTCGTTCGTGGTTGGGCGATGAGCCCGTCGATCGGCCAGCTTCGTACACCATCGCGCGCCGACCAGTCGGTGCAGCTGTTGCTCGACGACCTGAAGAAGCCGAATCTCGACGCCGCTCGCGACGTGCCGGCGAACCAGATCATCGAATCGCAGGGACGCTTGCTGCGCGATCCGAAGGATGTCGTCACCATGTTCAGCCCCACCGTGGGTGGCGATGTGCTACCTGTTGACGCACACCAACGCATCGCCGGCGATGCTCGCCCGCTCGTCATCGGCACGATGCGCGACGAGAGTCGCCTCTGGGTCGCGGTAAATCCGGCTGCAGCAAACCTCTCCGAGGCCGAGGTCCGTGCCCAGTTCGCGGCGCGCTTCGGCGCGGCAGCCGACGACGCATGGGCGGCGTATGCGAAGTTCCGCCCCGGCTCAACCCCGGCACAGATGTTGGCGGCAATGCAGAGTGACGAATCGTTCCGTGCGCCGGCGTGGCGAGTGATCGACGCTCGTGACCGTGCCGGCAATCCCACCTGGTCGTACTTCTTCACGTGGCCCACGCCCGTCTTCGACGGCATCCTCGGTGCATGCCACGGCCTCGACATCCCGTTCATCTTCGACAACCTTCACGCTCCGAACGTGGAGTTCTTCATTGGCTCGTCCCCCGCTCACCGACACCTCGCGGACACGCTTGCCGGAGCATTGGTCGAGTTCGCTCGAACCGGCAATACCGGTTGGCACACCACCGATGGCAAGCGCACCACGCTGCAAATCGACGAGCGCAACGACGTGGTAGTCGATCCCGAACGACCGCTGTACGACCTTTGGAACGACTGAGCATGGGCTCGGCCGCATATGCGCCGGTATGGCACGAGGCTGGCGAAATCGATTGGCCAGTCGAACGTGCGCCGGCGAGCGCAAACGTTGACGTTGCCATCATCGGGGGTGGGCTGAGTGGTTTGTGGAGCGCCTATTACCTCTCGGAGGCTCTCCCGAGTCTGTCGATAGCGGTGCTCGAGTCCAAGCGCGTCGGCTTCGGAGCCAGTGGCCGCAACGGCGGTTGGTGCAGTGGGTTCTTTCCGCTAATGCCCAGTGAACTTAGGGAAAAGTTCGGAGCCGACCAAGCCCTCTCTGCGTACCGAGAAAGTTTCGCCACCCTGGATGAAATCGAGCGAGTGTTGCACAAGGAGAACATCGACTGTGCCTGGCATCGGGGCGGGACGGTGCAGTCAGCTTCCACGGCGCTGCAAGCAGAACTCTTGCAACAACAACTAGCCGCCCAATACGACGCCGGACTGGGCACCGATGACGTGGAATGGTTGCCCGCCACGCGTGTCGCCGAGCATCTGCGTGTCGCGGTCACGCATGGCGCGATCTATAGCCCGCACTGTGCGACGGTGAATCCGTTTTTGATGGTGCTTGGTCTCGCCCGCGTCCTGCGAGATCGAGGTGTTCGTGTGTGGGAAGAGAGCGCCGTTTCCGGATTCTCCGACGGATCGGTGACTCATGCGCATGGCACGCTGAAGGCCTCTCTCATCCTGCAGGCAACCGAGGGGTACTCCAACTCCTTCCGCCAGACCAAGCGACGATTGGTTCCGCTGTACTCGTTGATGGTCGCCACCGAACCACTCGATGACGCCACCATCGCCGCACTTAATTGGAAGAACCGCGCAACCTTCAACGACGGCGGCCGAATGATCATCTACGCACAACTCACCCACGACCGTCGCATCGCGTTCGGCGGCCGCGGAGCGCCGTACCACTTCGCGTCGCGCGTACGAGATGCCTTCGACATCGACGATCGCACGCACGAACGCATCGTCGCCTCCATCGCTCGGCACTTCCCCGCCGCTGCCTCCGCGCGCATCACCCATCGTTGGGGTGGGCCGCTCGGTGTGCCGCGCGACTGGACACCCAGCGTCGTCATCAACCGCGACCAGAAGTACGCGCGAATCGGGGGTTATGTCGGGGATGGGGTTGCGGCGACGAACCTATTTGCCCGCACCTTCGTCGACGCATGGTGTGACAACGACAGTGAGCTCTCCCGCCTGCCCTTCGTGCAGCACGAGTCACCCCGCTGGGAACTCGAGCCACTTCGGTTCGTCGGCATCAACTCGCTACTGAAACTGTCGGACTCAATCGACGATTTCGAATTGCGTCATGGCAAGGTGCCTCGCGTTCGAACCAAGATTTTCGAATCCCTGCTGTAGCCGCCTATTGCGCTGATGCGCGGGTGCGCTTGGTCAACCAAGGATTTCGTGCATCATGACGGGCCGTCCAGTAGAGATACTGCGATGCGCAGCCTCCCCCATTGCCACCGACACGAGGCCGTCGTGCAAGGTCACTTCGGGTGTCGTACCATTTCGGATCGCCGCCTGCATCGCCACGTGTTCGCGCCACGAAGAACCATGGTGAGAACCGTGTCGAAGCACGTCGGCCGGCACGTCGTCGGCCCGCACGAGCTCTTCGTCGCACTGGAACCATCCGTTCTTGCGCAAACCAACACGAACCACGCCCTCGGTAACGAGCGCCTCGGCCTTGCCGGCATCACCGACGAGCGAGATTTCCTGCTCGTTCCTCGTTGCCTCGGCGAACATACACAAGTCCAGCGATGCACGTGAGCCGTCGGCGAAGTCCACGATCACCAAGGCGTTGTCGAGAATGTCGGGGATGCGACCGTCGTACCGCTCGTTGAGATGGTTCACGTCCTGTGCGCCTGACGCGTAGACGCGTGTCGGCTCGCTCTGTAAAAGC
Source organism: Ilumatobacteraceae bacterium (assembly GCA_040401775.1). GTDB lineage: Bacteria > Actinomycetota > Acidimicrobiia > Acidimicrobiales > Ilumatobacteraceae > F1-60-MAGs027. The sequence goes on from JBBANV010000002.1 coordinate 10,277, forward strand.
AGTCGCATCAAGTCGAAGAAGTGACAACATTTCTCCACGAGCGTGCCGCCGGTATTCGCACTAAATCGGTTCCAGTCGCCCACCTTGACGAGAAACGGAAACCGGTGTTCGCGAATACCCAGCATGCGCAATCGTCCGAGCGCACCACTGCGTGCGTGCGCGAGCAATCGCATGGTCGGAGCCATATACCGGTACTCGAGACCCACCCACACGACACGATTCGAAACGGCCGACGCGCGAGTGACCTTCTCGAGCTGGATGACCTCACGGCACTCTGCGGTCGTGATGCATAGCGGTTTCTCGATCAAGAGATGTGATCCGTGGCGGAGCAACGGCCCGAGCACCCGGCGGTGCGTATGATTCGGGCTAGCGACCACTGCAACATCGAAACCACCGGCAGCGACGAGATCGTCTACCGTCCGATGAATGGCAATCGGTGAAGACCCCACCACGGCGCTACGAGCCTTCGAGAGGCTGGGCTCGTGCGGGTCGCACAGAGCGACGACCTGGGTGTCCGGAAGTGCGGCGAGCGCGTGCAGGTGCTCGAGACCCATCATCCCGGTGCCGACCACGGCGTAACGAAGAGTCGAACCGTCCTGTTCGTCGTTCGATGATGACGTGGCGGCCATGAATCAAGGGTAGGCGCGAGTAGGTTCGTCGTCGTGATCACCGACCGTTTTTACTTCCGCCAGTTGCTTTCAGGGCGCGATTTCGCGCAAGACAACGACCTCGCCCGCCAGATGGTCAATTTCGTTTATGCGATCGGTGACCGATCATCGGGCGAGTGCGTCCTCGTCGACCCCGCGTACGACGTGAACGCACTCGTCGATGCCGTCGAATCCGACGGTATGCGCGTAGTCGGTGTTCTTGCCACGCACTACCACCCCGACCATGTGGGTGGTTCGATGATGGGGTTCCACATCGACGGCATCGCTTCGCTCCTGCAACGCACCAACGTGCCGGTGCACTTGCAGCGAGACGAAGTCGAGTGGGTTACCAAGGTGACCGGTGTCGAGCGATCCCATCTCGTGGCACACGAACCAGGCGACGTGGTCCATGTGGGCGAGATTGCGATCACGCTCGTGCATACGCCGGGCCACACACCGGGTAGCCAGTGCTTCTTGGTCGACGGACGACTCGTTTCCGGCGACACGTTGTTCCTCGATGGATGCGGTCGCACCGACCTGCCAGGTAGCAACCCGGAGGACATGTACGACAGCCTCCAACGTCTGGCTGCTCTGCCCGACGAGACGGTGATCTTTCCCGGCCACCAGTATTCGCACGACGCGCACGCCGCGATGGGTCGTGTACGCACGACGAACGCGATCTTCAAGCCGAAAACGAAGGAAGCGTGGCTTGGTTGGTTCGGCGGCTGAACAGTTACGACGAGCCGAGCAATCCGGACAAACCGACCGACACTCCGCTCAGCAGAAGGAGCATGTAGACGAGACGGTCGAAGCGGCGGCCGTGAAAGAGCACTTGGGCACGAGTCCCGAGATATTGCCCACAAAGAATCAGTGGAATCGCCGTCGCCGATAGAAGGATCTCGGTTCCGGTAACGAGTTGGGCCACCACGAAGATCGCCATGCTCACGGCACCCGACACCATGAAGGTGAACGCCAACGTGGCGCGAAACGCGTCGGGTGTCAAACGACGCATCTGCAAAGCAAGCACGAGTGGTGGGCCGTTGGTGCCGGTTGCCGTGGAGAGGATTCCCGAGAACCAGCCCGCCAATACCTCGAGCCATCGTCGTGGCGTCAAGTTGACCGCTCCGCGCATCAGTGCCCCCGTGGCAACGATGATCACCGCACCGAGTACCACCTTGAGCGGGCGCTGCTCCACGAGGGTGAGAACCGCCACGCCGATCGGCATGCCGAACAGGGCCGGCACGCTGAAACGTTTGGCCAGTCCACGGTCAATATCGAGACGTGTACGCCAGCACAGGATGCACACGTTGAACAGCGAGCCGAGACTCACCGTGATGACCGCGGTCTGAAGATCGATCGCCAATGCGGCAAGTGGTACCGCCATGAGCGCGAAGCCGAAGCCACCCACCGACTGCACGAAGGCAGCGAACAGCATCACCCCAAGCACCCAAGCGACGTCGAACGGGCTCACGCGCAGTCGGACTCGTGCACGTCGCCGGTTTTTCCCGCGAGCCTCAGCGGCCCGTCAACGCGGTGAGAGCTTCGTCGAACTGTGCGGTATGCCGGTCGACGTCTTCTTCAACATGGAAGGGCGAGAACAACGCCATGTTGTGGAATGGCGTCAACAAGATCCCGTGATTGATCGCCCACAA
>JBBANV010000002.1:12675-17771 GCA_040401775.1 Ilumatobacteraceae bacterium
ACAACGCCATGTTGTGGAATGGCGTCAACAAGATCCCGTGATTGATCGCCCACAAGTGCATGAAGGCGTCGAGATCGTGGTCGACTGCAGCAGCGGCCTGCGCACCCGTACGCGGTGGTGGGCAGAACCAGTACTCGGCGCGAGAACCGAGTTGCTGCACGCTCCAGGCCAGTCCACGGCGTTCGTAGGACTGTTTTACGCCGTCAGTCCACGACGTGGCCATTCGCGTGGTGTGTATGAACTGATCGGGCAACAATGCGTGGGTGAGGGTTGCGCGAACTGCCGCCATCGACAAAGCGTTACCGGCCAGTGTGCCGCCGACCCCCGACACGTCGATGCCGTCGTTCTGGTGCAACGTCTCCACCTTCTCGGCGATCTCCGCCGACATGCCGTAAGCGCCTACCGGTGTCCCGCCTCCGATGGTCTTGCCGATGACGAACATGTCAGGCTCAAGTCCCCACTCCTTCGTGCAGCCACCCGGGCCGGCGCAGATGGTGTGCGTCTCGTCGATGATCAATACGATGCCGTGCTTTCGGGTGATCTCGCGCACTCCCTGCAGATAGCCCGGCTCGGGCAACACGATGCCGATGTTGGTGAGCGCCGGTTCGATCAGCATGCACGCGATGTCGCCGTGCACGGCGGCACGCTCGAGGTCGTCGAGATCGTTGAATTGCACCACACGCGTGGTGAGCGCCGGATTCACTTGCGGACCGATCGCTCCGGGACGGCTGATCGTGCGGTCGCCGAGCTGCACCACGAGCGTCTCGTCGACCGTTCCGTGATAACACCAGTCGTGCACGATGACTTTCGGTTTACCGGTGATTGCGCGCGCGAAGCGGAGAGCAAAACGGTTGGCGTCGGTCGCGCTCAAAGCGAACTGCCATTTCGGCAAGCCGAATCGCCGCGAAAGTTCCTGTGCAACCCATGCAGCGTCTGGCGTGGGAAGCATCACGGTCGACCCGCGCGACATCTGCCTTGCAACGGCGGCACCGATCGCGGCGTGGGCGTGTCCCGTCATCGATCCCGTGTCGCCGAGACACAAGTCGACGTACTCGTGTCCGTCGAGGTCCACGAATCTCGCACCTTTCGCCTCGTCGAGCACGATCGGAAACGGACCTGGCCAGCGACGCATCCACGGCATCGGCACTCCGGCCAGCAACGAGTCCGTCGTTTCGGCGTGAGCCGCCGACTTCGGGTGCGTAGCAACGAACCGCTCGGTCTCCGACTTCATCAGATCGGCGAGTCGCGCGCGGTCGATACCAGACATCAGCGGTCAAGTCTGCCATTCATAGACTGACAACGTGCGACCCACCGATTCACTCGCGCTTTCGATTGATGGTGGGCGACTCATGCAACGCATCTTTGCGCTGGCCGAAGTAGGGGCCATCGACGGCGGTGGCTGCAACCGGCTCGCACTCACCGACGCCGATCGCGATGGCCGCAACGTGGTGGTTGGGTGGATGCGTGATCTCGGCCTGGAGATCGCGATCGACGCGGTTGGCAACGTCATCGGCACGTGGAACGTCGGCTCCGGAGCCGCCGTGATGACCGGCTCGCACATCGACACCGTGCGCACCGGTGGTAAATACGACGGCAACTACGGTGTCATCGCCGGACTCGAGGTCATCGAAACCTGTCAGCGCGCAGGCGTGACGCCGCAGCGGCCATTGCAGGTCGCGTTCTTCACCGATGAAGAAGGCGCGCGATTCGCGCCGGACATGCTCGGATCGTTGGTTTACGCCGGCGGTATGACCGTCGAGGAAGCGCACGACGTGGTGAGTATCGATGGTGCACGACTCGGTGACGAACTCGAGCGAATCGGATATCTGGGCAACGTGCCCTGCCCCGGCACCGTACCCCATGCCTTCGTGGAGGTACACGTCGAACAAGGACCCTTGCTCGAAGTGAACGGAGTACGCATCGGCGCGGTCACCGGTGTGCAGGGCATTTCCTGGCAGGAAGTCACCATCAGTGGTCAAAGCAACCACGCCGGCACCACGCCCATGCACCTGCGGCGCGATCCCGCGTATGCGGCGGCCGAACTCACGGTGTTCGTGCGCAATCTCGCCACCCGCTACGGCGCAAACCAGGTGTGCACGGTAGGAAAGATCGACCTGCACCCCAACCTCACCAATGTGGTGCCTGCCCGTGCGACGTTGACGCTCGACGTGCGCAACACCGACGAGGCAATCTTGCAGAAGGCGGAGCAAGAAATCGTCGACTTTTGTCGCGAACTCGCCGAACGCGAGAAGGTTACGATCACTCGCCGTTCGCTCGCGCGTTTCGAACCGGTGGTGTTCGACGATCGGGTCGTCGACATCGTGGAGTTGGCGGCCAAAGCCCGCAACAACACGGTGCAGCGCATGCCCTCTGGGGCGGGTCACGACGCGCAAATGATCGCCCGAATGGCACCAACGGCGATGATCTTCGTCCCGAGCCACAAGGGTCTCAGTCACAACGTGGCGGAACACACCGATGAAATCGATCTCATCGCCGGCGCAGACGTACTGCTCGACGTGATGTTGCAACTCGCGGAGACCGAGTTCTGATGCGCGGCCAATTGCGTGGCGAGCCTCGCGTCGTGCGGGTGGCTGCCGCGCAAATGGGACCGATCCAAAAGGACCACACTCGCGCCGACGCCGTCGCGCGCCTGTGCGCACTCCTTGATCGTTCGGCCGATCTCGGGGCACAGCTCGTGGTGTTTCCGGAACTCGCATTGACCACGTTTTTCCCGCGGTGGTTCGTCGACGACATCACCACCGCAGACCACTATTACGAACGGGAGATGCCGAGCACGGCCACTGCCCCGTTGTTCGACCTCGCCAAGAAGCGCGGCGTGGGTTTTTCGCTCGGATACGCAGAGCTCACGACCGACGGTCGACGTTTCAACACGCAGGTCCTCGTCGGTCGCGATGGTCGAGTCGTCGCCAAGTACCGCAAGGTGCACATTCCGGGTCACGCGTCGAACGAACCGGGTCGACCGTTCCAGCACGCCGAGCGCTACTACTTCGAGCCGAGTGACGAAGGTTTCGGAGTGTGGGACGCGTTCGATGGTCGCATCGGCATGATGATCTGCAACGACCGACGCTGGCCCGAGACCTATCGCGAGATGGGATTGCAGGGCGTCGAACTGATCCTCTGTGGCTACAACACTCCGTTGCAGTATGTGCCCGACCCGAGCCAGGACCGACTCGCAGGATTCCACAACGGACTCGTGATGCAAGCTGGCGCGTATCAGAACGGCACGTTCGTGGTGGGCGTCGCGAAGGGCGGTTGCGAAGAAGGTGTCGACTCGCTGGCCGAATCGCAGATCATCGCCCCATCGGGTGAAATACTCGCCAAAACCCATGGCAACGGCGACGAGGTCATCGTTGCCGACTGCGACCTCGAGTGGTGCAAGAACTACCAAAACACCTTGTTTGACCTCGATTACTACCGACGCCCCGAGGTGTACCAGCGGCTCACCAGTCAACGCGGGCCCCGCACCAAGTCGGACGGGTCGCCCCTGGCCTAGCCGGGTCCCCACTCCGGTTCGCACCGCTCACCCGCAGCCCCGCACCGCCCATCCACAGCCCCGCACCGCTCACCCGCAGCCCGCAGGAACCGCCGGGACGCCCGTGTGGTTCCGAGGCAGGTATCCGTTGTGAGGCCGTGACGTCTTTGACAAACTGTAAAGGTGACGCAGTTCGTGGTGAACGGAACACCCGTGGAGGTTCGTCAGCCGCACCCCCACCTGTTGTCGGCGTTACGAGAAGAACTCAACATCACGTCCCCGAAAGACGGTTGCTCTCCGTCGGGCCAATGCGGTTGTTGCACCGTACTGGTCGACGGCAAAGCCGTCGTGTCGTGCCAGACGAGCCTGGAGAAGGTGGCCGGTAAGTCGGTCACCACGCTCGAGGGCGTCGACGCCGCCGAGCGGGCGAAGTTTTCTTCGGCGTTCGCGGCATGCGGCGGTCTGCAATGTGGCTTCTGCATCCCCGGCATCGTCGTGCGAGCCAAAGCACAGATCGATAAGAAGGGTGCAGCACTCAAGCGCGAAGACATGGCGCGACACTTGGGTGCGCATCTTTGTCGCTGCACCGGCTACGCAAAGATCCTTGAAGCCATCGAGTGCGTGGCGAAGAACGAGATACCTGCGATACCACCGACGGCCGGCGTGGGTACACGCACGCCGAAGTACGAAGCCGAGGCACTTACGATGGGCGACCGCGGATACATCGACGACCTCCGTGTACCCGGCATGATGCACGCCGCCCTGCGCTTCACGCAGCACGTTCGCGCCACCGTGAAGAACATCAACGTCGAGCACGCACGAAAAGCAGCCGGCGTCAAAGCGGTGTACACGGCCGCGGACATTCCCGGCGAATTGATGGTCGGCATCATCTACAAGGACTGGCCGGTGATGATCCCCGTCGGTGGACGCACGTCGTACGCCGGTGACGTGCTTGCCATCGTCGTCGCCGACACACGCCTCAATGCTCGAGCTGCGGCGACACTGATCGAAGTCGACTACGACGTACACACCCCCATCACCGACGTCGACGCGGCGCTCACATCCTCGGAAGTTGCCGTGTGGCAAACGTGCGACAACGTACTCAGTACCAGCACCTACAAACGTGGCGACGTCGATGCCGCATTCGCCTCGAGCGTGCACGTGATCGACGAAACCTTCCAGACGCAACGCATCGAGCACGCATTCCTCGAACCCGAGGCGACCCTTGCGGTGCCCTCGGGTACCGGTGACGCGCGTTCACTGCACGTGTACTCCGGCGGACAAGGCGTATGGGACGATCGCAACGACATCGCCCGCGTACTCGGCGTCGGGAACGACCGTGTAACTGTTGAGCTCATCACCAACGGTGGAGCCTTCGGCGGCAAGGAAGACATGTCGAATCAGGCCCACGCGGCGCTGGCAGCGTGGCGGCTCGATGCACCGGTCAAGTGTGTGCTGTCGCGCGAAGAGTCGTTCCTCATGCACGCCAAAAGACATCCCATTCGCATGCGTTACGAGATGGCCTGCGATGCCGACGGCAAACTCACCGCGCTGCGTGTGCGCGCGGTCGGCGACTCCGGCGCGTACGCGAGCGTCGGCATGA
>JBBANV010000002.1:17871-35746 GCA_040401775.1 Ilumatobacteraceae bacterium
GCGCTGCGTGTGCGCGCGGTCGGCGACTCCGGCGCGTACGCGAGCGTCGGCATGAAGGTGCTCGAGCGCATGGCCGGTCACGCCAGCGGTCCGTACCACCTGCCCAACATCGACGTGGAGTCGATCGCCGTGCGCACCAACAACCCCGTTGGCGGCGCATTCCGTGGCTTCGGCGCCAACCAGGCGCAATTCGCGATGGAAGGCATGCTCGACCGTCTGGCTGAGCGTGTCGGCATCGACGGTTGGGAAATCCGCCGCCGCAACGTGATTCGTCCCGGCATGGTGTGGGGTCCTGGCCAGATCATGGATGACGGTTGTGATGGCGCTCTGGCCTGCCTCGAGGCGATCAAACCGCACTACGACGCTGCCCGTGCAGCAGGAAAGGCAGTGGGTCTCGGGCTCGGTCTGAAGAACAGCGGTCTCGGAAATGGCTTCAAGGAGATCACCAAGGCAGTGGTGCGCATCGAACACGACGGAACGCTCGAGATTCGCCACGGCTGGACGGAGATGGGCCAAGGCATCAACACCATCGCCATCCAGGTCGCGATCGAGGAACTTGGCGACGTCCTGGCGATCGACGCCAACAAGGTCCGTGTCGTCGTCGACACCACACGCGAACTCGGTCTCGGCCAGACGACCGGATCGCGCGGAACGTTGATGGGCGCCGGTGCCGTGCAGGCTGCGTGCAACACGGCGAAAGCGGCAAGTCTCACTCGCGGCGTCGATCATGTCGGTGAGTATCGCGTCGATTGGACCACCAAGCTGGGCGATCCGAACGTCACCAACCCGATCATCCACTCCACGTTCGGGTACGCATCACAACTGGCCGTGATCGACCGTGAGTCGGGCAAGATTGAACGTGTAGTAGCCGCACACGACGTTGGTCGCGCGATGAATCCCACGCTCTGCGAAGGACAGATCGAGGGGAGCATCCACATGGGACTCGGATACGCACTCACCGAAGACTTCCCCAGCGATCCCACAACTGGCTTCCCCACAAACATGACGCTGCGAAGCCTCGGCATCCTCCGAGCCAAGGACGTGCCACCGATGGACGTCATCCTGGTGGAGCGTCCACAACCGAACGCACCGTTTGGCATCAAAGGTGTCGGTGAAATCGGTTTGGTGCCCACTGCTGGCGCCGTGGCTGCTGCATTGCACGAATTCGATGGTCAATGGCGCACGTCGCTGCCGATGCGCCGCGGTGGGAACGACGACGAATGAACACCGCCTCCCCGACTCAATTCGAGAGTTGCAGCGTTACGCCGGGGCTGGTCAACGCGCATCACCACCTGTACTCGGCGCTCGCCCGCGGCATGCCCGCACCGCGCGGTGTGGCAACCAACTTCCCACACATGCTGCAGTTGGTGTGGTGGCGTCTCGACGCAGCACTCGACCTCGAGACGATCTACTGGTCGGCGAAACTCGGGGCACTCGAAGCTGCACTCGCCGGCACCACGTGCATCATCGACCATCATGAGTCGCCAAATGCAATCGAAGGCTCGCTCGACGCCATCGATCGAGCCTGCGGCGAGGTCGGCGTGCGAGTACGAGCCTGTTACGGCGCCACCGACCGCTGGGCCGACGACGGATCGTTGCACCAGAAGGTATCGCCCCTTTCGGCGATGACCAAGGCTGCTCGTCGCGGCCTCGAAGAGTGCGAGCGACATGTGCGCGCGGGCAAGCGCGGTATGGTCGGTTTGCACGCAGCGTTTACCTGCAGCGACGAAACGATCGCCGCCGCCGCCGACATGGCAGCCAAGTTGAAGGTTGGCGTTCATCTGCATGTGGCAGAAGCAATCGACGATTCACAAGCTGCCGCGCGGCTCGAACCGCACGCCAGCGCCGAGTGGCTCATCGTGCACGGCGTTCATCTCGATCGCGATATTCCCGGACGTCTCGCCCACAACCCACGCTCCAACATGAACAACGGTGTCGGCTATGCCAAGCCCACGACTCGGCGCAACACCGTGCTGCTCGGATCAGACGGCATCGGGTCAGACATGTACGAAGAGGCTCGTCTCGCTTACGTACGACTACGAGAGTTCGACCAGTCGGCATCTCCCGATGTCGTGGCCGGGTGGCTTGACAATGGCCGAAACTTCTTTCCCGAGTCGAAGAACGATCGTGTGACGTGGCGCTATCCGCAAGCCGGCAACTCCTGGCACACTGCCTTCACCACCGGTATGCGGGTGGAACGCGTCGAAACCCGCGAATCCAGCGCCGACGATTCGCGCATCATCGTCGACCGTGGCACCACCACGTTGGTCGACGAACACGAAGTTCGAGCGAAGGCCGCCGAAGCCGCTGCTCGCCTGCACCATCGAATGGAGAACCTATGACCACATCGTCACGAGTTGCCCTGTACCTCCAGGATGCTCACCGTATTTCTGAAGGAATGGAGTTCGCCAAGTACGCCGAAGCGAAGGGTTTCGAAGCGGTGTGGCAAGCCGAGAGTCGCCTCGTTCGCGAAGCCACCGTGCCGATGGCCGCCTTTGCGTCGGTAACGACGAAACTCAAGGTTGGCTCTGGGGTCGTCGATTGCTGGAGTCGCAATCCGGCGCGGTTGGCGGCAACCTTCAGCACCCTCGACGACTTGGCGCCCGGTCGAGTGTTGTTGGGAATCGGTGCGTGGTGGGATCCACTGGCGGCCAAGGTGGGTATCACTCGCAGCAAACCATTGCGGGCCATGCGGGAGATCGTCACCGCAGTACGGGCCCTGCTGAACAACGAGACCGTCACCATGCATGGCGAGTTCGTCCACCTCGACGGTGTGGAGCTCGATTACGTCTATCAAGAGCGCCGACGCAAGGAAGTTCCCATCTACATCGGCGCAACGGGAATGCAGATGATGGAACTCACCGGCGAAATCGCCGACGGGGTCGTCCTCAACTATCTGGTGTCGCCGGAGTACAACGCCCAGGCACTCGAAGCGCTGCAACGAGGTGCCGACAAAGCCGGACGCTCCATGGAGTCCATCGATCGTCCACAGCTGGTGGTGTGCAGTGTCCACGAGGATCGTGCCACGGCCCTCGACATGGCAAGGCTGATGGTCACGCAATATCTCGGACAACAACCGCACATCATGAAGGCGTCCGGCGTGCCACAATCCATCCTCGACAAGGTCGGCAGCGTGCTCACGTGGCCGGCCACGCACGAACAAGTGGTGGCGGCATCAAAGCACGTTCCGGACGAGATCGTCCAGATGCTCACGGCCAGCGGTACGCCACAGGATGCACGCGCCCAAGTTGCCCATTACATGCGCAACGGCGCCACGTGCCCGATCCTGTATCCACTCGGTGATGTGAAAGCGATGATCGATGCGTTCGCGGGCTGGTCGCCGAACACATGACGGTCATCAACGCCACATCCGTTGCCGAAGTTCTCACGGCGCTGCGCGACTATCCACACGCTCGTCTGTTGCAGGGCGGTACCGACACGATGGTGGAGGTCAACCTCAATCGTTCGAGCGTCGGTGATGTCATCGCGCTCCGACGAGTCGCCGAGCTACGCCGTTGGCACGTCGACGAAGATTCGGGCACCGTACGCATCGGAGCCGGTGTGCCCTATGCGGAGTTGGAGAGAAGTCCGATCTGCGACTTGTTGCCCGCGCTCGCCGAAGCCTCCCGCACCGTTGGTTCGCCCCAGATTCGGGCTGCCGGGTCTCTTGGCGGCAACCTTGGCACATGCTCCCCCGCCGGAGACGGACTTCCCGTGCTCAGCGCATGCGATGCCATGGTGCATCTACGAAGTGCCGATGGCTCACGCGATCTCTCGATTCACGACTTCATGATCGGCGTCAAACGGAACGCCCGAAGATCCGACGAACTCATCACCGCGGTATCGATTCCACTCATTCCTGGATTCCAGGGATACGCCAAGGTCGGAACACGAAATGCAATGGTGATCTCGGTTGCCTCTGCTTGTTTGGTACATGATTCCGTTGCCGGTAACGTTCGTCTCGCGTTTGGAGCCGTGGCGCCCACCGTGGTGCGAGCCCGTAACGCCGAAGCGTGGTTGGCGAACGCCACGTCGCTCCGAGGGCAGCTTGAGATATCGCAGCAGATTGCCCGGGAGTTCGGTCGACGAGCCGCCGAGGAATGCTCACCGATCGACGATCACCGCTCGACTGCCGCGTACCGCCGGCACGCGGTGGCTGTGCTCGCCGAGCGACTGTTGCTACGAGCCATTTCATCCAACACCACTGGAGGCGATTCGCGATGACTTCGACACGGCAACAGGGCAACGAATTCTTCGAACTCACTGTCAATGGAATGCAACATCAGGTGCAGGATGCTTGGGTTGGCGAAAGCCTGCTGTACGTCTTGCGCGAGCGCCTGGGTCTTCCGGGTACCAAGGGGGCCTGCGAACAAGGTGAGTGCGGTTCGTGCACCGTTCTCATGGATGGCGAAGCGGTGTGCGCATGCCTCGTCATGGCCGCCACCGCCGTCGATTCGGAGATCGTCACCGTGGAAGGATTGTCCCCCGATGGCGAGCCCACCGACGTTCAACGCTCGTTCGTCGATGCGGGCGGAGTGCAGTGCGGTTTCTGCACGCCCGGCTTGATCGTTGCGGTACATCACCTCCTCGACCGAAATCCAACCCCCGATGAAATGGAGATTCGCGAGGCCATCAGCGGCAACATCTGCCGATGCACCGGATACGGACGCATCTTCGAGGCGGTTCGCCAAGCGCGCGACGCACGCCAGGAGCATGCGTGAACGCCTTCTCGTCTTCTTCCACCTCCGTACGCACCGACACTTCGGTTTCCTCGCGCGGTGTCCTTGGAACTTCGGCATTGCGCCCCGATGGAATGCCGAAGGTTCAGGGACGTTTCGCTTTCTCCTCCGACGCCTGGGCGGACAACATGTTGTGGGGCGCAACATTGCGCAGTCCCCACCCACACGCAACGATTCTTTCCATCGACGTTTCGGGTGCCCTCGCCATCAACGGCGTGAGCGCGGTCATTACCGCCGACGACGTGCCCGGCAAACTCACGTACGGTCTCATCGCGAGCGATCAGCCGGTGTTCGCCAAAGATGTCGTTCGATACGCCGGTGAACCTGTCGCTGCAGTGGCCGCCGACCATCCCGAAACCGCACGTCGAGCACTGGCTGCGATTCGCGTCGAGTACGACGTTCTGCGCCCGCTCGTCGACGCCGAAGAGGCCATCGCCGGATCCTTCGCCGCCATCCACCCGGACGGCAATGTGATTCGCAGACAACGGATCGTGCGTGGTGACCAAGGTTTCACTGGGGACGTCATCGTCGAAGCAACCTACGAAATCGGGATGCAGGATCAGGCATTCCTCGGACTCGAAGCGGCACTCGCACTGCCGGACGATGACGGGCGCGGTGTCGAGTTGTTCGTCGCGACACAGTGGCTTCACGAGGACCAAAAGCAGATTGCAGCGTGTCTCGATCTACCCCAGGACAAGATTCGTCTCACACTCGGCGGTGTTGGCGGCGCATTCGGAGGTCGTGAGGACATCAGCCTGCAGGTGCATTGTTGTCTTCTCGCGTTGAAGACCGGCAAACCCATCAAGATGCAGTACGGGCGTGAAGAGTCGTTCTTCGGACACATCCATCGACATCCCGCTCGTATCTTCATGCGTCATCATGCGGACCGGGACGGTACCTTGCGTCGCGTTGAAGCACGAGTCGTACTCGACGGCGGTGCGTATGCCTCCACTTCATCGGCGGTGCTGATCAACGCAGTTACCCACATGCAGGGCCCGTACAAGTGCGAAATCGCGACGGTGGATGGCTTTGCCGTACGGACCAACAATCCGCCTTGCGGAGCAATGCGCGGCTTCGGTGTGGTGCAAGCCTGTTTTGCACACGAGTCGCAGATGGACAAATTGGCCGCAGCCTGTGGACTGGATCCCGTCGACATTCGGCTGAAGAACGCCATGCGCACCGGCGACAAATTGATCACCGGACAGGTGATGGACAGCGTGGCGCCCGTCGAACGATGCATCCGAGAAACCGCTGCACTCCCCTTGCCACAACCGCTTTCACGTAACCCCGAGGTCCTTTCGTTACCGGGTGGATCCGGTCTCACTGCTCGTGCGTCCAACGTGAAACGAGGCGTTGGTTGGGGTGTATCGATCAAGAACCTCATGTACAGCGAGGGTTTCGACGACTATGCCACCGCTCGTTGTCGTCTCGCCAATGGCGTTGCAACCCTGCAATTTGCAACGGCAGAGGTTGGTCAAGGATTCGTGGTATTGGCGCAGCAGATAGCACGTTCGGTCTTGGGTGTCGACACGGTACTACTCGAACCAATCTCCACCGCCATCGGCAGTGCCGGCAGTACCTCTGCCTCGCGACAAACATGGATGAGTGGTGGCGCCGTGGATGGGGCTTGTCGAATCGTTCGCGAGCGGCTCTTCGAACACGTGGCGGCGAAACATCAACTCGATCCCCTGCGATTGGTGATTGAGGGAACCGACGTGGTCGACAGTCGGGGCTCGCTACGTGTCAGCGTGGCGGACGCAAGTCGGGACGTCGTATTCGACGAAACGTTCGAACACCACCACCGTGCAACCGAAGAACTCGATGAGAACGGTCAGGGCAATTGCCATGTGGCATTTGCCTTCGTCGCACACCGTGCCGTCGTGGACGTCGATGTCGACCTGGGCCTGGTCAAGGTCATCCAAGTGGCAACCGCTCAGGATGTTGGCAAGGTACTGAACCCTCTTGCCGCTCTCGGACAGGTGGAGGGTGGTATTGCACAGGGATTGGGTTTGGCAGTGATGGAAGAAATCGTGCTCGAGAACGGCAAGATGCGAAATCCCTCGTTCACGGATTACTTGTTGCCGACAGCTCTCGATGCTCCCGATGTGGTGGTCAGCATGATTGAAGAACCGGAACCTCAAGCCCCGCTCGGTGCGAAGGGAATCGGCGAACCGCCGTGTATCTCGGTAACACCAGCGATCGTGGCAGCCATTCGCAACGCCACCGGTAAGGACTTGTCTCGCGTGCCGGTGCGGCCACAAGACATCGTCTTCGGTTAAACCGGCGACGCTTCCAACGCACCAGGCGCGCGTTTGGCCAGCCACCCGAGTTCACCGGGCCGTGTGCGTACTGGTGGCTTACCGTCGACGAACTGCACATCGATACCGATGCTCCGCATGTCGCGAACCACCGAACGTCGTTGCGACGGATCCACGAGGGACACCACTACACCTCGTGCCCCGGCACGACCCGTACGACCCGATCGGTGAACGTAATCCTTGGGGTCATCCGGCGGATCCCAGTGCACTACGCAGGGAACGTCGTCGATATGGATGCCTCGTGCGGCTACGTCGGTCGCAACCAGGATTCGGGCGTAGCCCCGGCGAAAGTCCTCCAGAGCTCGCTCGCGTTGAGCCTGGCTACGGTTTCCATGAATCACCGCACACCTGGCATCGTCGGCCTCCAACTGTCTCGCGACACGATCCGAGCCGTGCTTGGTGCGACAGAAGACGATGATCTGTGAGTGCTCATCCAAAAGTTCCGCGATACGTCGCAATCGTTTGTCCTTCGGAATCAATTCGAAGACGTGTTCGATGTCGGGTTCGGATTCCGGGGAACTGGCATCGTGGCGGACCGGGTTCTTCTGATACCGCTGAATCAACTCGGACACCGCGCCGTCGAGCGTGGCCGAAAACAGCAACACTTGTCGCGACGACGGGAGACGATCGAGGATCTTCTTCACAGCCGGGAGGAAGCCCATGTCGGCCATACGATCGGCTTCGTCGAGCACGGCAATCTGCACCGAGCGAAGGTCGATGTCCCGTCGACTGATGAGATCCTCCAAACGTCCAGGCGTCGCAACAACCACGCTGGCCGAACCGATTCGACGCAACTGGGGCCCGTAGCCAGCTCCGCCGAAGACAGCAGTCGTACGCAATGAACGACTCGAGTCGAGCAGGTCGATTTCCGCACACACTTGTGAGGCCAGTTCACGTGTGGGCACCAACACCAATCCCGTCGGTGCGGCAGGCTTTGCTCGTTTCAACTTCGACACCAACACCAAACCGAATGCAATCGTCTTGCCCGAACCCGTAGGCGCCTTGCCGCAGACGTCCTTGCCTGCCAGACCATCCGGGATGGTCATCGTTTGAATGGCCGTGGGTTCGCTGATTCCGCGACGGGCCATCCCCGCAACGAGGGACTCGGCGATTCCGAGGTTGGAGAACGTGCTCAGAATCCGACTGCGATCAGGAACGCCGAGAACTCAGACACCGAGCACACGCTCGAGGTGGTCGTTGAGGAAGATTCCGTTCGGGTCGAGTTGCGAACGCAGTTCGCGGAATGCATCGAAGAGTTCGTAGCGCGACCGCAGGGTTTCAGCACTTTGAAAGTGTATCTTTCCCCAGTGCGGACGACCCTCGAATGGCGACAATATTTCTTCCACCATTCGAAAGTATCCCTCGTAGGGCATGCCCTTGTACATGTGCACGGCGATGTACGCCGACTCCCTGCCGTAGGACGTGGAGAGCGGCACGTCGTCGGGACCGGTCACTCGCACCTCCACGGGGAAGCTGACCTTCAACCCGGACCGATCCACTGCATCCACCAATTGACTGAATGCGGCAACCAAGTGTTGGCGTGGTATCGAATACTCCATCTCATGAAACTTCACCAAACGACGCGTGGCGAACACATCGTGGCTCGCCTCGATGAACTCTTGGCGTCCACTGGACGGAAGTGCCGTCGCCAAACGGGGAATCAATGCAGGTATCAAACGACCCGTCGCACAGACCGCACCGAACGCGTAGTTCTCCATCACGGTCTTGTTCCACCATTTTCGAGCGCGCGGTCGTGGACGAGCCTCGTCCTGGGTGCGAGTGTTCGTCTTGGTCAGCGCCCACTTGGTATGTGGGATCCAATAGAACTCGAAGTGGTCGACGCTCGACACCGTTCGATCGAAGTTCGAAAGCACCTCGGACAGACGCCGCGGTTCTTCAACCGCATGCAAACGAAACGCCGGAACGATCCTCATGTCCACGTAGGTGAGAATCCCGAGTGCGCCGAAACCCACGCGTCCGAAACGCCATACCTCGGGATGCTCGGTAGCGGAACATTCCATGTGGTCACCGATCGCGCTCACCAAACCGAATCCCACCACCTCGCCAGCCAGTCCGGTGAAGGCCAGTCCCGTGCCATGGGTCGATGTGGAGATTGATCCCGCCATCGTCTGGGCGGTGATGTCCCCCATGTTGGCCAGGGCGAACCCAGCCGCAGCGAGATGATCGTTCACGTCGCTCAACGTCATGCCTGCCGGTACACGTGCGATACGACGATGGCTGTCGATTCCCACGCCTTCGCCAAAGTGGCTGGGACGCATCAAAACATCACGGGACACGGCGATCGGGGTGAAACTATGACCACTGCCGGTCATCCGGACCCGCCCGCCACGGGGCATGCTGCGAACGATCTCCTGGATTTCGGCGACGCTCTCGGGCTTCACCAGTTGTCGCGGAGAAACCCGGACACTTCCCGCCCAATTACGCCAGGAGGCCACTACTTCTCGTTCGATCGACTGGCGAAGAAACGACGCACCATTGGCTCGAAATGCTCGAGGGGAGCACTCACGTAGTCCGGGTCGAATGCCGGAGAGTCGTACTTGGCGCAAAACTCTTCCGTGTACTCGAAATAGGGCGAATCACGAAAAGCTTCACGAGCATTGCGATCCAGACCGATGTGATGCCAGAAGTAATAGCCCTGGAAGATTCCGTGCTGGGCGACCATGAAATGATTGGCCTCGCTCACGATCGGCTTCACCATGGTCGAAGCGATGTAGGGATGATTGAACGGAGCGAGCGTGTCGCCGATGTCGTGCAGGAGCGCACACATGACGTATTCCTCGTCGCGACCGTCCTTCTCTGCGCGAGTGGCGGTTTGCAACGAATGCTCGAGACGCGTGACGGGAAAACCACCATGATCACTGGCGAGACACCGCAGAAGATGCAGCGCATTGTCCGCCACCATGTCCTGCGTTGCACCGATATGACGCATGATGAGCGACCAATCATCCTTGGTCGACTCCTGGAACGATCGAAATTCGGCTCGTTCGGTTGGACTGTTGATGCTTTCTTCCATAACCGTACGTTACGGCTCGATATGCAGCCAGATGGTGTCGGCGTCCGATCGCAGGCTGAGACGCGAAGCGCACACGACCACCTTGTCGCCTCGTCTGATCATTCCTGCCTCACGTGCAGCAGCCAAACCCGCGCCGATAGCTACCTCGACGTCGGCGTCGCGTTCAGCAACGACCGCATGAACGCCCCACAGCAATCGCAACCTCCTGGCAGATTCTGCACTCGGCGTAGCAGCGATGATTGCCGACCCCGGACGGCATGCCGCCAGCAATCGCGCGGAGTGACCCGTATAGGTGAGCGAGAGCAATGAATCCGCCCCAACTCGTCGAGCCAAGGAACTTGCAGCCGCAGTAACGGCTGCCGTTGAGGGATTGGCGTCGGCGAAGATCGGCGGCAGGTGCACGTCACGTTCGGCAGCTTCGCAAATTGCGCACATCACTTCGACCGCACGAACGGGGTCGACTCCAACCGCCGTTTCCCCCGACAGCATGACCGCATCGAAGCCGTCGCGTACGGCCCCGGTTACATCGGCCACTTCGGCCCTGGTGGCACGTGAGGACGTCGTCATTGATTCCAACATCTCGGTGGCACAGATGGAGATGATTCCGTTACGAAGTGCGGTACGGGCGATCTTGTGCTGGGCAGCGGGCACCACTTGAAACGGCAATTCCACACCGAGGTCTCCTCGGGCCGCCATCACGCCGTTGCTGACGCGACAAATCTCGTCGATTCGTTCCAAAGCTTGCGGTCGCTCGATCTTGGCTATGACGTGTGCCGTCGGCCCGAGGAGTGCACGAACCTCATCGATATCGCTCGGACGTTGCACGAAGGAAACCGCGACATAGTCGACGTTTTCCTGTTTGGCTACCTCGAGATCCGCACGATCCTTTTCCGAGAGCACGCTTCCGGACACTTCCGTATCCGGAAGATTCACTCCTTTGTTCTTCTGCAGCACCCCGCCATGGTGAATTCGTACTTCGACGGTTCCGTTCGGCCACGCACCTGAGATCGCCTCGATCACGGTTTCGATACGACCATCGTGCAGGAGTATCCGTTGTCCAACTCGGAGTCCCCCATCGCCCGTGGAACGCGATTCGGGCAGTCCCAACTCCGCAAAGGTGAAGGACGTGGTGTCCCCATCGCGTAACTCACGAACCTCACCGCCGTATCGCAGTTTGGGGCCTTGAATATCCACCAGAATCGCCACTCCTGGACGTACCGAGCGGACCAATTGAATTCGCTCCCGCAAACCGTTGGTGTCGACGTGCGAGCAGTTGATTCGCAATACGTCTGCTCCGGCATCCACGAGACCAACAATCAGATCGGGGGCGAGCGATGCCGGCCCAACCGTTGCGATCACTTTCGTGCGTCTCATCGCCTCTTATTCTGCTCTCGTACGACGCCGAACTGCGTCATGTGGTGTCGAAGGGGGGACTTGAACCCCCACGCCCTTTCGAGCGCCAGCCCCTCAAGCTGGTGCGTCTGCCAATTTCGCCACTTCGACGTGTTGTGGGACCTTCAAACTACCGTCCAATTGTCGCCCATCAGTAGGGCTACCCAATGTGCCTCGCTCAGGCCGACAGCAATATGCCGAGCGCGGTCACCGTCAGCATCCACACCAATGCCAAGACGGTCGTGATGCGATTCAGGTTCCGCTCGGCGGCTGCAGAACCAAGGGCAGCCGCACCGCCGCCACCGAACATGTCCGACAATCCACCGCCTCGACCGCTGTGGAGCAGCACTCCGACGATCATGCCCACCATGGACAGCACATTGACGATGACGGTAACGACCGTGATGACCGAACGCATTGTTCCAGCCTACCGAGGCTTCGCCTTCACTCTTCGGGGTGGTGACAGGCGGACAACTGCCCACTCGAGCGCACCTGTAGCACGGGCTCCTGCATGGCACAGATGTCGGTGGCTTTCCAGCAGCGCGTTCGAAAACGACAGCCCGACGGTGGATTCACCGGGGACGGCACATCACCTTCCAGCATGATGCGGTGTCGTCCTCGCTCTACACGTGGATTCGGCAGTGGAACGGCCGAGAGGAGCGCCTTGGTGTAGGGATGTGTGGGACGCTCGTACACCTGCTCCGCAGGACCGATCTCCATGATCTTGCCGAGATACATCACGGCCACCCGATCGGCGATGTGCCGAACGACGGAGAGATCGTGAGCGATGAACACATACGACATACCAAGCCGTTGCTGTAGATCGGCGAACAGATTGACGACCCCGGCTTGAATGCTCACATCCAATGCCGACACCGGTTCGTCGAGGATGATCAAGGCCGGATCCAGCGCAAGGGCTCGCGCGACACCGATGCGCTGGCGCTGGCCACCCGAAAACTCGTGGGGAAAACGTCGTGCGTGATCGGCGGAAAGTCCAACGAGCTCCAACAAACTCACTACCTTCTCCTCATGATCACCCACGATTCCCTGCACCACCAACGGCTCGGCAATGGACGCACCAACCGTCATCTTCGGATCGAGTGACGCATACGGATCCTGGAAGACAATTTGCATACGGCGACGGACTCCGCGCAGCTCCTCGAAACTCAACGATGCAAGATCGACCCCATCGAATGACACACTTCCGGCAGTTGGCTCCAGTAGCCGGAGCACACAACGACCCACCGTGGTTTTTCCGGAACCGCTCTCGCCGACCAACCCGAGGGTCTCACCTCGGGCCACCTCGAACGACACGTCACTGACGGCCTGCACCACACGCTTCTTGCGTCCCATACCGCGGACTGCCTTCAGATTGAATTCCTTCACCAATCCCTGCACACGAAGCAACGGCTCGGTCATGGCTTCACCGTCAATTCGGTCGCGCGAATGCATGCCGTCATGGACTCTCCATACGGCTGCAATTCGGGCAGCTTGGTGCCGCATGCATCGATGGCATGGCCGCAACGCGTACGAAACGCACAACCCGTAGGAGGCTTCAACATGTTCGGCGGGAAGCCACCGATAGGGACCAGACGTTCCATACCGGCTTGCGGTAGGGACGCAAGCAGACCGCGAGTGTACGGATGCGTCGGTACATCGAAGATGTCGTTGATCGCCGCTCGCTCGACGACACGACCCGCATACATCACGTTCACCCGTTCGCACACTCGCGCAACGACGCCCAGGTCATGCGTGATGAGCACGACTGCGGTACCGAACTGTGCCTGCACCTTCTGGATGACCTCCAAAATTTGGGCCTGAACGGTGACGTCCAGTGCGGTGGTCGGCTCGTCGGCGATGAGCACCTTCGGGCTGTTCGCAATCGCCATGGCTATCACCACGCGTTGACGCATACCACCCGAGAATTCATGCGGATACTGCATCGCGCGATCGCCAGGTTGGGGTATTCCGACGATTTCCAGTAACTCAACCGCGCGCGCTCGTGCGGCCCTTTCGCTCATGGGCTGATGGGCGCGGAGCATCTCCGAAATCTGAGCCCCAATGCGATGCACCGGATTCAACGCAGAGAGCGGATCCTGGAAGATCATCGACATGAGACGGCCCCGGACGGACCGCATCAACTTTGGGCTCGCACCGACGATTTGCTGCCCGTCGAGCATCACCGAACCCTCCACCGTCGCAGTCTTTGGAAGAAGGCCCATCGCTGCGAGGAAGCTGACGGATTTCCCGGAACCCGACTCCCCCACCACGGCCAACATCTCACCTGCGTAGACGTCGAGGTCGATACCCCGCACTGCCACCAACGGACCCAAAGGAGTGGTAAAGGTCACCTTCAAATCGCGAATCTGCAGAACGGGGGTCGTCATCAGCCGTCTTTCTGCATTCGTGGGTCGGTTGCATCACGCAATGCGTCGCCGATGAAGTTGATCGTGAGGGCGATGGTCACCAACGTGAGACAGGGAAAGAGCGCCAGCCACCAGAAGCCGGTGTTCACCGCCCCCTTTGCTTGTCCGACCAGAATGCCCAAGGACGTGGCGCCATCACCCGCTTGCGGCCCGTATCCGAAGAACGCCAGCGTCGACTCACCGATGATGGCAGACACCACGGAAAATGTGAGAGCAACCATGATCGGGCCGATCGAATTCGGCAGGAGATGTCGTCGGACGATGTACCACCGCGTTGCTCCAACGGCTCGCGCCGCTTCGATGAACTCCCGTTCCTTGAGCGCCAACACTTGTCCACGCACGATTCGCGCCACACCCATCCATCCGAAGATGGCGAACAACACGATGATGAATCGAACCGACGACAGCTCGCCAATCACCGGAGTCAGCCAGGAGATAGCACCCAACATGCTCCGCATGACCAACAGCGTCACAAGGAACGGGAAAGCCAAGAACAGGTCGGTAACGCGCATCACCACGTCGTCGAAGCGACCTCCGCGGAACCCTGCCACGGATCCCACCAGACACCCGATGGCCACCGAGATGATCGCCGAGAACAATCCGATGATCAGCGACACTCGCACGCCGTAAATCAAACGGCTGTACAGGTCACGACCGATATCGTCCGTACCGAGCCACGCATTCGCGCGAGGTGGCAGGAACGAGTTGGGTGGGGCCTGCACCGATTGATTGACGCCGTAACGCGCGGTCAGTGGCGACAACGCAACGAAGAGGACGAGGATCGCAAGGATGAACACACTCACCACGGCCGCCTTGTGACTGACGAATCGGTTGAACGCCATCCTCCTCGGCGAGACGGTTGGGAGAACCACGTCACCCGACATTGCTGGTGCGTTCGAGCCGTTACTCAAGGCGAATCCTCGGATCCAGCCAGGCGTATGACACGTCCGCCAACAGGTTGAAGAGCAGCACCGAGGCAACGATGATCACCATCCACGGCATCAACAATGGGAAATCCCCTTCACCGAAGGAGCTGAGGAAGTACTTGCCCATACCCGGATAACTGAAGATGTTCTCGGTGATGATGAGTCCCCCAACGATCGACCCGACGTCCAACGCCGCAATGGTCACCACCGGAATCAGTGCGTTACGAAGACCGTGCTTGAACAACACCCGCCGTTCGCTGATTCCTTTCGACCGCGCAGTACGCATGTATTCACTGCTCAGGACGTCCAGGAGGGATGAACGCATATACCTGGCGTACACCGCGATGATTTGGATCGCCACCACGGTGACCGGCAACACCATATGCTTCAGCATCAACCCGAGGTTGAAACCGGTGTGTCCGGGTGGATACACCCCGGACGTCGGGAACAACGTGGATCCGAACCACCGACTCCAATACACAGCGAACAACAGTTGGAGCAGGATTGCCGACACGTACGGCGGAATCGAAATACCGATGAACGCCGCCGTATTCACACCTACATCCCGTCGCCCGCCTGGACGCAATGCGGCATACACACCGAGCATGAGACCGAAGAAGATTCCGACGATGCTCGCCGCCGCTCCGAGTCGTAACGTGTTGGCGAGGGCATCCTTCAGTTGCGGCCACACCTCTCGGGAGCCTTTGATGCTTCTGGGCCAATCGAGTGTGACGAAATTCCACAGCCAACTGAAGTATCCGCGTACATAGTTGGGATCCAATCCGTTCTTGTCGATGTACTGCTGGATCTTTGCAGGAGTCGCGCGTGGGTTGATGCGTTTGTAACTCTCAACGGGATTGGTGCCGATCCGGAGCGCCACGTACACCAGAAAGGTGACCAAGAACAACGTTGGCACCGCCCACGCAAGCCGACGCAGGACGAATCGGAGCACCCCACAAAACTACTCGCTGTTGCACCGTCGTTCGCCTTGGGAAACCCCTCGGGACTTCTCTCGGGCATATCAGCCGGGGACGCCTCCCGTTCCCGCTACTCATCGAACCGACACCCGCACTCCGACTGAACCCGGGCCAGAAAACGACGACGCGCGGGCCCCGCCCGAAGGCAAGACCCGCGCGTCGCGCGAGTGTCGTTCAGGGAACGACGTTCGAAATTACTTCAGGGTGACCGTTGGTTCGCCCGTCAGCAAGTTGGTGACCACGTATGCACCGTCATTGGTGGTGGCAAACGCACCAGGCATCACCTGGTTGATCGTTGTCCATACCATCCACGACGAGTTCGCACACTCGGTGACCGGGTTCAAACACTCTGGCCACTGCTCGGCACCGATGACAACTTTGCCATCACCGTCGAGGTCGGTCCACAAGTGGTTGTTGATGAACGAGGTGTAGTTGCGGAGCTCGGCATCCACCGGTCCACCCACCTTGTCCGTGCGCCAGAAACCCGACTTCGGGAACTGCATCAATGGCAGCATCACGTGGTCGGCGGCCATGAGCTTCAACGCGCTCTTGATCATTTCGGCGCGCTTGGCTGCATCTGGCTCGTAGTCGGCGTTGTGGAGCAAGTCGGAGGCTTCCGCATTGCACCAACCCTGTGAGTTCTGACCAACGTTGTTGTTCGCGGTGGTCGGAATGAGGTCACACGTAAACGACGAGGTGAGGTAACCCGGGTCCGGCGGAGCGGTCGAGATGTACATCGCCATGTCGTAGTCGAGGGCTGGCAGACGCTGCTGGAAGTAGCAGGCCGCGTCGCAGTTGTCTGCGCGCACCTTGAAACCGGCTGCGTTGAGCAGAGGAATCAGGTAAGCCTGGGTGTTCTCGCGGCGGGTGTTGCCCGTGTTGATGATCCAACGCACGTCTGGTGCCTCGCCCGTTGCCGGGTCGATCCAGTAACCGTCGGCACCCTTGGTCCAACCGTTTTCGGTCAACAGGGTTTCGGCAGCGGCCGGGTCGTACGAATTGGCGAACTCATCGCCATTGCAGTACGGGCCAGGGACGATTGGTCCACACTGCAGCGGCGCATCGCCACCGAGTGGAACGTAGATCTGCTGGAAGAGTGCGTCTCGGTCGATCGACTTGGAGAACGCTTCACGGAAGATCGGATTGGCGAAAGGTCCACACTTCTGTTGGAAGTAGAAGCCTTCGTAGTCACCACCGAGTTCCTTCTTCAGCGTGATGTTGGCATCGGAGAACGACTCTTCGATTCCGCCGAAATACTGGGGATACACGAAGTCGACTTCGCCGGCCTTCAAGGCTGCTGCCTCGGTGTCGCTGTCTGCCAGCGGCACCATGACGAGCTCCTTGGTCACGGCCTTGTCATCGCCCCAGTACTTGTCGTTTGGAACGTAGACCACTTGGCTTGGGCTCCACGACTTCATCTTCCACGGGCGACCCGAGAACGAGAGGAAATCGGCGAAGTCAGCCGAGATGTCCGAGGTGTTCTCCACGGCCGAAGCCTTGATGAGACCACCGAAGAGACCCTTGTACGGTCCGTACACCGACTTGAAGTTCACGACGACTTGCTTGTCGCTGGAACCTGCTTCGACCGATTCAATCTGGTCGTAGCCCACCGTCGAGATGGAACCTGGGGTGTTCAATGCTGCTTCCCACGTTGCCTTGAAGTCGGCGGCGGTGATGGCGGAACCATCTTCCCAGACCGCTTCTGGAGCAATGTCGTAGGTCACCGTCATGCCGGCCGAAGCTGGGGCAGTGAAGGTGTAGTCGTAGGTAACGTCGGCGCACTCGGCCAGCGTCGGATAGGAGACCGGCTCAGCGGCTGGCTCCTCCGAGGCTGCGGTGTCCTCCGTTGCGGCATCATCGCCACCGCACGCTGAAGCGATCATTGCAACCGCAAACAACGACGCGGCGAAGCGAATCGCCTTGCTGTGTTTCTTCATGTATTCGACCTCCCCGTCGAATGAGGTGGGGCGTCACCCCCAGTGATTGACCCCCTCACCCTACCCCACCCTTGTGACCAAGTTCGCCCCACGTGGAGTTCGGGAAACCCCTCGAAACCTCACGTA
>JBBANV010000002.1:35846-38710 GCA_040401775.1 Ilumatobacteraceae bacterium
TTGTGACCAAGTTCGCCCCACGTGGAGTTCGGGAAACCCCTCGAAACCTCACGTATGGCAGACCGGCGCCCTAGTAGGCGTGCCGGCGGTACTGCACGATGCGTGCGAATTCGGTCGGATCGAGGCTGGCACCGCCGACGAGCACCCCGTCGATGTCGGGCTGACGCATGATGTCTGCGATGGTTCCAGCCTTCACGCTGCCGCCGTACTGCAAACGTATGGCTTGGGCGGCTGAGCCGGAAGCCACTGAGGCCACCTCTTCGCGAATGGCGGCAATCACCTGTTGGGCGTCGGCAGGTGAGGCATTCTTCCCCGTTCCAATCGCCCAGATCGGTTCGTAAGCAATGACCATCGACTTCACTTGCTCGTTGCTGCGCTTCTCCAGCGCGATGCGCACCTGGCGCTTCACTTTGTCGAGCGTGGTTCCGGCTTCGCGTTCAGCCAGGGTTTCCCCAACACACAGGATCGGCGTCATTCCGTGCTTCAACACTGCAGCCACTTTTGCTGCAACGAACTCGTCGGATTCTCCGAAGATCTCCCGACGCTCACTATGACCGACGATTACGTAGTGCACACCGAGCTTTGCCAAGAACACGGGCGAGACTTCCCCCGTGAATGCCCCCTTGTCATCGGAATGACAATTCTGTGCCCCGAGCTTCAAGCGGAGTTGATCGGCATCGATGAGGGTCTGCATGCTCCGCAAATCGGTGAACGGTGGATGGATCGTCACTTCAACCGCGTCGAAGTCCTCCTTCTGCAGGAGGTACGCCAACTTTTGGACGCACTGGATTGCCTCGTAGTGGTTGTTGTTCATCTTCCAGTTGCCGCTCACGATGGGCTGACGTTCACTTGACATTGGGTGCCTTTCGTAGTGCTGCCAATCCGGGGAGATCCCCGAACTCGAGGAATTCCAGGGATGCCCCGCCACCGGTGGAGACATGATCGACTTCATCGTCCAGTCCGAATTGGGCGAGCGCTGCGGCCGAATCACCACCACCAACGACGGTGAACGCCTTGGTGTCCGCCATCGCCTGAGCCACGGTTCGAGTGCCCTTTGCAAATCGCGCGTCCTCGAACACGCCCATTGGTCCGTTCCAAAACACGGAGCGAGCCTCCATGATTGCATCGCCGAAGGCGGCGGCGCTACCCGGTCCGATGTCCATTCCCTTTGCACCATCGGGCAATCGCCTACCGAAGGTCGCATACACGCCATCAGCGTCGACACCGATGATGTCCTCGGGCAACATGATCGAAGGATGCTTCGCCAACAACCGTTTGCAGTGATCCACTTGGTCAGGCTCGCACAACGAATCACCGATGGAGTATCCCTGCGCTGCCAGGAATGTGAAGCACATTCCACCACCGATCAACAGTTGATCCACGACGTCGAGCAATGATTCGATCACTCCGAGCTTGTCGCTCACCTTCGCGCCACCGAGAACTGCCACGAACGGTCGCTTCGGTGACGAGCGCATGCGATCAAATACCGCAACTTCCCTCTCGATCAGACGTCCCGCTGCCGACGGCAGAAACTGCGGTGGCCCCACCACCGAAGCATGGGCTCGGTGTGCTGCTCCGAAAGCGTCGTTCACGTACATGTCGACACCATCGATGAGTTCGGCGACGAATGCCGGATCATTGCCTTCTTCCCCGGGTGAGAAGCGGAGATTCTCGAGCAACTCCACCCCTGGCGCCAACTCCGACAAACGTGCTCGAACCGGCGCCAGCGAATACTTTGCGGTCGGTTTGCCTTTGGGTCGCCCAAGATGACTCATGCACACCACCTTGGCGCCTCGCTCCGTCAACCAGTTGATCGTAGGAAGAGCGGCACGAATGCGGAAATCGTCGGAAATCACACGAGCATCATCGGCACCGCTCATCGGCACGTTGAAATCCGTGCGCACGAGCACCGTTCGACCACGCACATCGCCGAGGTCTTCCAGGAGCGGAAGTTTCACGGAGTCAGCTGATCCGTCGCTACTTGGCGACACTCTTGCCGATGTGTCGAGTGAGATCGACGAGTCGGTTGGAGTATCCCCACTCGTTGTCGTACCAGCCGAACACCTTCACGAGCGTGCCCATGCTCATGGTGAGTTCCGCATCGAAGACACAACTGTGCGGATTACCGACGATGTCACTGGAGACGATCGGTGCAGTGCAGTATTCGAGCACACCCTTGAGCGACCCATTGGCCGCAGCCGAGAACGCCGCATTGATTTCGTCGGTCGTCGCCGGCTTCTTGAGATTGGCTACGAAGTCCGTGATCGACCCGGTTGGAACCGGCACGCGAAGCGAAGTTCCATCGAGCTTTCCTTTCATTGCAGCCATCACCAAGCTCGTTGCACGTGCCGCTCCGGTCGATGTTGGTGTGATGTTGATGGCGGCTCCTCGAGCACGACGCAGATCCTTGTGTGGGCCATCCACCAACATCTGGTCACCCGTGTACGCATGGACCGTGGTCATCATCCCCGTTTCCACACCGAAGGCATCGTCCAACACCTTCACCAAGGGAACGAAACAATTGGTGGTGCAACTGGCGTTGGACACCACTCGGTGCTTGGTCGCATCGAACTCGCCGTGGTTGACCCCGTAGACGAACGTGGCGTCGGCACCGGTTGCGGGAGCAGAAATGATGACCACCTTGGCGCCGGCATCCAAATGGGCGGCCGCCTTGTCGCGATCGGTGAAGAACCCGGTGGATTCGACGACGACGTCGATGCCCAAAGCCCCCCAAGGAAGGTTCTTTGGATCCCGCTCCGACAACACCTTCAGGGATTTGCCGTTGATCACGAGGCCATCGTCCGTGGATGACACCGTCTCAGGAAGCACACCCATCACCGAGTCGTACTTGAGCAGGTGAGCCA
>JBBANV010000002.1:38810-42353 GCA_040401775.1 Ilumatobacteraceae bacterium
GACACCGTCTCAGGAAGCACACCCATCACCGAGTCGTACTTGAGCAGGTGAGCCATGGTCTTTTTGTCGCCGAGGTCGTTCACCGCCACCACTTCGATGTCGGCGCCACTCTTTGCAATTGCCCGCCAAAAACTTCTTCCGATTCGGCCGAAACCGTTGATGCCCACACGTACAGTCATGCGGGAGAGCCTAGTTTTTTTCGATGTCGCGGTGCGCCACCCGGGCTTGCACTCCACGATTTGCCAATCGCAAGCTCAGCGCTTCGGCGATGGCCACCGAACGATGGCGGCCACCGGTACACCCAACCGCAATGGTGAGGTAACTCTTTCCTTCATTTCGGTACGCCGGTATCAACGACTCGAACAGGCCTTCCACGCGATCGAGGAAGTCCTTGGTTGCGGGTTGATCGAGCACGAATCGACGCACGGGTTCATCGAGACCACTCAATGGGCGAAGGTCTTCGTCGTAATGCGGATTCGGAATGAACCTGACGTCGAAGACCGAGTCCACGTCCAGTGGCAATCCATGCTTGAAACCGAATGACAAGACGGAAACCTGGAGCGTGTCTGGCAAATCCTCGAATGAGAACAGCTCGGTCATTTGTGTTTTGAACTGCGCCAGCTGCAGCGACGTCGTGTCGATCACCTTGTCGGCCACCTCGCGCACGGTTTCGAGAACGTCACGCTCGTGCTCGATGGCTTCGGACACGGTGCCGGTTTCCGATCGCAATGGATGCTTGCGCCGAGACTCCGTGTACCGCTTCACCAATGACTGCGTCGATGCCTCCAGGAACAGGATTCGCACCTCATGGCCCGCACCCTTCAATCGCGGAACCAATTTGACCGCATCGATTTGTTGGGATGCAACGCCGATCACCAACGCAAGTCGTGAAGGGGTGTCACTCGAAACACCAGCGAGCTCGACGAACTTGTCCACCAGTTCCACCGGCATGTTGTCGACGACGAACCAACCAAGGTCCTCCAAGGTGTCGGCAGCCTGCGAGCGCCCCGCCCCGGACAAACCGGTGATAAGCAGAATCTCTGCCACGTTGCGAAGGCTACTGAGCGGAATGAAGTCGCTGATACACGGCGTCGGCCACCACGGTTGGCAACCATGCCACGGCACGCAACTGCTCGGCCGATGCCGCGCGCACCCCTGCAATGCCACCGAATTCCTTCACCAAGCGATCACGACGCACCGGGCCCAATCCCTTGATGCCATCCAGTTCGCTCGCCTTCATACGTTTCGAGCGACGCTCACGGTGGAAGGTGTTCGCAAAACGATGGGCCTCGTCGCGAATCACTTGCAGCATGTACAACGCATCGCTGCCACGTGGAATCCGCAATGGTTCGGCCCGATCAGGAACGAACACCTCCTCGAAACGTTTTGCTATCGACGCCACGTTGATCTCGTCTTCGAGACCGAGTTCACGCACCACATCGACGGCTACACCGAGCTGTCCTTTTCCACCGTCCACGAGTAGCAACTGCGGTGGATAGGCGAATTTGCCTGGCTTTGCGCCCCGCTCCTCCGCCGGTGCATCACGCTCGGCGACGTACGCCGACAAGCGCCGTGTCAGAACCTCCCTCATCGCGGCGTAGTCGTCGTTACCAGCAACCGATGTGACGTTGAACTTTCGGTACTCGCGTTTGAGCGGCAAACCGTCCTCCAACACCACCATGGATCCCACGTAGTCCGTTCCGTGCAGATGCGCCATGTCGAAGCATTCGATGCGCAACGGAGCTTGGTTGAGCCCCAACATGTCCTGTAGCTCCGAAAGTGCGCGACTTCGCGAATTGTGGTCGCTTGCTCGACGCATCTTGTGCCGAATCAGTGCATCGTTTGCGTTCTTGGTAACCGTAGCCAGGAGTTCGCGCCGATCACCACGTTGCGGAACCCGGATTTCCACTCGCGAGCCTCGATGCTCGCTCAACAACGCCTCGCAGGTCGCAAGCTCATCGGGTTCGACACTCACCATCACTTCCTTGGGCCAACCAAGGGCCGGTTCATCGGCGTACAGATCCACGATGACTCGCCGCATGAGCTCGTTGGTGTTGAGCGGCTCGGATTTGTCGATCACATAACCGTTGTTGCCGAGGACCCGTCCCTTACGCGCATAGAAAACGTGAACGCTCGCTTCGAGATCCGAATCACACAATGCAACGACATCGAAATCGTCGCCACGTTCTCCGACCATCACCTGCCGTTCGAGAGCGCGATCGATGGCGCCCATCCGATCACGCAATCGTGCGGCGTCTTCGAACCGCTCATCCATGGATGCCGCAGCCATCGCTTGCGCCAACTCATCACGCACACCGTCGGTATCGCCGCCGAGAAATCGAATGAGGCCCTGCACGTGCTGCGAGTACGTGGTTGCGGACACTTCGTTCACGCACGGACCGGCACACTTCTCGATATGGAACAGAAGACACGGACGTCCGAGTCGTTCATGCTGACGAAACTTCGCGGGTGAACACGTTCGCACCGGAAACGTTCGAAGGAGTGCATCCAACGTGTCACGGATGGCCCATGCGTGTGCAAAGGGTCCGAAATATTTGGTGCCCTTTCGTTTCCGTCCGCGCATCACCACGGCACGTGGCCATGTTTCATCGAGTGTCACCGCCAGGAACGGATAGCTCTTGTCGTCGCGCAGCCGCACGTTGAAACGCGGACGGTGCTGCTTGATGAGGTTGTACTCCAGCAATAGCGCCGCGACCTCGCTATTCACCTCGATCCACGTCACCTCGTGCGCAGCCGCCACCATTGCGGCGGTACGAGTATGCAGGAGCGCCGGATCAACGAAATAACTCGAAACCCGCGAACGGAGATTCGTGGCCTTTCCCACGTAGATGATTCGCCCGTGTTCGTCCTTGAATTGATACGAACCCGGCCCGACGGGGATTTCAGCCAGGTTGGGCTTCAACATCGATTACCCGCGCAGAACATCGGCCAGGAAGCGCGCGGTGTGACTGCCTTTCACCTTTGCCACTTGTTCCGGGGTTCCTTCCGCGACGATGTTCCCGCCGCCATCCCCTCCCTCGGGACCCAAGTCGATGATCCAATCCGCCGTCTTGATGACGTCCAGGTTGTGTTCGATGACGAGAACGGTGTTGCCCTGATCCACCAAACGGGCGAGCACCACGAGCAATCGCCGGACATCCTCGAAGTGCAACCCGGTGGTCGGTTCGTCGAGGAGATAAATGGTGTGACCCGTGCTGCGTCGCGCAAGTTCACTCGCAAGTTTGACACGCTGCGCTTCGCCGCCGGACAACGTTGGTGCCGATTGACCAAGACGTACGTATCCCAGTCCCACGTCCATCAGTGTTTGCAGATGACGTGCGATTCGAGGTTGATTGGAGAAGAACGACACGGCCTCGCTGATCGGCATGTCCAACACCTCGGCAATGTTCTTGCCCTTGAAACGAATCTCGAGTGTGTCCCTGTTGTAGCGCGCACCTTTGCACACCTCGCATGGAACGTATACGTCGGGTAGGAACTGCATTTCGATGCGAATGGTTCCATCGCCCGAACAGGCCTCGCACC
>JBBANV010000002.1:42453-57289 GCA_040401775.1 Ilumatobacteraceae bacterium
TTGTGCTCGCGGGCGCCACGTACCACGAGTGCTTCGGAGCCGACCGTCCGTCGCTTCTTGGGTACCTCGATCGACCGCTTACCGGAGAGGTATTGGCCGGTGATCGAATCCGTCACCTTCTCGATGCCCTTCACCGCGCCGCTGTAGACGACGGCACCGCCGTGCTCGCCGGCTCCGGGACCGATGTCGACGATCCAATCACTGGCACGAATGGTTTCCTCGTCATGTTCCACCACCAACACCGTGTTGCCGAGATCGCGAAGACGGTGGAGCGTGTCGATCAAACGGTGGTTGTCGCGCTGGTGCAAACCAATCGATGGTTCATCCAACACGTACAAGGTGCCCACGAGCCCCGAACCGATCTGGCTCGCGAGTCGGATTCGTTGCGCTTCTCCACCCGCCAAGGTGCTCGCAGATCTACTGAGGGTGAGATAATCCAAACCCACGTCCAACAAGAATCCCAATCGGGCATTGATCTCCTTGGTGATGCGCTCGGCGATGATTCGTTCGCGCTTGTTCAGCTTGAGTCCGTTGAGGAACTTCGCCGATTCCCCAATCGACAGGTCGCACACATCGGAGATGGTCTTGTCGTTCACCCTGACCGCCAACGATTCCGGCTTCAATCGAGCACCCTTGCAGGCAGAACAGGGCTTTTCCCGCATGTAACTCTCGTATTGCTCGCGTTGATGATCACTCTCGGCCGTTTCGTGGCGACGCTTCAACCACGGAATCACACCCTCGAACGTGGTGCTGTATTCACGAACCTTTCCGTAGCGGTTGCGGTACTTCACCAAAACGTTGTCGCCGAGGCCGTACATGATGATCTTGTGTTGCTTCGCCGTCAGCTTGTGCCACGGACGTTTGATGTCTATTCCTTCATCCTTGGCCACCGACTCGAGCATTCGTGTGAAATACATCGTGTGCGCGCTTCGCCAAGGCGCTATGGCACCTTCTGAAATGCTGAGGTCGGGGTCGGGTACCACCAATTCGCCATCCACTTCGTAGGTGGTCCCCAAACCCAGGCACTTCTCGCAGGCGCCATACGGCGTATTGAACGAGAAATTTCGTGGCGCGAGTTCTTCGTACGACGTGCTGCACTTCGGGCACACCAACTGTTGGCTGAAATTGAGGACCTCACTGACCTCGTCGCCCTTGCCCATGACCTCCACCGTCGCCACCCCATTGGCGAGCCGTAGGGCAGTTTCCATGCTGTCGGTGAGACGACGGTTGATCCCCGCCTTGCGCACCAAGCGATCCACCACCACGTCGATGGTGTGCTGTTCGTAACGTGCCAACTTTTCGCCAGATTTTTGGAACTCTGCGATATCGACGACCTTTCCGTCGACACGGGCGCGTGTGAATCCCTGACCCAAGAAGTCGGTGAGCAACGACTCGTACTCGCCCTTTCGTCCGCGCACCACGGGTGCCAAAACTTGGAATCGCGTTCCATCCTTCAGTTCCATCACCTGGTCGACGATTTGTTCGGGAGTCTGTTTGGTCAGCCGCTCCCCGTCGTGAACACAGTGCTGCACGCCGATTCGTGCATACAAGAGACGCAGATAGTCGTACACCTCGGTGATGGTGCCGACGGTCGACCGTGGGTTCCGTGACGCCGATTTTTGATCGATGGAAATCGCCGGGGACAAGCCTTCGATGACATCGACGTCTGGTTTGTCCATCTGTCCGAGGAACTGACGCGCATAAGCGCTGAGGCTCTCCACGTAGCGACGCTGACCTTCGGCATAGATGGTGTCGAACGCAAGGCTGCTCTTGCCGCTACCCGAAAGACCCGTCAGGACGATGAGACGGTCACGCGGAAGCTCTACGTTGATGTTCTTCAGGTTGTGTTCACGCGCTCCGCGGATGACGATCTGATCGGTCACGGCGACAGGCTATTTCTTGGGTCCAACATCACGAAGCTCGCGTCGCAATTCTCGCACCTCATCTCGCAAACGTGCAGCCTGCTCGAAATGTAGATCTGCCGCCGCCTGATGCATTTCTTCTTCGAGCGTCTGAATGAGTCGTTCGAGTTCGCTTGCACCCAGTGCCCGCAGGTCCCGGATGACTTTGTCGCGCTCGCGTGACGAACGACGACCCTTGCCGGGATACGGTGCCGTCTCGTCCGGTCGCAGGATGGAGAGGATGTCGCCAACGGCCTTTCGAATCGTCTTGGGTTCGATGCCGTGTTCAAGGTTGTAGGCACGCTGTCTCTCGCGTCGAGCATTGGTGAGCGCAATCGCGGATTCCATGGCTTCCGTCCGGTTGTCCGCATACATGATGACTTGTCCGTCGACATTGCGCGCGGCACGACCGATGGTTTGAATGAGGGAAGTTTCACTACGCAGGAATCCCTCCTTGTCGGCGTCCAGAATCGCCACCAACGACACTTCCGGCAGATCGAGACCTTCGCGTAGCAGGTTGATTCCCACGAGCACATCGAATTCACCCAGACGAAGGGCGCGAAGGATTTCGATCCGTTCTATGGTGTCGATATTGGAGTGCAGGTATCGCACGCGCAATCCCTGTTCGAGCAGGTACTCCGTGAGATCCTCGGCCATCTTCTTGGTCAGCGTGGTGATGAGGACACGATCGCCCTTCTCCACACGTTGCCGTACGTTCACGATGATGTCGTCGATCTGACCTTTCGTGGGCTTCACGATCACCTCCGGATCGATGAGACCCGTCGGGCGTACCACTTGTTCGACGATTTGTACGGAATTCGCCTTCTCGAACTTGGCCGGGGTTGCCGACATGAAGATGCATTGATTCACCCGCTCGAGGGCCTCCTCGAACCGCAATGGTCGGTTCTCGCATGCACTTGGCAGACGAAATCCATGCTCCACCAACGTGGTCTTGCGGGCACGATCACCAGCGAATTGGCCGTACAACTGCGGAACCGCAACGTGACTCTCGTCAACCACCAACAGGAAGTCATCCGGGAAATAGTCGAGCAGGGTGAATGGTGGATCCCCGGGTGATCGACCGTCGATATGCATCGAGTAGTTCTCGATGCCGTTGCAGTACCCCATCTCCTGCATCATCTCGATGTCGTACCGGGTTCTCATACCGAGCCGTTGGGCTTCCAGCAACTTTCCATGTTCGTTGAACCACGTCAGGCGTTCCGCAAGTTCAATCTCGATCTTCTCGATTGCCTTGCGCATCCGGTCCTCTCCGGCAACGTAATGCGTTGCGGGAAACACCACCACTTCGGACGGCGTACCGAGGGTTTCACCCGTCACCGGATCCACCACACTGATTCGGTCCACGGTGTCACCGAACATCTCGATTCGCGTCACACTCTCTTCGTACGCAGGATGCAGCTCTATGGTGTCCCCACGCACGCGAAAATTCCCGCGACCCAGCGCAGTGTCGTTGCGTTCGTACTGGAGGTCCACCAAGCGCCGAAGGATGCTCTGCTGGTCGTAATCGACTCCCTGATGCAACTCCAGCAGATGACCCTTGTATTCGTCGGGATCGCCCATGCCGTAGATGCAGCTCACCGAGGCGACAACGATGACGTCACGTCGGGTGAGCAGTGCTGCAGTCGCAGAATGACGCAGACGATCAATCTCGTCGTTGATCGAAGAGTCCTTTTCGATGAACGTATCGCTGGACGGAATGTAGGCCTCCGGCTGGTAGTAGTCGTAGTAGCTGACGAAGTACTCGACCCTGTTGTTGGGAAAGAACTCGCGCATCTCTTGCGCCAGCTGTGCAGCCAAGCTTTTGTTGGGCGCCAGGATCAACGTCGGTCGTTGCACCCGTTCGATCGTCCAGGCAATGGTCGCCGACTTGCCCGAACCGGTGATGCCGAGGAGGGTCTGGAAACGATCACCCCGTTCGATACCTTCGGCAAGTTTGGAGATGGCCTGGGGCTGGTCACCCGCGGGCGAGTATTCCGACACCACCTTGAATTCATGTTTGGCGCGAGTATCCACCACGCGGCGAGCCTACGAGTTCGACGCCTCCGTCACCCGACCAGCGTCGGCAGCCGCTGGTGGCAAGGAGCACATCCATCGCCAGGCAAATCCAACTTGACGCGCAAGATCCAATCGCGAACCCGAATTGTCGATGATCCAATCAGCCACCGAACGACGCGCACTTCGGGAAGCCTGTCGGGCGATTCGTGCCCGAGCCTCATGTTCGGCGAACCCACGTTGGGACACCAGGCGCTCCACTGCAATCTCAGGGTCCAGGTCCACCACCAACGTTCCGGACAAACCCGTACGCGGGTTCTCCACCAGCAACGGCACATCCAGTACAACGACGTTGTTCGTCGCACGTTGGGAATCGATTCGACGCATCATCTCGCGCCCCACCGCCGGATGAACGATTCGGTTCAGATCGGCAAGCGCTGCAGCATCCCCGAACACCACGTTGGCCAGTGCGGCACGATCGAGATGACCGCTCTGTGCCACCACGGAATTGCCGAAACGCGCCACGATGTCTTCGAACACTCGCTGACCAGGCAATTGGAGTTCTCGAACGATGAGGTCCGCGTCGATGATCACCGCACCGTGCGCCGCCAGCTGCGACGACACCACGGATTTCCCCGATCCGATACCGCCCGTGAGCCCGACGAGGATCATCTCGTCACCTCACCGTACGCCAATTAGGTGTTCGGCTGACCTTCGGCCTGGAACATGTCGCCCCACGCGGCTTCGCGTGTGGCGTCATCGGTGCCAACCCAATTGCCCTGCTCGTCGGCCTTGAACTGGTCTCGGTACTCGGGAGCCAACTCGCCACCTTCGGCGGCCTGCTTGATGCTCAGGCTGATGCGACGACGGGCCAAATCGAGGTCGATGATCTTGACCCACAGCTCTTCGCCCGGTGTCACCACCTGCTCGGGAGCCTCGACGTGGTGCGATGACATCTCCGAGATGTGCACCAAACCTTCGATTCCGTCGCCGACCTGTACGAACGCGCCGAACGGCACGATCTTGGTGACGCGACCATAGACCAACTGGTTGACCGCGTGACCCTGCGCGAACGCCTGCCACGGATCCTGTTGGGTTGCCTTCAACGACAGGCTGATGCGTTCACGATCGCCGTCGATCTCCAGCACCTTAACTTCGACTTCGTCGCCGATCTTGACGATGTCGTTCGGGTTGTCGACGTGCTTCCATGAAAGCTCCGACACGTGGATGAGACCATCCATTCCCCCGAGATCGACGAACACACCGAAGGCAACGATGGAGGACACGCGGCCCTTGCGAGTTTCGCCCACCTTCAGGTTCACGAGGAATCCATCGCGGCTTTCGCGTTGCGTGGCTTCCAATACCGCACGACGTGACAACACCACGTTGTTGCGTTGACGATCCAGCTCGAGGATCTTGGCCTGAATCTTCTGTCCGACGTACGGAGCGAGATCCTTCACACGACGCAACTCCACCAGCGAAGCCGGGAGGAAGCCACGCAGACCGATGTCCACGATGAGGCCACCCTTCACTTCTTCGATGACGTGCCCCTCGACGGTGCCATCCTCGTTCTTGATGCGCTCAACATCGCCCCATGCACGCTCGTACTGGGCGCGCTTCTTGGAGAGCAGAAGACGCCCTTCCTTGTCCTCGAGCGTCAACACGAGGGCTTCGATCTTCTCGCCGAGCTTCACCACGGTGTTTGGGTCGATGTCCTGTCGGATTGCAAGTTCGCGGGCAAGGATGACACCCTCGGTCTTGTAGCCGATTTCCAGGAGCACTTCTTCTCGTGTGATGCGCACGACGGTGCCGGCGACGAGTTTGCCTTCCTTGATTTCAACGAAGGTGCTGTTGATTTCGTCTGCGAATGAAGCGTCTCGCTCGGTGATCTTGCGAGGAATGTAATTTCCGCTTTGGTCAAAGGTGCCCATTGCGGCTGGGCTGAGCGTTGTATCGGTCACTGGTTGCTTTCGGTGGATGGAAGAGTAGGAGTAGGACATTTCCCGCCTGACGGCGGATAGGTCAGGCTACCTTCGCAGCCGCCCAACTGGCACCCCACGCTGCATTCACCACGAGGGGCACGTCCAACTTCGCTGCGTTCTGCATGGCGTCCAAAACGAGTGCTTCCACGCGCTCTCGCTCCCCCTTCACCACCTCCACGATGACCTCGTCGTGCACCTGAAGCACCAGCCGACTGGAGAGTGCCTCGAGCTCAAGTCGTTGGTCGATCGTGACGAGGGCGATCTTGAAGATGTCCGCCGCCAACCCCTGGATGCCGGCGTTCATCGCCATTCGTGCGGCGGCGGCCTGCACTTGACGAATGGGGCTGTGGATCCCTTCTATCTGTCGGCGACGTCCGAAGAGCGTCGTGGTATAGCCCTCGCGAGTTGCCGTTGCAACTGCATCGTCCATGTACTGCTTGACTCGTGGAAACGCGGCGAAGTAGGCGTCCAGGATCACCTTGGCCTCGCCAACGTCGATGCCGAGCCGCTGGCTGAGCCCGTACGCCTCCATCCCGTATGCCAAACCGTAGGACACCATCTTGGCCTTGCTGCGCTGCTCGCCGTTTACGTTCTCGAGCGGAACACCGAATACTTGTGCTGCGGTTGCGCGGTGGATGTCGACACCGGCGTTGAATGCGGCCAGCAGCCCAGGGTCCTGAGCAAGATGCGCGATACAGCGCAGTTCGATCTGGTTGTAGTCGGCCACCATGAACTCGCACTTGGGGGCCGGAACGAATATCTCGCGGAACACCTTCCCTGATTCGTTGCGAATTGGAATGTTGTGGAGATTCGGTTGATCACTCGAGAGTCGTCCGGTACGTGCGACGGTTTGGTTGAAGCTGGCGTGAATTCGCCCGTCTTGCGCAATGCTGTGCAGCAGACCCAGCGCGTATGTTGCGCGCAATTTTTCCACCTCGCGATACTCCATCAGAGCGTCGATGAACTCCGGCCATTCGTCCCGAATCTTCTCGAGTGATGCTGCGTCCGTGCTGTAGCCCTTGGTGGCCTTGGTTTTGCGACCGCCCGTGAGCCCGCGTTCCTCGAACAGGATCTCTTTCAACTGTTTCGTTGAATTCACGTTGAATTCCTTGCCGGCAAGAGCATGCAAGATCTTCACCAACGCGCTGCTTCGAGTACCGAGGGAAGCTTCCAGTGACTCCAATGCCGCTCGGTCAACCGCAATTCCGGCGTGCTCCATCTTGGCCAACACACGAACCAGCGGCAGCTCGGTGTTGGAGTACAAGCCATCAAGGTGCACTCTGCGCAATTCTTGGTCGAGCATTGGTTGCACCAGCACGGCCACGGCCGACTCACAGGCCGCAGTCCGTTGTGCCCCATCATGAATCGGGCTTTCGAAATCGAGTTGTCCGCTTGCGGTGGTGCCGTCACCGGCAATGCGCCGACGTAGCCAACGCTCCGCCACGGTGCCAACGTCGTAGGCGCCCGCGGACGAATCGGCGAGATACGCGGCAATGGCGGTGTCGTACGACAACCGTCTGATGTCGATTCCCATGGCCAGCAATCCACGCATCGCATTGCGGCCATCGTGCATGACCACGTGCTTCGAGTCACTCACTGCTTTCGCCAGGGATTCGTCCGCGAGCAACGCAGCGCTGATCGACCAGCACACAATCGGCTCCCGTGCCGCTGTCGACTTGCCCTCGGACACCACCACGGCACGGATGGCACTACGACCCGGCTCACCCTCCCACACCACGGACATTCCGAGCGGTGCCGTGGCTGCGAAGAGCGTCGACGCTTGCTCGCGCGAAGCCTCGAACACCGACACATCTATGGCATCGGTGAGCATCGACGTGGCTTGCGTCGCAACACCATCCTCGGCATCGACGCCACTGCCTTCAAGCACCTCCGCACCACCGAACTTCGCAAGAATCGGTTTCCATCGCGACGTCATCGTGGAGAATTCCAACCTGGAGAACAGTTTCTGGAGTGCCGCCATGTTGGGCTTCGGGGTCCATGCGCCGATGCGCACTTCGACCGGCACATCCTTGCGAAGGCGCATCAATTCGGCATTGCGAAGTACGCGGTCTCGTGATTCGAGCAACGCGGCCTTGAGCTTCGGCGTTTGTTCATCGGCATGATCGAATACCGCAGAGAGCGCACCGTAGCGATTGATCAACTTTGCAGCGGTCTTCTCCCCGACTCCGGGTACTCCTTCGAGATTGTCGCTCGGGTCCCCACGCAACGCCGCGTAGTCCGCATACTGCGACGGCGTCACACCGGTTCGCTCGTGTATACCCGCTTCGTCGTACAGGGCATAATCAGAAACACCACGTTTGTTGTACAGCACACGAACGTGGGGATCACGGACCAGTTGATAGGAATCGCGATCCCCGGTGACGATGAGCAAGTCATCGTTCGCTCCGATCGCGTCGGCAATCGTGGCGATGATGTCGTCGCCCTCGAAACCGACGCAGTCCAAGGTGGCAACGCCGGCCGCCGGCAGGAGCTCGCTCTTCACCAACTCCAATTGTTGGTACAAGGTGTCCGGTTGCTTCTCACGCTGCGCTTTGTATTCGGGCGCCGCATCATGACGAAAGGTCTTCTCCTTGCGATCGAACACCACCACGACGGCATCCGGATCATGATCCTTCACCAACGTGGCAAACATCGAGCAGAATCCGAACACTGCATTGGTCACCTCGCCGGTTGCGGTGGCCATGGTGTCGGGCAGCGCAAAGAAGGCGCGATACACCAACGAGTTCCCGTCGAGAGCCATCACTTTCATACGACGACACCAATCCACTTCATGCAGGTGGAACGAGTTCACCTTTCAGGATGGATTCCGCGATCGCTCGCATCGTGGTGCGCTGGGTCATCGCCGACTTCTGAATGAAGCTGAACGCGTTGGATTCCTTCATCCCGTGCGTATCGATGAGGCGTCCCTTGGCACGATCGAGCAGTTTGCGAACCTCCAGACGCTCGGTGAGTTCCGACACCTCCGACACGAGCGCCTTGGTTTCTGCATACCGAGCTGTGGCCAATTCGATCGCCGGTACGAGTTCGGTTTTCTGGAACGGTTTCACCAAATATGCAACGGCGCCTGCATCGCGCGCCTGTTCGACGATCTCACGTTGACTGAATGCCGTGAGCATCAACACCGCGCAGATTCCCTCGGCGGTTATTCGTTTTGCTGCTTCGATGCCATCCATACCCG
Organism: Ilumatobacteraceae bacterium; assembly: GCA_040401775.1. GTDB lineage: Bacteria > Actinomycetota > Acidimicrobiia > Acidimicrobiales > Ilumatobacteraceae > F1-60-MAGs027. Next base: position 51,549 of record JBBANV010000002.1, read on the forward strand.
GCATCTTCACGTCCAGGATGACGAGATCCGGTGTGAGTTGTCGCACCAACTCCACTGCCTGGTCGCCTCGACCGGCTTCTCCCACCACGACGTAGCCCTCTTCCTCGAGCAGCTCACGAAGATCGAGCCGAATGATGGCTTCGTCTTCGGCGATGACGATCGTGGTCACGGGCAGACTCTACGACGATGAGCCGTGGCCACGAAGTACCGGACTACGCGAGACGATCGAGCAGCTCGTTCTGCTCGACCTCAAGCGCCGCAATGGACTGCTTGAGATGTTCCAGGTGACGTGAGATCGCCAGGTAATGCTGCTGAGAATCGCGGTGATCCGCAACGGCACTCGGGGTTTCGGACACGATTGCCCGCAACTCGTCGTCGGCCGCCTCATCTCGCAACACCTCGGCTTGTTCTCGGGTGACACGAAGTTCCTCGTTGAGCTCCCGCATGCTCGCCACGCATCGCGCCAAGCGATGACGTACCAACCGTTGCTCGATACCCGCCGGTAACTGCAGACTCATGGACCACATCATCCTACGAGTGCACTGGTGCCCGAGGTGGGAGTCGAACCCACACACCCTTTCAGGCAACGGATTTTGAGTCCGTCGCGTCTGCCATTTCGCCACTCGGGCAACGGCTAGCAAGGCTAGTGGCGCGTTGACAGGGGCAAACTCTCGTAACCTCTACTTCACAAGCTTGCGTCAGACAGGGAGGTCGGTTGCTCGCGTTTTTGTTTCCCGGACAGGGATCGCAACGCCCAGGCATGGGACGTCCGTGGCAACACCATGACAGTTGGGAATTGGTTGACGAGGCATCCGATATCGCTCAACGCGATGTGGGACGTCTCCTCCTGGATGCCGATGCCGACGAGCTCAAGGACACGCGCAACGCACAGCTCACCACCTTCGTGAGCAGCCTCATGGTGCTGGATGCCGTGGAACGACTCGGTGTCGAACCCTCGATCTGTGCCGGTCACAGTCTCGGCGAATATACGGCACTCACCGCCAACGGCGCACTCGGCTTCGACGATGGCGTACGACTGGTGGTCGAACGTGGTGACGCCATGCATGAAGCTGGTCAAACTTCTCCGGGAGCGATGTCTGCGGTGCTTGGTCTGGACGACGACCTCGTGGAGGTGGCTTGTCGCCGGGCCGACGACAGCGTGTGGGTGGCCAACTTCAATGCTCCAGGACAAGTGGTGATCGCCGGAACTCCGAGTGGTATCGAGAAGGCAACACAACACGCCAAGGAACTCGGTGCGAAAAAGGTCATGCCACTCCCCGTTTCAGGTGCGTTCCATACTCCCCTCATGAATCCCGCTCGGGATCGACTGCGTGTGGCGCTGGCAGCCGCAAAGCCCCGCGACGCCGACGTACCGATCGTTTCGAACGTCGATGCCCTCCTGCACCAACGCGGCGATGAGTGGATTTCTCTCTTGTCGGCCCAGCTCTGTTCACCTGTTCGCTGGAAGCACGTGCTGTTGGAACTACAGAAACAGTCGATCGCTGGTTACGTCGAACTCGGACCGGGTGGAGTCCTGAGCGGCATGGTCAAACGAACGCTGGAAGGTGCGCGCTCCATCAGCGTGGCGACTCCCGACGAACTCGACAAGTTGCTGGAGTGGGTCAGCCAGGTCACTCCGCCGAAGTCCAACGACCACGACGGGGAACATCTCTTCGTTGTGGAGCGTCTTGTGGTGAGCCCGGCTGCGGGCGTGTTCGTGCAGCGCAAGGAAGTTGCCGACGGATCGCGCATCGAAGTGGGAACCGTACTTGGGCACATAGGGGACGTGGAGGTTCGTTCACCGTTTGCGGGAATCCTGCAGAACTTCATTGCGCATGAGGGCGAGCGCTTGACCATGCGCGAACCAGTTGCATGGCTACGGACGCACTGATGACCGGCGGGCGAATCATCGGTTGGGGCACGGCCCTGCCAAAGAAAGTGCTGACCAACGCGGAGCTGTCGACGATGATGGACACCAACGACGAATGGATCACGGAGCGAACCGGCATCAAGCGTCGTCACGTCGGTGGAAGTACCGCAACCCTCTCGATCGAGTCCGCACGACGCGCCATCGCAATGTCCGGTATCGATCCCGCATCGATCGATGGTCTCGTTCTCTCCACCACCACTCCCGACCGCACCGTCCCGGCAACGTCGGCGACGGTGCAAAACGCGCTCGGCTTGCGCTGCGGAGCCTTCGACCTCAATGCCGCGTGCTCCGGTTTCGTCTACGCCTATGTCGTGGCACATGGTCTTCTTGCCATCGGTGCGAAACGGCTCCTGGTCATCGGCACCGACACCCTGTCGCGAATCACCGACTGGAGCGATCGTGGAACGGCGATCCTGTTTGCGGATGGGTCGGGGGCATGTGTGGTGGAGTCGACACCCGACGCTGGGCAACTCCTCGGATGGGACATCGACGCCGACGGCTCCCTCGAACACCTCTTATATGCCGATGTCGGGGGCTACATACACATGGATGGTAAGGAGGTGTTTCGTCGCGCCGTTCGAATCATGGTGGACTCCGCGCACAAGTCGTTGGCCAAGGCCGGCCTCAACATCGACGACGTGGCACTCTGCGTCCCCCACCAGGCCAACATCCGAATCATCGATGCGGCGTGTCGTCAGCTCGGATTTCCGATGGAGCGCACCGCCGTGGTACTCCAGGAAACCGGCAACACTTCGTCGGCATCGATTCCCCTGGCATTGTTCGATGCAGCAGACAAGGGCAGGATCAAGGATGGTGACATCGTGTTGATGGTGGGATTCGGCGCAGGGATGACGGCCGCGAGTGCAGTCGTTGAATGGAGGAAGCCATGAGTCGAGTCGTGCTGATCACCGGTGGTAGTCGTGGTATCGGATTGGCCACCGCGAAACGGTTTGCAGCCATGGGCGACAAGGTGGCCGTCACGTACAACTCGAGTGCTCCATCGGGGGACTTCCTCGCGGTGAAATGCGACGTAACGAACGAGTCCGACGTCGAGCGCGCGTTCACCGAGGTGGAGAATGCACTCGGCCCCGTTGAAGTGCTCGTTTCCAACGCCGGCATCACCAAGGATGGTCTGCTCCTTCGCATGAAGGAGCACGACTTCACCAGCGTTGTCGACACCAACCTGACCGGTGCGTTTCGTGTATGCAAGCGGGCAACCCAATCGATGTTGCGGGCACGCAAGGGTCGCATCATCCTCGTGTCAAGCGTCGTTGGTCTGTTGGGACAAGCCGGCCAAGCGAACTACGCCGCATCGAAGGCGGGACTCGTTGGTCTCGCACGATCGCTTGCGCGAGAGTTCGGAAGTCGAAGCATCACGGTGAACGTGGTTGCACCTGGTCCGGTCGACACCGACATGACCCGCACGCTTGGCGACGAAAAATTGCAGGCAATCGCCGACCTCGTTCCACTCGCTCGCATCGCTACTGCCGATGAAATCGCCGGTGCCATCGCCTTCCTGGCGTCCACCGATGCGGCGTACATCACCGGCGCAGTGCTCCCTGTCGACGGTGGACTGGGCATGGGACACTAGGCTGTTAAGCACGAGGAGGCCCCACGTGAGCCAAGATTTATTCGAACGATTCACCAAGTGCGCAGTCAACCTGTTGTCGGTCGACGCAGCGAAAGTCACCCGCGAAGCCCGCTTCAAGGAAGACCTCGAGGCCGACAGCCTCGACCTCGTGGAGTTCGTCATGGAGCTCGAGAGTGAATTCGGTGTGGAAGTTCCAGAGAAGGAACTGGAAGGCATCACCACCGTCGGTCAAGCCTTCGACCTCATCGTCGCCAAAACCAAGTAAGCCTCCCCATGCAGGGAGCAGGCCATCGCGTTGCGATTACCGGTTATGGCGTCGTTGCGCCATGCGGCGTGGGTAAAGCAGCCTTCTGGCAGGGACTACTCGGGCCCGGCATCACCAATGCAAAGACCGTCGAACTTGCCGACTGGGATCCCCAGCCCTACTTCTCCAACCCGAAAGAAGCTCGCCGCGCGGACCGCGTGGAACAGTTCGCCCTCGCAGCAGCCCACGAGGCCGTCACCCAATCTGGGGTGCTCCCCTACGATCCGGCACGCATGGGCAGCATCTTCGGCACCGGCATCGGTGGTTTGCGAACTCTGGAGGAACAAGTCATCACTCGGGTGGAGAAGGGCGAACGTCGAGTCTCACCGTTTCTCGTCCCAATGATGATGTCCAATGCCTGTGGTGCTGCAATATCGATGCGATACCACCTACAGGGGCCGGCCGAAACGATCTGCACTGCCTGTGCGGCCGCAACTCACGCACTCGGATATGCGGCTCGTTTGATTGCCTGGGGTCGTTGTGATGCAGTCGTCAGCGGTGGTGCGGAGTCGGCCGCGACCATCACCGCCGTCGCCGGTTTTGCCAACATGACAGCACTCTCCAGTAGCGGAACCAGCAAACCATTCGACGCCACGCGCGATGGTTTCGTGTTCGGAGAGGGTGCGGCCGTCTTCGTATTGGAGCGATACGACCTCGCGGTCGAACGCGGGGCGACGATCATCGCAGAGGTGCTCGGCGCTGCGAGCAACGCCGACGCCCACCACATCACCGCGCCATCACCGGGTGGAGTTGGTGCCATCGCGTGCATGCAACAAGCACTTGATGACGCGGGTCTTTCGCCGAGCGACATCAAACAGGTGAATGCACACGGAACTTCCACACCGCTCAACGATCAGGCCGAGTCACAGGCCGTTGCTTCAGTCTTCGGAACGCCAACGCCGCCGGTCACCTCCATCAAGGGAGTCACGGGTCATCCGTTGGGAGCTGCCGGTGCCCTCGAGGCTGCGGCCGTGTTGTTGTCGTTCGAGCACGAACTCATCCCGCCCACCGCCAACACCTCGACACTCGGCGATGACATCACGTGCGATGTGGTCATCGGTGAACCACGTCCATGGACACCCGGTCCGACGATCTCCAACAATTTTGGCTTCGGTGGCCACAACGGTTCGATCATCCTCGCTCCGGCCTCGTAGCCGACGACGGTGCTCGCCGTCCTTAACGATCGACCAACACGAACATCAAGTCGCATTCGCACGCAACGTCACCATTCACGGTCGCCGTTCCGGAACCCTTACCGGCCCGGGCGCTCATCCGACCAAGCTGCACCGTGATGCGTAGTTCGTCTCCTGGCACCACCTGACGACGGAACCGCGCGGAATCCAAACCGCCGAAGAGTGGCAACTTGCTCGACCGAGATGGATCGCTCAAGAGCGCGTATGCCCCCACCTGTGCAATGGCTTCGCACATCAACACCCCGGGAAGAGTTGGGCGCCCTGGAAAATGTCCCGGGAAGAACCACTCGTCACCGCGCAGACGCCAACGACCGGTTGCGCTGACGCCCACCTCGAGGGCTTCGATGCTGTCGACGAACAGGAACGGTGGCCGATGCGGCAACACCGCTACCGGAAGGGCGAACACTTCGCTCACTTCCCCAACGCCTCGAGCAGGAATGCGGGCGTGTCCTTGGGTGAAATCTTGTACCACGCGTGAAGGATCTTGCCGCTTCCATCGATGAGAAATGCGGAACGCTCGATTCCCATGTACTCGCGTCCGTACATCGACTTCTTTTTCCACACCTTGTACGCCTTGGCCACTTCGTGCTTCTCGTCAGCCAGCAACGGAAATCCCAACGAGTACTTGGTGTCGAACTTGAGTTGCTTCGACGGCACATCCGGACTGATCCCGATGATGACGGTACGTCCGATCTCCGTCTTGATCTCGCTCAAGAGACACGA
>JBBANV010000002.1:57389-87601 GCA_040401775.1 Ilumatobacteraceae bacterium
CCCACTCCCACCAAAACCGGGAGGTTCGTCACCCGTTTCACGCGCGTCGCAATGGCCGTCGCGCTTGCCGACAATGTGTCACGTTCCCCGGTAACCCCCAGCAGACCTACCGCGTACACGAAGCCGCGAGAACGCCCCGCGATCCTCGGCAAGCGTTCGTCGGGCGCAGTTGGCGCAGCCAGCATCACCGTGGCAATGTCGGCGGCATCCGCCGCTGCACACCATTCCGTTGATTCCTCCAGCGGAAGATCGGGAACTATCGCGCCAGACACACCCGCAGCCGCCAACAACTTGGCGAAACGTTCGTGCCCTGCCCGAAACACGGTGTTGTAGTAGCACATCACCACGAGCGGCACACCCGCGTCGAGCACTCGCAGCCCGTCGAGAATCTTGTGGAGCGTTGCCCCACGGAGTAGCGCATCACGCGAGGCCCGTTGAATGACCGGTCCATCCATCACCGGATCGGAGAAGGGAATTCCGATCTCGATTGCATCGGCTCCATTCGCCGCTGCCGCCCGAACCGCGTCCTCCCAGTTGGCCACGTAACCCGTCACGTAGGGAACCAGGATCTTTCGCCCGCCATCGCGAACGGCCCGAAGATGGGACTCCAGATGGTTCACTTGCCGCCCAGGGTCGGGCCAAGAATCTGCATCATCTGGGCGACATCCTTGTCGCCGCGCCCGGACAGGTTCATCAGCACGGTGGCACCCTGCATTCGCGGAGCCTCCTTGGCGATCCATGCAACGACGTGCGCGCACTCGAGTGCCGGAATGATGCCTTCGGTTCGTGACATCAATTGAAATCCTTCGATGACTTCCGCATCCGTGACGCTCGGATATTCCGCTCGTCCGATCGACGCCAAGTACGAGTGTTCCGGTCCCACACCCGGATAATCCAAACCCGCCGAGATCGAATGAGCCTCCTGTACTTGACCTTCTTCATCCTGCATGAGGTAACTCTTCATCCCGTGAACGACTCCGGGAACCCCTCGACCAACGGCTGCTCCACCGGCGGGCTCGACACCCACCAACCGAGCCGTCGTATCCACGAATCCGCTGAAGATTCCCATTGCATTCGAGCCACCACCGACGCACGCCGTCACCACGTCGGGGTCCCGACCGGTGAGTTCGCGAATCTGTACCCGAGCTTCATCACCGATGACGCTTTGGAACTGTCGAACCATGAATGGATACGGGTGCGGTCCCATCACCGAACCGATGCAGTAGTACGAGTGTTCGACACTGGCCACCCAGTCGCGCATCGCCTCGTTGACGGCATCCTTCAACGTACGACTCCCCGATTGCGCAGCTTCCACTTCGGCCCCCAGGAGACGCATTCGGAACACGTTCAGTGCTTGTCGCTCCACATCGACTGCACCCATGTACACCTTGCAGTCCAAACCCAGGAGAGCAGCCGCAGTTGCGGAGGCAACGCCATGTTGTCCTGCTCCGGTTTCGGCGATGAATCGCTTCTTGCCCATGCGCTTGGCAAGCAGTGCTTGACCCAGCACGTTGTTGATCTTGTGCGAACCCGTATGGTTCAAGTCCTCGCGCTTGAGGATCAACCGAATTCCGAGCCGCCGTCCGAGATTGTGACACTCCGTGAGGATCGACGGGCGTCCCGCGTACTCACGCTGCAGTCGACCCAACTCGGCGCGAAAATCCGGATCATTCCAAGCTTCGTGAAAGGCTCGTTCGAGTTCCTGGCAGGCGGGTACCAGGGTTTCTGGCACGAACTGTCCGCCGAATTCACCGAAACGTCCTTCCGCGCTGGGGTCGGCGAGTGCGGTCACCGAATCACTGTACAAGTGCGTCGAATGCAAGCAACGAGCCCTGCACGAACCGCCGAACCTTCGACGCATCCTTGCGGCCGGGCTCTCGCTCCACTCCGCTGCATACATCCACGCCATACGGCCGCACCGTTGCAATGGCATCAGCGACGTTCTCGGGCGTCAATCCGCCGGACATGACACATCGCACACCCTTGGGAACGGTCGTCAACAGGTTCCAGTCGTAGGTCTCCCCCGAACCAGGCGAAGGCGAGTCGAACAACACCATGTCGGTTCGATACCGGTCACTTTTCTCTGCTTCCGGACTGCCGGCCACCACGGCCTTCATGACCCAACCCACTTCGGCCGTGATCTCATCGACCATGGAGACCGTCTCGCGACCATGGAGTTGTGCTCCACGAAGACCTGCCTCGCGAACGATCCGCACCACCGTCCTGGGGTCATGGTCGCGAAACACTCCAATCGTGAGGACACCCGCCGGCAATCGCTTCACGATGTCGGCCACCTTTCCGGCGGTCACCTGTCGCTTGGATGGCGCAAAGATGAATCCGAGGGCCGTGGCACCCATGGCAACGCTCAGGAGCGCGTCTTCTTCATTCGTGATCCCGCAGATCTTCACGAACATGATGATTACGAAGGTAGTGCCACCCGCAGTTCGGTGAGTGCCATTTCCCGATCGGCGCTTCGCACAAGGTGCTCGCCCACCAGAACTGCGCGATAGCCGGCTTCGGCACATCGACGGGCATCGTCGGCGCCGGTGATGCCGGATTCGGCGACGGCCAGGACACCCTCGGGTATTCGCTTGGCAAGTCGCACTGCGCGTTGGGGATCGACATGGAAGGTGTGCAGATCACGTTGGTTCACGCCGATGAGCGTCGCATTCACGGCGAGAGCGCGATCCAATTCCATCTCATCGTGCACCTCGACGAGTGCGTCGAGACCCACTTCCTGGGCGAGCGCATGCAACTGCGACAACTCACGATCGCTCAGTGCGGCAACGATGAGCAACACGGCATCCGCACCCATCAATCGTGCGTCGAGAACGTCGAGCGCGCACACCGTGAAATCCTTGCGAAGAACCGGTAGTTGTACCGCAGCACGAGCCATCCTGAGATCCGTAACGCTTCCGGCAAAGTGCGGCCCGTCGGTGAGCACCGAAAGACAGCTCGCGCCACCCACCTCGTACTCGCGCGCCAGTTGCTCGGGGATCAAGTCCATGTTGATGTCGCCCTTCGACGGCGACTTACGTTTGATCTCTGCAATCACCGCAAGTCGGGACGATTGTGCGATAGCGCGCACGAAGCCTCGCGCCGGAGTCGAAGGTAGCGACCGGCGAACTTCCTGCAGGTCCCGCTGATCGATCGATGCTCGGCGCCGGTGGTGCGCCACGATGCCGTCGAGGTACGTCACCGCGTCTAGAAACCGAAACGCTCGCTGAAATGCGACATCAGTCCGGAAATCGGGATACGCACCTGTTCGGTGGAGTCGCGGTCGCGCACCGTTACGGCTTCATCCTCGAGGGTGTCGAAGTCGACGGTGACACAACACGGGGTTCCGATCTCGTCCTGACGTCGGTATCGACGTCCGATGGCCTGGGTTTCATCGAAGTCGCACATGTAACGTGCCGACAACATCGCAAAGACGCGCTCTGCAACCGGCGAGAGCGTTTCCTTCTTGGACAACGGAAGCACGGCCACTTGGTACGGCGCAATGCGCGGATGCAAACGCAACACCGAACGCGGTTCTTCGTTCACGACGTCCTCGTCGTAGGCCGCGAGGAGGAAAGCCGCCATGGTTCGGTTGACACCGGCAGCAGGCTCGACAACGTACGGGACGTAGCGCTCGTTGGTGGCGGGGTCGAAATAATCGAGACGTTGGCCGGAGTGCTGCGAGTGCTGCGTGAGGTCGTAATCGGTTCGCTGGGCGATGCCCTCCAACTCTCCCCAACCCCACGGGAAGAGGAACTCGATGTCGCACGTACCCGCCGAATAGTGGGACAGTTCGTCCTTGTCGTGTTCTCGCAACCGCAACATGTCGCGCGGAATTCCGTGGGCTACGTACCACTCCATGCGCTCGTGTTTCCAGTAGTCGTACCACTTCGGACTTTCGGCTGGCGGCACGAAGAACTCGAGTTCCATTTGTTCGAACTCGCGCGTACGGAAGATGAAGTTCCCCGGTGTGATCTCGTTGCGGAAACTCTTCCCTACTTGCGCGATACCGAACGGGGGTTTCTTGCGACTGGTGGAGAGCACGTTGGCAAAATTCACGAACATGCCTTGGGCCGTCTCGGGCCGCAGGTACACCTCCGTCCCCGATCCCTCGATCGGACCAGCGTGCGTTTTGAACATCAGGTTGAAGGCACGAGCCTCCGTGAAAGCACAGCCCTTCATCTTTTGCGGGCAGTCACGTGTATCTAGTTGATCCTGCCTGAAACGACGCTTGCACACCGTGCAATCCACGAGAGGATCACTGAAGTTCGCCAGATGTCCACTCGCCTCGAAGGTTTGGGGAGGATTCAGGATTGCAGCATCGATCAGCACCACGTCGTTTCGGGTCTGCACCATGGCTCGAATCCAGGCGTCCTTCACGTTGCGCAACATGAGTGCACCGAGCGGACCGTAGTCGTACGACGATCGGAACCCGCCGTAAATTTCTGCGCTCGGAAACGCAAAGCCCCGGCGCTTGGCCAGGTTGACGATTTGGTCGAGATCCTTGGCTGGCACCGGGTTCAGGCTAGTAGTCGACGTGCTTACACTCGCGGTGCTTCGAACAACGACGACGAGCGAATGCGACGTTCCAAATGATGTTCCATCGCACTTCGTCCGTAGGACACGACTTCACGAACGGCAGCCACTGGAAGATCCTGCCGGTTCAGCAACGACACGATCCGGCCGTTGAGCACATCCTTCAACACGGAGAGTGCTTGAACGGAGACGGACACTCCACGACGATGCTGACCGCACTGCACTCCCCCCGCCTGCACATCGATCGCCACCAAACCTTCGGTGGTATCACAAACCACGCAGCGATCCACTCGTGGTCCGACACCGTCCTCCTCCAACAGACGCAGCTGGAACGCCGGCAGCAGGAGTTCGGAGTAGGCCACGTTGAGTTGTCGAAGCGCGCCAACCAACATGCGATACAAGTGGGGACTTGGGGAACGGTCGTGCGCCAGCTGCTCCACCACCTCGCACATCGCCAGGCCGTCGGTCGTTGCTTCGAGGTGCGCCCGCGTCGATGAAGCCACCTCCACCAGCTCCACTTGATTCACGATGTCGAGCTCGCGACCCCGATACAGCTGCACTTGCACATGACTCATCGGCTCCAACCGAGAACCGAATTTGGACGTGGTCTTGCGAATTCCCTTTGCCACCGCACGCACCTTGCCCGAATCCTGGGTGATCAGTGTGACGATCCGATCGGATTCACCAAGCTTGTGCGTGCGCAGAACAACGCCAACGTCCCGATAGAGCGGCATCAGGAATCGACACCGCCAAACCGCCGATCACGTCGCGTGTAATCGTTGATTGCCATCTCCAGGTGCTCTCCGTCGAGCTCGGTCCACGGCACGTCGAGGAACACGAGTTCGGCATACGCCAACTCCCACACCAGTGATGCCGGCATCGTCGTGGCATCACCTAGGACGATGACCAAGTCCGGCTCGCTCGGAGCCGGTGCGGTGACGGCTGCCGACAAACGATCCTCCGTGATCCCACCCGACGAGCCAGCGCGCACAGCGGCATCGGCGATTCGCTGCTTGCCATCCGCAAGTGGATCGACGATCACCGTCACACCACCTTCGCTGAGGATCACCATGCGATGCGCGTATCGCACGCCACCACATGAATCCTGCAACATGGTTCGAACGGAGTCGATCTGCGTGGCATCGCCAGGGTGCGTTGGCACGATGGTGGCCCACTCCGCACCACCCACTCGTGCGGCGCGAGCCACGAGTTCTACTCGTAGGCGCCATTGTTCGGCCGACGTGGTCTGCCAATCACGTACCGAGCCGGCACAGAGCAGCAGGTGGGACAGAGACGCTTCGGCTACCACTGATACATCCTCGCACTAGGAACTAGTTTCATACGACACACCATGACCACTCCTGCAATCGCCCCGACCCGCCGTCTTCATGTGGCCTGCATCATGGATGGCAACGGACGTTGGGCCAAGCGCCGAGGCCTGCCCCGCACGGCCGGCCACACCGCCGGAGAAGAAGCCCTGGCCGAGGTGGTTCGTGCTGCTGCCAAACGAAACATTGGCTGGCTCACCGTCTTTGGATTCAGTACCGAGAATTGGGTTCGTCCACCCTCCGAGGTTCGTCACATCATGGGGCTTCACCGGAAACTCTTCGGGCGAATCGATGAACTCAATGCCAACAACGTTCGTGTCAATTGGATTGGTCGCCCTTTCGCCGAACCAGGCTCGCGAACCCCAAAGTCGGTACAGAAGGCAATCGCCCAGGCCATCGACGACACCAAACACAACACCGGAATGGTCTTGACCGTGGCGTTCGATTACGGGAGCAGGGCGGAAATAGCCCGAGCCGCGCACCGCGCCACCACCCCGTCGGTGTCCTCGATTGAAGCCGAACTCTACGACCCAACGCTCCCCCCGGTGGACCTCCTCGTACGAACCTCGGGGGAATCGCGAGTATCCAATTTCTTGCTTTGGCAGGCAGCCGATGCGCGCGTGTTCTTCACCGATTGTTCATGGCCCGACTTCGGCGCTCCCCAACTTGACGAAGCCCTTGCGCTCGTCACCGCATGACGACAGCCCCGGCATCAACATGAGCACTGCCTCGAAGGCTGCACTTTCCCTGCTCGACACGGTGATGCGGCACCTCTCCCATGCCGAACGACGCGAAGGGCAAGCGGACATGGTTCGTCACGTCGCTGACGCCATCCAGACCGGATCGACGTTGGTCGTGCAAGCAGGCACCGGTACCGGAAAGACACTCGGCTATCTCGTTCCCATCCTGGCAGCCGGACGTACTGCCGTCATCGCCACCTACACCAAGGCGCTCCAAGACCAGCTCGCCAGCGTCGACCTCCCGTTGCTCGAAGCCGCATGTGCCGACACCCCGGAGCTGGCGTTTTCGTGGGCAGTGCTCAAGGGGCGCAACAACTACCTTTGCCGCCAGCGGGTCTCGGAGATCGAGACCGGTCACGATCAACTGCAGCTCGGCGATTCCCCGCGCGATGTAGTGCGCGAGGTGCGAGAGCTCGTTGCATGGGCAAACGAAACGGAAACCGGGGAGATCTCCGACGTTCCCTTCCCGGTTGGCGACTCTGCCTGGCGAAAGGTCAGTCTCGGCTCGGACGAGTGTCCGGGTGCGGTCAAGTGTGCCTTCGGTGAAACGTGCTTCACGGAACGGGCACGCGAGCAGGCAAAGAACGCCAACGTCATCGTGGTGAACTTCACGCTGTACGGCCTCGACCTCGAACAGAACCGCGAGTTCCTTCCCGACCACGACGTGGTGGTCTTCGACGAGGTTCACGAACTCGAGGACGTCATCAGCGAAACCGCCTCCGTGTCACTCACCGGACGGATGATCGCCACCGCAGCCGAGACTGCACGACAGGCACTCAGCAAACAGAAGCTCCCGAATGCCCTGGCCAAGACCGGCAAGGAACTCGACGAATTGTTGATGCGCTATGTCGGGCAACGACTTCCACAACCGCTCCCACCCGACCTCGAGGGAACGATAGGCAACGCGGCTCAACAGTGTGGTCTCATCCACGACGAACTACGAGCAACCATCACCGAAACACCCGAACTGCTGCGCGCCACCTCGGTGATATCGCGCATGAACGAGTCGTTGAGCAAGGTGCTCAGCGGTGGCAGCAACATGGTGGTGTTCGTTACCGACGTGCGTGGCGCGGCACGACTCACCGCTGCCCCGAAGCGTGTCGATCACGTGCTCAGCGACGTTTGGGATGACACGACGGCAATCCTTACGAGTGCCACGATTCCCCCGGGTTTGCCGCGTCGCCTCGGCTTGGCACTCGACGACGATGACATCGTGCGAGTGGCTAGCCCGTTCGACTACGACGAACAGTCACTCCTGTACCTTGCCGACGACCTGCCGGCACCGAACGATGCTCAGCGTCCCGCCAAACTGCAGGCGCGCATCAGGGAACTCATCAGCCTGTCGGGCGGTTCGGCATTGGTGTTGTTCACCAGTTGGAGCGTGTTGCGCGACACCGCCGATGCACTCGAAGGAAAACTCGGGAAGGGAATCAACCTCTACCGTCAGGACGACATGCCCAAGAAGGCCCTCTTGGATGCGTTCCGGGAGGATGAGACTTCGTGCCTCTTTGCGACCCGTGGCTTTTTCCAAGGAGTCGACGTACCGGGCAACGCCTTGCGTTTGGTGATCCTCGACAAGGTGCCGTTTCCCGCGATGAACGATCCGCTGCTCGATGCGCGACGGGACGAAGCCGGTAACTCGGCGTTCATGACCGTGGATGTTCCGATAGCCGCTGCGTCGCTCGCCCAAGCCGCAGGTCGACTCATCCGCACGGCCACCGATCACGGCGTCGTGGCCATCCTCGATCCGCGACTGTCCACCAAGCGCTACAAAAATGCCGTGTTGTATGGCGTTGCGCACATGCCGGAAACCAACCAACTGTCGCGCGTACAGGAATTCTTCGCTAGTCGCGGAGTGTGAATTCTCTAGTCGCCGGGTTTGAATCGGTAACCCATACCGCGAGCGGTCGTGATGAAACGCGGCTCGTTCGGTGAGTCCTCGATCTTCACGCGCAATCGTCGGATGTGTGCATCCACCAATCGACTATCCCCGAGGTACTCATAACCCCACACCCTTTCCAGCAGTTGATCTCGACTCAACACGCTGTTGGGGTGATCGGCAAATTCGATGAGCAAACGCAACTCCGTCTTGGTCAGCGCAACTTCGGTGCCACCCTTGGTCACGGTGCCGGCGTCACGATGCAACTCGATGTCCCCGAAGCGGGTGACGTCGGGCGTGCGCCCCGACGATTCCCGAACGATACGGCGGAGTGCAGCACGAATTCGAGCTGCGAGCTCCTTCGAATTCACCGGCTTGGTGACGTAGTCGTCGGCCCCCGCCTCCAATCCCGCAACCAAGTCATGGGTGTCGGTCTGTGCGGTCACCATGATGATCGGGAGATTGCTCCTCGTGCGAATCTCCCGACACACCTCGAAGCCGGAGATGTCGGGTAACCGAAGGTCCAATAGCACCAAGTCGGGGTGTTCCGACGCCACCATCGCCAAACCCGTCCGCCCGTTGGGCGCCTGCAGCATGTCGTAACCCTCGTCCTCCAAGGCAAGGCTGAGTGCGGCACGAATCCCTGCGTCGTCCTCCACCAGGAGAATCGTGGCCATGGGTAGGCAGTCTGCCAAAGAACGAGGATTTGTTACACAAAACGCACACTTTGAGCAACTTGCCGTCATCTCCCTGGAGCAGTCTGTGGGGCGAGCCGGCGAGGGTCATGCTCCCCCTTGACTCCGCCGGCTCAATGGTGCGCCATGCTTGACGGGTGCCCGATGTGAGCCAAACCCCACCGATGCGCCTGCGCCTACAAGCGTTGCGACCCGGACTACGGGCCCGCATCGTCGTGTACTTCTCACTTGCCACCTTCATCGGAGTGGTGATCTTGAGCGTCGTCACCTTTGCCGCAACCCGCAACTATCTCCTCGACAAGGCAACGGCCTCCGCACGATCCCAAGCCATCGCCAACGCTCAACTCGTACGTTCGCTGGTTGGAAGCGCCCGGAGCGATGCCGGTGAGGTGGTCACCAACTTGCGCACCGAGACCGGTGGATATGCGGTGTTGCATCTTGGTTCCGAGGATCTGTTCTACGCACAAGCCCCACTTCGATTCACCCAATCGAACTTGCCGGCATCGTTCGTTCGCAACGCCATCGGTGGTACGAGCGGCGTTCAGCGAGTCGACTTCAACGGTCGACCCTTCGAGGCCGTTGGCGTATCGATACCGGTCATCGACGCAACGTACTTCGAGGTGTTTCCAATCAGCGATGTTGCAGACACCTTGGGGACCATCCGCAGCACGCTCGTCGCTGCGGTGATCGGAATCACCATCGTCGCGGGACTCATCGGGTTCTTGCTGAGCGGAAACGTTCTGCTTCCACTTCGTCGTGTAACGGCGGCCGCAAAGACCATCGCCGAAGGTGCCCTCGAAACACGCCTGGATTCCGAACGCGACCCCGACCTTCAACGTCTCGTGGAGAGTTTCAATGGCATGGCCGACGCGGTGCAGGAACGCATCGAACGAGAGGAGCGCTTCGCCAGCGACGTCAGCCACGAACTCCGATCACCGATCACGTCCCTCGGGGCAGCCGTGGGAGTCCTGCAGGCACGAGCCGAAGAATTCTCCGACCGCAATCGTCAGGCAATCGACATCATCGCGGCGCAGATTCGACGATTCGATCGCACGGTACTGGACTTGCTGGAACTCAGCAGGCTCGATGCCCGAGCGGGACAGGACCAACTCGAGGAACTCCACCTCACCTCGTTGGTGGAGAGAATCGCCGCACGGCACGGCTACGACAAGGTCCTGGTCGTGTCCGACCTCGGCTCGAACGACGTGGTACTCGTCGACAAGCGACGTATCGAACGGATTCTGGTCAACCTCCTCGACAATGCCCGCGATCACGCGGGCGGAGCCTCCGACATCCTCCTGAGCAGCAACGACGAGGAACTCCTCCTCATCGTCGACGACAATGGCCCGGGAATCGGTGTCAGCGAACGACTGCGAATCTTCGAACGCTTCGCACGTGGCACGGCATCTCGAAACAGCGTCGGTAGCGGACTGGGATTGGCGATCGTCTCCGAACACGCACGTGCCATCGGCGGTCGAGCCTTCGTCGACACGTCCCCGAGTGGCGGAGCGCGATTCGTCGTGACGATTCCCCGTTTGGATGCAACGGCGTGAACCTGCCTCGAATTCGCTCCGTGCGCCGAACGGCCGTAACTCTCCTGCTCGGATCCTGCGTCGGTCTCGTTGGTTGCGGTCTCCCCGAAGAAGGACGCTTCATCGCCCTTCCCGCGAGCGACATCCCCGACGCACTCACGGCCACCACCAGCACCGTCGTCACCAGCACGACGGTGCCGCCGGAGACGGAGTCGTCATCCACCACCGTCACCGAAGTGCTGTACGACTCCGTGGAGTTCTACTTCGTGAGCGCCAACCGTGTGGTGCGCTCCGAACGTCGCATCGTGAGTCCGGCGACTCCAACCCAGGTACTCGACACGCTCTTTGCAGGCCTCGACACCACCGCGCAAACGGCCGGACTCCGTTCAGCCCTTCCGCGCGGACTCGCCGCCACGATCGAGGTTCGCCGCGGCGTCGCACGAGTTTCGTCGACTGCACCGTTCCTCTCGGAATTGGAGCCACTCGATCAGCGCTTGGCCATCGCACAGATCGTCCTCACATTGACACGTCGTCCGGGAATCGGGCAGGTGTTGTTCGTCGTGGACGAAGTGGAAATCCAGGTTCCGCGTGGCGCCGGAGATCTCACCGCCAAGGGTGCAACCGTCACGTACGACGACTACCTGAGCGTGTTGTCCACCCGCGACTGACGGGACGTCTAATAGCCCAGGCGCTCGATTCGATCGGGGCGCTGTTGCCATCCTTCATCCACCACCACGACGAGTTCGATGTGTGCGCCTTGTGCCAGCTGCAAGCGAACGGCGGTTCCCACTTCCTTCAGCACCTGCCCGCCCTTGCCGATGACCATGCCCTTCTGGCTGTCGCGCTCCACCACGATCTCACAACGAATGCGCGGCCATTCGTATTCCGTAACCCGCGTGGCAATGGAGTACGGCAACTCCTCGCGCATGCGCGAGAGCAATTCCTCGCGCACCAAATCTGCAACCCACAACACGTCGGGGGTCTCACGCACCACTTCCGGCGGATACAGCGGATCACCCTCCGGCAAATGCGCGGCCAACCAATCCAGGAAGACTCCAACTCCTTCCCCCGTCTTGGCCGACATCGGAAAGTACACCGCTGCGTCGAGGGCCGCGACAGCCGACAACTGTTTCATGACCTTTGCCCGCGGAGCTCGATCGATCTTGTTGACGATCACCACGCCGGTGGCCAGATTCATTCGGTCGGCGACGAACTGGTCGCCTCGCCCGAAAGGCATCGTGGCATCCACCACCAAACACGTGATATCGACCTCGCGACTCGCATCGAGCGCCGTGGCGTTCACCCGTTTCCCGAGTTCGCTCACCGGCTTGTGGATTCCCGGCGTATCGACGAACACGATTTGAGCATCCGCACGATGCACGACCGCACGCACGCGTGTGCGTGTGGTTTGTGGCTTGTCCGAAACGATGGACACCTTGCGACCACACGCAGCGTTGAGGATGCTCGACTTCCCCACATTGGGCCGGCCGACGAGGCTTACGAACCCACTGCGCATCTCACGTTGACGCTATCCATCTGCCAGACTCTCTGCCATGTCTGAACGTCGCAAGTGGTTCGACCGAATGCAACCACAAACGTTGCAGATTGCCAGTTGGCTGCTGTACATCAACGGATTCTTTGCGCTCGTCGAGTTGATCGATGGTGGCGACGTGCTGCACTACTTCCGACAGCGCTACTCATTGGGATTCTTCTTCGGTCTCCTGGTGATTGCGGCGTATGGCGCCGGGGCGTACCTCATGGCCAACGAACGCCGCCTCGGATGGAGGATTTCCGTGGGCGCCGCCGCCTCCCCGTTCGTCCTCACCTTCGTGGCCTACACCCAGCTCGATGCACCCTGGAGGTACCGACTGTTCGGCGCGAGTTTCCTATCGTTTGCCTTCGATGCCGCGCTGTTGGCGCTCTTGCTCCACCCCCAGAGCAGGGAGCACCAACGAATCTGGTATCACTAGAACATGACAAAAACCATCATGAAGGGCGCCGAAGGCGTCAAAGCCCACGTCGGTCAGCATCTCGGCTACAGCGAGTACATCACCGTCACCCAGGAAATGGTGAACACCTTCGCCGACGCGACGGGCGACCACCAGTGGATTCACATCGACGTAGAAAAGGCGAAGAAAGGTCCGTTCGGTGCACCAATTGCCCACGGCTATCTCACCTTGTCGCTCGGACCGTCACTCCTTCCCCAGATCTACGGCGTCGAGGGTGCCGTCATGGGCGTCAACTACGGCACCAACAAGGTCCGGTTCCCATCACCGGTTCCGGTCGGTTCACGACTCCGCGTGGGAGCAAAACTGCTGGCTGCAGACGACGTCGCGGGCGGCATCCAGATGACCCTCGAGGCCACGTTCGAGATCGAAGGCGCGAGCAAACCAAGCTGCGTCGCCGAACTCGTGTTCCGTACCTACTTCGCTTAGCGAAACTGCTTCGCCACTTCGGCGAACAAGTCGAGTGTCGTGGTGTCGGGATAATCCGCGCACCACGGAACGAACCCGACACAACCCATCTTCACGTACTGGGCCACCTTCTCGCTGACCTGTTCAGGTGTGCCCACGAGCGACGTGGCCTTCCACTGCTCCAGAGGATGACCCCACAAACTCCGTGATCCCGCTTGCTCCACTTCCTTCTCCGTGGCGCGCATGAAGACCTCCGGCGACCAGGTGAGTCCGATTTCGTCCATGTCCCGACCCACCGCCTTGCAGTGCTCGGCCAGGATGTTCTTCTTGCGTAGGAAATCCTCCACGGTGCCACCGAAGTTTGCATAGTCCGCATGTCGAGCCACCACCCTCAAGGTGAGCTGTTCACCGCCTCCGCCGATCCAGATCGGTGGACGTGGCTTTTGCACCGGCTTGGGATCACAGTTGCCGCGCACCAACGTGTAGTACTTGCCGTTGTAGTTGGTTTCCGGCTCTGACCACATCGACTTGACGATCTCCACGCATTCCCGCAACATCGCAATGCGTTCCTTTGGCGCCGGAAAGTCGTAGCCGTAACCGAGACACTCGTTCTCGTACCAACCCGCCCCGATCCCCCAGTCCAATCGTCCGCCGCTGATCACGTCCACGGTGGAGGTGATTTTGGCCAACAAACCTGGTTCGCGGTACAGATTGCATCCCACCATCTGACCGAGCCGGATACGAGAGGTACGTTGGCTGATCGCGGCAATGGTGGTCCAGCATTCGAACACGGCCTCGTGCGCCGGCTTGGGAACGTTGTGGAAATGGTCGTACACCCAGATGGAGTCGTACCCGAGCTGTTCGGCTCGCACCGCTATCTCCACTGCTTTTGCCCACTTCGCTTGATCATCGGGGATGCTCTGCAGCTCCATCTTCCAACCCTGGGGCATGAAAACACCGAATTGCATCTTGTTCATAGTGGCAGGTCTCCCGTTGCTGACTTGGTGGTTCCGTGATCCTTGTACGCCGCGATGGTGCGCTGAGCGATTCGCATCTGGTGAATCTCGTCGGCGCCGTCCGCAAAACGACTCCAACGGGCCTGCTGCAACATGTGCGCCAGAGGAGTGTCGGTGGAGTAACCCAATGCCCCGTGCACCTGAATGGCGCGATCGACGATCTGCCACAAACTGTTGGCGACGAAATGCTTTGCCATCGACACCTCGGAGGTGAACGGCAGTCCGTTCTCGATCTTGTAGGCGGCATGAAGCACCATCAACTTGCACTGATACAGCTCCATCGCGGAGTCGGCAATGAGCCATTGGATGCCCTGCTTCTCCGCCAAGAGCGATCCGTGCGAGAACCTGTTGAGGGAACGGTCCACCATCATGTCGAGGGCGGTTTCGGCCTGACCAATCCAGCGCATGCAGTGCGCCAGACGTGCCGGACCCAATCGGTACTGACCGAGCAGGTGACCTTGGCCTCGACCACCAAGCATCTGGGACTTGTGCACCCGGAGATCCTTGATCTCGATCTCGCAGTGGTTGTGTCCACCCGACATCGTTTCCACATCGCGAACGATGTTGAAACCTTCGCTGGGAATATCGACGATGAAACAGGAATTGGCGGCCTGC
Organism: Ilumatobacteraceae bacterium; assembly: GCA_040401775.1. Classification (GTDB taxonomy): domain Bacteria; phylum Actinomycetota; class Acidimicrobiia; order Acidimicrobiales; family Ilumatobacteraceae; genus F1-60-MAGs027. Next base: position 72,142 of record JBBANV010000002.1, read on the forward strand.
GGAATCTCCGGATCGTCCTCGGTGCGGGCGACCAGCAATGCAAACTGCGCACCACGCGCACCCGAGATGAACCACTTGTGTCCATTGATCACCCATTCGTCACCGTCCTGATACGCATGGGTTCGAATCAGCGTGGGATCACTCCCTGCAACCTCTGGTTCGGTCATCGCGAAGCATGACCGGGCCGTTCCTTCACACAGGGGACGCAGGTACTTCTCCTTCTGCTCCGGCGTTGCCCAGTGCAGCAATGTGTGTTGGTTGCCTTCATCCGGGGCCTGGGCATTCAACACGAATGGTCCGATGCTCACCTTGGCTGCCTCCGCCGAGACTGCAGCCATCGCCGTCGGCCCCAGGCCCATGCCACCCCATTCGGCGGGCATGTGCGGGAGCCAGAGCTTCTCGTCATTGCGCGCAATCGATCGCAAGTCCACGATGGTCTTCACCACGGACTTGCGTTCGGACTGATTCGTCGCCTCCCATCGCGGACGAACGACGTCGTCCATGAACTTGCGCACTCGCAGTCGCACCTCCTCGACTTCGGGCGGGAAGGAGAAATCAATCATGTGACCAGTGTGCCTCACGGTGAGTGACAATCACGAAGCCTGGTCACCGTAGCCTTGCGTAAGTGAGCGAACCCGCACGCAGCGCATGGGATTCCGACACCCTGCCCACGGGCGATCAGAAGGCCACCGCCGTGCGCCAAATGTTCGACGCCATCGCTCCGCGCTACGACCTCGTGAACCGCATCATGACCTTCCGGTTGGACGTGCGCTGGCGCCGTAGGACCGTCGCCGCTCTCGGACTGCCGAAAGGTTCGGTGGTGCTCGATCTGGCCAGCGGCACGGGGGATTTCTGCCGCGAGCTGACGCGACAGCACCTCCGTCCCCTCTCCTTCGACTTTTCCTTCGGCATGCTGGCAGCCGATACCAGTGCCGCACCGCGCACCCAGGCGGATGCGTTGTCACTACCGGTACGCAGCGCCGCGGTGGACGGAGTTACCTGCGGTTTTGCGCTGAGGAACTTCGTCGATCTGCCCTCCTTCTTTTCCGAGCTCTCACGAGTGGTGCGACCGCACGGCAGCATTGCACTGCTCGACGTATCGGTTCCACGAAATCCCGTGGTCCGTTTCGGGAACTCCATCTATTTCGGACGCATCGTGCCCAAGATCGGAGCATTGCTTTCGGATCGCGCCGCGTACAGCTACCTGCCGCGCAGCGTTTCCTACCTTCCATCGTCCGATGCAATGTGCGACATGTTGCGGGAAGCCGGATTCACCAACGTCGTTCATCGGCAACTCTCGGGTGGTTTGGTGCAACTTCTCACTGCCACACGGAAGTAGTCGTGCTCCGGTTCACCACTCGTCCACTGGCGGAGTTCACCGACGCCCCGTGCGATCTCAATGACGTTGCGTCGAACGATGGAGTGCTCTTCGTACGAAACGGTGTGGGTTTCGCCGGTCGCGGAATCGCCCTGCGCGGCACATCCGTCGAAGTGCAAGGAGCAATGCTCGACGCCGAGTTCGATGATGCCGTCAACCTCCCGGGCAGTACGGGAGTAGCGCTCGGGTGGCATTCATTCTCCGGTGACTCGAGTGAACTGATCGTTCCGCGGGTGGTGGTTGGCAAGTCGGCGACTGGAGCACCCTGGGTGACCTTCGTGGCCGGTGCAGAGCACGAGGTTGCCGACGCGCTCACCGTGGCTCGACCAACGTCGGCGGCTGGGGCCACGTTCACCATTCGTCCGGGAGTCAGCATCGAGAAGTACCTCCAAGCCGTAACGACCATCAGGGATGCCGTCCGTGCCGGCAACATCACCAAGGCCGTCGTAGCACGAGACATCGTGGTGGAGAGCTCGCAGCCCGTCGGCATCCACTCGTTGCTCCATCGACTCAAGACGTCGTTTGGATCGAGTTATCGCTTCAGCATCGACGGTTTCGTCGGAGCATCACCCGAGCTTCTCGTCGAACGGCACGGTGACCATGTGGCGAGCCACCCGCTCGCGGGTACGACACCGCGCACGGGCGACCCCACGGTCGACGAACGACTCGCCAAGGAGCTCCGTGCCAGTGCGAAGAATCAGGTCGAGCATCGCGTCGTCATCGACATGGTGCACGACACACTGCTGCCCTGGTGCTCCTATCTCGATTGGCAGCCGGAGCCCGACGTTGTCGCGGTGGCAAACGTGCAGCACCTCGGCACACGAGTGGAGGGTCGACTATCCGATCCGTATCCGCATGTTCTCGACTTGGTGCGTTTGCTCTCACCGACACCAGCGCTCGGAGGACATCCACGTGACGTTGCATTGCAACTCATCGCCGAGCATGAAGGATTCACGCGAGGGCGTTACGGTGGCGCAGTTGGTTGGTGCGACCGTGATGGCAACGGCACTTGGGCGGTGGCCATACGTTGCGCAGAATTCAGTGTCGATCGCCGATCCGCTCGCCTCTTTGCGGGTGGCGGCATCGTCGCCGAAAGCGAGCCCGCTGCCGAACTTGCCGAAACCCAATCCAAGTTTCAGGCAATGCTGGCAGCGATCATCCGCCCGTAGGTGTGTCCGCACGCACTGCGTCGATGATTGCCCGGTTCAAGCGTTCGTGCTCGAGCACGTTTTCCGTTCGATCGGTACGAACGATCACCACATGTGGTCCCGGAGTGGCGAGTACCCCCCGAAGTTCGGCGACCGTAGCAACGACCCGATGCGACACACCGTGCGCGGCGGCCAACCCGCCGATGTCGACCGAGTGCGGCGTACCGAAGAGTTGCTCGAATTGCCGTTCCTGGAGCGTGCTGCGCTGCGGCAAGAAGGAGAAGATTCCTCCCCCGCGGTTGTCCACTACGACGATCCGCACGTCCACCCCGCGATTCACCACGTCCAACAGACCGTTGCTGTCGTGAAGGAATGCCACATCCCCGATGAGCAACGTCGTAGGAGCGTGTGATCCCAAGGCGATTCCCACTGCAGTGGATACCACGCCGTCGATGCCATTCACACCACGATTGGCGAGTACACGCACACCGCTGGTTGCTCCCGCATACCACTCGAGATCCCGAATTGGCATGGAGGACGACACCACGAGATTGCTGCCGCGAGGAATCGCGTCGGCAACGGTGCGCGCAACCTGGGGTTCGCTCAGCTTCGGGCCGGCCTCCATCGCTGCGGCGAGTGCGTCCCGAGCACGCAATTCCGCAGCACCCCACGTCCGCGACCACTCGGCATCCGCAGCGTCGACGAGGTTGCACAAGTCGTCGCACAGCACATCGGGATCGGTAACCACGTGCAGCGATACACGTCGATCGGGATCGATCAGAAACGGTGACATCCCGACTGCAACGATCTCGGCTCCGCATTCGCGCAACCACGTATTGATCACCTTCGATGCCGGAAGGGCTCCGAACCTCAACACCACTTCAGGCGTGAAACGTTCGGCCAGCGAGGCGTCGCGCAACCAGCCGTCGGCGTGACGTACCGACAACTCGTCGTCGTCGCGACAACCGCCGAGTGGATCCGCCAACACCGGCCAGCCAAGTCGACGGGCCAGCGAGGAGATCTTCAGTGACGATCCGCCGCGAGCCCCAGCCACGATGATTCCGCGCCTACCGCTGAGGCGCGTCGACAGTTTGGACAACATCTCGGTACCGAGAGGTGTCTTTGCCGTTGCAGCGAACATTCGCCCAACGTTCTTCGTCATGGTGCGTGATGCTCCGTCTCGGCTGGGGTCCGTTCGCGGCGGCACTTCCGCGACGGCTCCCACGAGTGGTTCGCGGAACGGCAAATTCATCTGTACCGGTCCGGGCCGTTCCTGAATCGCAGCAACGTGTGCTCGTCGAGCCACAGCTCGCCATTCATGTCGCTCTGCATCGTCCGGTACGCCGGCATCGATGAAGAGACGCACCGACGACCCGTACAGACGCTGTTGGTCGGTGGTCTGGGGAGCTCCGACCCCCTGCAACTCCGGTGGACGATCTGCGGTGAGCACCACGAGCGGCACTTCGGCATGTGATGCCTCCATCACTGCCGGATGGAAGTTCGCCGTAGCAGTTCCCGAGGTGCACAACAGCAAGGTAGGCACACCGGTGACCTTTGCAATGCCGAGTGCGGCAAACGCCGCGCTGCGCTCGTCGTGAAACACCTGTACATCCAGCCCGGGATGAGCCACCAGTGCAAGCGCCATCGGGGTGGATCGCGAACCCGGGGCAACCACTGCATGTCGGATCCCGGACTCGAACCACTCGTCCACCAATGTGGCGCAAAAGGTGGCGGTCACATCGGCCGATTGCATGCCTCTATCGTGGCAGCAATGCGGGTGGAAATCGTCTCCGACGTGGTGTGCCCCTGGTGCTACATCGGGAAACGCCGTTTTGACGCTGCATTGGCCATGTTGGCCTCAGAGGGAGTGACTACCGACCTCACGGTGTCGTACCGTGCATTCCAGCTCGATCCCACCGCACCCCTGGACGACCCCACCCCGGTTCGCGAGGCGTATGCGAAGAAATTCGGTGGCGCCGACCGTGCCGACCAGATTCTTGCCACAGTGACGCAAGCCGCAGCAGCCGAGGGTTTGGAATTCCACATGGATATTGCGCTTCGCGCCAACACCTTGCGTGCCCATCGCCTGCTCACCTTCGTGGGGCGCGAACACCCACACCAACAATCGGCAGTCAACGAAGCGATCATGCGCGCCTACTTCACCGAGGGCAAGGACATAGCCGACCCGGTGGTCCTGGTTGCCTGCGCATCCTCCACGGGGATCGACGCCGAGCGTCTCCTTCGTGTCATCACGGGTTCCGACGACGACATCGCAGCGGCGGTGCGTGCCGACTTGGAATGGGCTGCTGCACGCGACATTACGGCGGTGCCAACCTTCGTCATCAACGATTCCTTCGCGGTGCCGGGTGCACAAGATGCACCAACCTTCGCCCGACTCATCAGGAAGATGACTGCGCAATGACCCCGACCCTCCCCCATACGGTGCTCGGCGATGGTCCCGTCACGGTGGTGTTCGCCCATGGATTCACCCAGACCGCAAGTTCGTGGATGCCGGTTGCCCAACGGATGGTCGACCGCAATTCGGCGTTGCGTTGCATGCTGGTTGATCTCCCTGGTCACGGTCGCGCCCACGATGTGATCGCCGACGTGGCCCGCACCGCAACCTTGCTCGTCAACACGGGAGGATCGGCCCACTACGTCGGGTACTCGCTCGGTGCGAGAGCCGTTTTGCATGCAACGGTGGAACACCCTGACATGGTGAACTCAGCGGTGTCGCTCAGTGGCACGGCCGGGATCGAGGACCGCACCGAGCGACACCAACGCAGAGAGTCCGACGAGCAACTTGCCGAGCACATCCTCCACATCGGTGTGGAGGCGTTCGTCGACGAGTGGCTCGCGCAGCCGCTCTTTGCGGACCTCCCACGCACGCAGGCACAGGTGCCCGAGAGGCTGAGCAACACTCCGACTGGATTGGCGTCGAGTCTTCGCTTGTGCGGACAGGGAGCAACCACACCCATGTGGGATGCCATCGCACGATGCCGCATTCCCGTGCTGGCAATGGCGGGTTCTCGTGATACGAAGTTCGTGGCGCTCGCCCGTCGAATTGCGACGCTCTCCACACACGGTCGGCTCGCGATCATTGCCGAAGCCGGCCACAGTGCACACCTGGAGCAACCCGAGGTGGTTGCACGGGAAATCGGCTACTGGATCAACAGCCCAACCGAATACAACGCACCAATCACCAGCTGAGCCCGAGCCGTCATCCCCAACGCGGCGATGAGTTCCGGCGCAGATCGAGCCGACCTCACCGTGGCGATGGCAGGAAGCGCCGCCAATACACCGACGACGCCAATCGCGGCCGTTCGAACATCGAGCATTGCCAGCAACATCGCGCCCGTTGCCAGGACGTACAGAGCGCCGTACAGTCCACGAGTTCGGGATGCACCGATTCGAACGGCGAGCGTTCGCTTGTTGCTTGCACGATCGCCGTCGATGTCGCGGAGATTGTTCACCACCAACAAGGCAACGGCAAGGAATCCGGCCAGTGCACCCGACACCAGACTCAATCGATCGACGCGTTCTGCAATCACGTACGTAGTACCCGCCGTCGCAACCAATCCGAAGAACACGAAGACGAACAGCTCACCGAATCCGGCATAGCCGTACGGTTTGGGCCCCCCGGTGTACGTCCATCCAGCAAGCATCGACACCGCACCCAACGGAATCAGCCACCACGAAGTAAGGGTCGCCAGCAACAGTCCGGCGACACCGGCCACGCCGAACGACACGACTGCCGCCCGCTTCACCGAGGATGCACTCGCTGCTCCCGAACCCACCAATCGCATCGGACCCTGACGGGCTGCATCGGTGCCACGCACACCGTCGGAGTAGTCGTTCGCGTAATTCACCGCGACCTGCAACGCCAAACTCACCACGAGTGCCAATCCGCCATGCACCGCATAACGACTGCCGTCGAGTCCATCCGAGGTACTCGCCACCGCCGCGCCGATCACCACCGGCACCACGGCGGCAGGAAGCGTGCGTGGTCGTGCTCCGGCAAACCAGATTCGTGCGCTTGTCACCACGAGGCACGATAGTGCGTTGTCTTCTCCACCTCCTAGCGTGACGTTGTGACGCGTCTCATTGCCATCGATCTTCCGGCGTCCGAGCAGCTTCGCACGCAGGTTGAGCGGGCCTGGAATGCGGGCCATGCAGTACTTCCGCTGGACCAACGAATGAACCCCGCCATTCGTCGCAAGGTCGCCGTGTCGCTCGGGGCCGACGAGCTCGTCAGCCGAGATGCAACGGATCACCTTCAGCCTCTCGACACCACGCACGTGCCGCTCCAGGACGGTGATGCACTCGTCATCGCCACCAGTGGCTCCACCGGCGCGCCCAAGGGCGTCGTACATACGCACACGAGCATCGCCGCCCATGCACGGATGGTGGCCCAACGTCTCGCGCTCACGTCGAGCGACCAGTGGTGGCTGTGTCTTCCCCCAGCACACATCGGAGGATTCGGCGTCTTGAGTCGCGCCATGCATCTTGGGGCACGAATCACGTTCGCTGATCACGTCGATGACTCGACCCTTTCGCAGGCGATAGCCGGCGGCGCGACACATACGTCCGTGGTCCCGACACTCCTCTCGCGACACTCGTTTGCGGAGTGGCAACTCGTGCTCGTCGGCGCCGCACGTAGCGAAATCCTCCCACCGAACGCCGTCTCCACCTACGGACTCACCGAAACATGTGGTGGCGTCGTGTACGACGGTGTCGCATTAAGCGACGTTGAAGTACGACTGTCGAACGGCCGAATACACGTTCGAACCCCCAGCATGGCGCGGAGTTATCGCCATGGTCCCCTTCCTCTCATCGACGGCTGGCTGGACACCGGTGATCTCGGCACGTTCGTGGAGTCCCCGCACGATGGATCGCCTGCCGAAGGAATGCTTCGGGTCGAAGGTCGAAGTGACGACCTGATCATCACCGGAGGAAACAAGGTGTGGCCCCACATCGTCGAGCAACGTTTGCGTGAGCATCCACTGGTGGCCGATGTGGTGGTACGCGGAGTGCCCGACACGGAGTGGGGAGCAATCGTCAAGGCTTGGATAGCTCCCACCAGCAAGGATCGCCCACCCACGCTCGACGCCTTGCGCGCTCACGTGAAGGAAACGCTGGCCGCATACTGCGCACCGCAACGCATGACGCTCGTCGAATCGATCCCACGCTCCGCGCTCGGCAAGGTGTTGGTGTCAGAATTACCGGAATGAATCCGGGGCAGCCACCAGCACACTCCACCCGCCTACCTTCGGCATTCTGGCGGCAGTTCGCCGCATCCACCACCTCCAACCTCGGTGACGGCCTCGTCGGGGCAGCTGCTCCGCTGCTGGCGCTCAGTCTCACGAACGACTCCCGGATGATCAGCGCAGTCAGCTTCGCGGCAATGCTTCCATGGCTGGTGTTGTCGTTGCCCGCAGGAGTCTTCATCGATCGTCATGACCGCCAACGAATCATGACCGCAGCCAATCTGATTCGCGCTGCGTTGTTCGCCATGCTGGCGCTCGCCATCATCACCGACGTGGTCACCATTTGGTTGCTCCTTCTGCTGGTGCTCCTGCTTGCAGTGTGCGAAGTGCTCTTCGACATGTCGGCGCAGGCATTTCTGCCGGCGATCGTCGACGATCACCTGCTGGAGAAGGCGAATGGTCGGCTGTATGCCGCCGAAGTTGCGGCCAACTCCTTCGTGGGTCTGCCAATCGGAGCCTGGCTGTTCGTGATCGCGGCAGCGGCGCCGTTCGGGCTTCAGGCCGTTGCCCTCACCGTTGCCGCCATGCTGCTCGCGTCCATCACGATCCTTCGTCCGATAGCCGCAGGCCCAGCCTCCAGCTCCTATCGCGAGAGTTTCACGACCGGCTTCACGTGGCTGTGGCGTCACCCGTTGTTGCGGACACTCGCATTGATGCTCGGCGCCGCCAACATGTGCCACATGTTCGCGCAATCCATCTTCGCAAAGTACGTACGCGACGAATTGGGGTTGGGTCCACGCGGGTTCGGACTTCTGCTGGCCACGGCCGCGATCGGCTCGATTCTCGGTGGCCTCATCGGTGCACGTGTAGCCCGCTTGCTCGGACCATCGGTGGCGATCGTCGCGTCGTACACGATGTTTGCTGCACTGGAGATCATCCCGGCGGCTCTTCCCGAAGTGTGGGCCGTGGTCATTGCTGGCGCGCTCATGGCAGTGTTCGGAACGGTGTGGAACGTCATCACCGTGAGCCTGCGACAACGGCTGATTCCCCAGGAACTCTTCGGGCGCGTCAACAGCGTGTACCGATTCATCGGTACCGGCACGTCGGCACTCGGCGCAGTACTCGGCGGTCAGATCGCCCATTACTTCGGGCTTCGAGCCACGTATGCCGTTTCAGCCGCACTCCTCGGTGTGGTGCTTCTCGTTGGCGCGCCACGATTGCTGCGCCACGCCCGAACCTATATGGCGCCTGATCGGACTCCAGCGCCGCCGTCGATCACGTAGGTTTCACCGGTAATCCAGCCAGCCTTGTCGGAGGCCAGGAACAACGCGAGATTTGCAATGTCTTCCGGCTCGCCGAGTCGCTTCGTCGGCAATTGACCGGCCAGTCGCTCGCCGAAGTTCTCCACCAACACCGAAGCAAAATCCGTCTTCACCAATCCCGGGGCTATTCCGACCACACGCGTAGGTCCAAGTTCACCCGCCAGTTGACGCGTCATGTGGATGAGCGCCGCTTTGGTGAGGTTGTACACCCCGAGAAAACCCTCAGCGCGCAATCCACCAACCGAAGCGATGTTGATGATCACACCGGGGTGGGACTTCAGGTGTGCCTCCCACGCTGCCTTGCACCAGAACAACGGCCCGCGAAGGTTCACCTGGAACGTCTTGTCGTATCGAGATTCGTCCACCTCGAGGGTGGGCCCCATGTAGGGATTCGTCGCTGCGTTGTTCACGAGAATGTCGAGAGCACCGAATCGTTCGATCGTTGCGGCAACACATGCCTTGCCCGCCTCGACGTCGCCGGCATTCGCAGCAAAGATCTCCACATCGCCTTGCATCTCTGCACGCGCCTCGCGCAGCGCATCCTCCTTGCGCGAGGTAATCATCACCTTGGCGCCGGCAGCCGCAAATTGGGTGGCGATTGCCTTGCCGATGCCTCGTGATGCGCCGGTTACGAGCGCCACTTTTCCAGCGAGAGAAATTTCCATGCCCGAGACGCTACTTCGGGAGCACTCCCGGAGGAACTACTGCGGATTCGGGCCGTTGCCAGCGCGAGGAACGTAACGAACCATGGTCACACGTCGACCGTCGAGCTCCTCGACACTGAGTCGATACCCCGCGGCTTCGACGCCGTCCCCGATTCGGGGCACTCTGCCGATCATCCCGAAGACGTAGCCGCCGATGGTGTCGTACTCGGCATTGCTGATGTTGATGCCGAGTCGTTCATTGACGTCGTCCAATCCGACTGCACCCTCCACCAACACGTCCCCGCCTGGTTGGGTTCGGAACCTGGCGTCGACGTCATCGTGCTCGTCGACGATTTCGCCGACCAGTTCCTCCAAACAATCCTCCAGCGTCACTATGCCGCTGAACGCGCCATATTCGTCGGCAACGATCGTGAGGTGATTCTGGGTTCGTTGCATCTCGCGCATGAGTTCGGCAACCGGTTTGCCTTCGGGAACCACATGGGCTTCGCGCATATGCGCCTTCACCGATTCAGTGCCGCGGCCATCGCGCTCCAGACGCATGAGGTCCTTGGTGTTCACCGTTCCCGCAACGTCGTCGATGTCGTCGTCGTCGATACGCATTACCGGCATCCGACTGAACTGATGCTCGATCGCAACGCCGAGTGCGTCCGACACCGTTGCCAGTTCGTCGACCGTCACGATGTCCTGACGTGGCTTCATGATTTCGCGCACCTTGGTGTCGCCGAACTCGATCACCGACTCGATGAGTTCCTGTTCCTCGGCTTCGATGACCGAATCCTTGGCGGCGGCTTCCACGATTCCGAGGAACTCCGTCTCACTGATGAACGGACCCTGCTCCAAGTCCTTGCCTTTCACGATCAAGTTCGTAATGCGAATGAGCAGGTTGGATGCGACACGCAACGGCCAAAATGCCGCCAACGCCGACACCAATGGTGCCGTGGCCGTGGCACCCCGCACCGAATACAACACTGCGTAGGTCTTGGGCACCGCCTCGGCGAGGACGAAGAACACCACCACGTTGAGCGCCACACCGATCACCACTCCCGGGGCACCGAACACCCGGTTGGCGACGACACCGGTGAGCGTTGCTTGCAAGGTTTGCAGGATGTTCACGGTGAGCAACAGCGGGTTCACCCAACGCGTGGGGTCGCTGGCCAATCGCACCAGGATGTTGCCACGCTTGTGGCCGTCGGCAAGCAGCGCCTCGGCTTTTTGTTTGGTAATTCGCGAGAGCGACATCTCGGCCAAGGCGAGCAACGTCAGAATGACGAGCAACACCCCGACGGTTACCAACACCCAGATATCACTCGTCGTCAAGGCAGCCGAAATCATGTTCAGTATCCCTGCGAAAACGCAACTGGTGCGTTGCCGTTCCAGTGGAGTTGTTCGAGCAACGCACGTTCGCGACTGCGCATCTTGTTGGCGTTGGCATCCGTGTCGTGGTCGTATCCGAGCACGTGCAGCACTCCGTGGGTCACCAAGAGTGCGATCTCGTCATCGAGCGTTCCCGCGTGGTTCGGTGCCTGCTCACGCGCGACGTCCGGGCACACCACCACGTCACCAACCAGCAACGGCAACTCCCCTGCATCGACCCTGGCCAACACCGGTGTGGCCGAGCGAGCGGTCGGCCCGGTGGCACGGGAATTGTCCACCAGGTCGATGGGAAACGCCAGTACGTCCGTCGGGCCATCCACACCCATGTGAACACGATTCATCTCGTGTATCGCCTCCCTCGAAACAAACAGCAGAGCCATCTCCGCTTGTCCGCGCACACCCTCGGCTTCGAGAACTCGCGAGGCGAGTGTTTGCCATCTCACGGATTCCACGTCGATGTCGGTCTGTTCATCCGAGACGAACACCTCGACATTGCCGTCACCGCCCACACGTCGTGGCGCATTGGATCGTGGTCGATCAATCACGACGTCTGGTACTACGAACTCGCGTAGCGCCCTTCTCGCCCGACTTCTCGTACGCAGCAACGATGTCTGCAACGATCTTGTGACGTACCACGTCGGAATACTCGAGGTGAACGAACGTCAGGCCGTCGATTCCCGTCAGCACCCGCTCCAAACCGGCCAAACCACTTCGTCCGTCCGGAACGTCCACCTGCGTCGTGTCGCCCGTAACCACCACCTTCGAACCGAAACCGATTCGCGTCAGGAACATCTTCATCTGCTCCGGGGTGGTGTTTTGTGCCTCGTCGAGAATGATGAACGAGTTGTTCAGGGTTCGACCTCGCATGAACGCCAACGGCGCCACTTCCACCACACCGCGCTCGAGATACTTCTGGGCATGCTCGGCGCCAACCATGTCGTGCAACGCGTCGTAGAGAGGGCGTAGGTAGGGGTCGATCTTGGCCATCAGATCGCCGGGGAGGAAACCCAACCGTTCGCCTGCCTCCACCGCTGGTCGCGTGAGAATGATTCGTTGCACGGACTTGGCGTGCAGCGCCTGCACCGCCATGGCAACTGCCAGCCAGCTCTTACCCGTACCTGCCGGACCGAGCGCAAAGGTGATGACGTGTTCTGCAATCGCGTCCACATAGCGCCGTTGGCCGGCCGTCTTGGCACGAACGGGCCGACTTTGACCCACTCGCACGATGTCGGAGGTCAGCACGCTGCTCGGGCTGACATCGGACTTCACCATGTCGATGACTCGACCAAGGATCACGAGATCGAGGGCTTCCCCACGCTGCAGGAGCTCGGCAAGCTCTTCGAACAATCTCCCCACCACATCTGCATCGGGGCCGGAAGTGCTTACTTCATTGCCACGCACCACGATCGTGCACCGGGGAAAGGAGCGTTCAACGAAACGCAGGAGTTCGTCACGCTCGCCGAGGAGTGCTGCCATCAAATGGGCTCCAGGAATCACCACCGTGGTGGCGGATGAGGCGACAGTCATGTCGCGGGGGTGCTCATGGCCTCCTTCATGTTATCCCCGCCCCCATTGGCGACATCCGACCCAACTGGCGTGAAATCAAGGGCGAAGAATCGTTGTGCAGCAAGCGGCACCAACTGCACCTCCCCGACCATTTGTCCCATCCGCAACATCAACTCGGCTGCACCGCCATGGTCATCGAGCTGTCGTGTTTCAGGTAAGTCGAATACGAGGAGTGCGCCGTCGCGCGCTTCAGCTGCCAGTGCCTCCTTTGCCAAGGCGATGTTCGCACCGCGAACTTCGACATCGGAATCCACCACCACCCACATCACGTAATGCACCAATCCTTTGCGCATTCGTTCGGCATGGTGTTGTCGAAAATAATCGGGGTTCAGCCAGCGAGTGGAGGTGATGTCCGTGGCGATCAATGTCATCACCATGGGACGATTGTCCTCCCACACCACCCAGACACGATTCGTGGAATTCAGGAGTGCTTCATCGAACTCGGACCTGTTCACCAATTCGGTGAACGGCAAGACCGGATTGTTGGCATAGGCACGACGATAAAACTCCCACAAGCGATCGCGCAGCTCCACATCGCCAAGGCGAGTGTGTCGGGTAATGAACATGGGTCTCCGATGAGCGCATACGCGCCCGAGGTCTCTGACCTCCGCCCATCGTCAGGCTAACGAATCACGTGTTGCCATATGGGGATTTACTACCGTGGACTCGGTGATGTTCGCGTGACAGAACGCACGCTCGAGCGCGCTTCGTGGCTAAGTCTGGCGGTTGGTGTCGTGGCAGCGCTCGCCCACTTGGTGGTGCAATCCGAGGTATTCGGCAACGTCGTGTACTCGGCAGCCATCGCCAGTGTCGCTTTTGCGGCAGGAACTTCCGCTCGTAGCCATCGGTTGGACCGGCGAATCCTGCTGGGATTCGCCGTCATCACGGTGTCCGTCGTCGGCGGACAGCTGCTGTCCCGCGATTCGCTCGGTGCCACCGCTCACTTTCTGGGCGAGCTGTTCTTTCTCATCGTCCAAGCCACGCTCATCATCGGCCTGCTGGTTGTCGTGCAACGACGCATCGGGAGGGAACCCGTTGGTGTGCTCGCCGACGCTTCGATTCTCTCCCTTGGCGCATGGTTGGTGTTGTGGATCACCGTTCTGCGACCGCTCTTCGACACCATCACCGATGAACCAGCGGTCGTGGCGCTCCGCGGAGTCACGTTCTCGCTCTCCGCCGTGGTGCTCTTCCTTCTGGCAACCCTGTTGCTCGGCGACTCCGAGAACAACACCGTGGTGTGGTTGGCGACTTGTGCGATCATCACCTCGCTTCTGGGTGACTTGCTGTGGGCGGTGTCGGATGCGCGTATCAGCGACATCTCGCAGTCCACCCTGAACGCTCCGTACGTCCTCGCACTCTTTGCGGCTGCCGCCACGCTGTTGCATCCCGAGATTCGTTTCCTCACCGCACAAGGTGCATACCGCTCCGCTCGACCGCTTGCCGGACGGCTCGTCGTGGTGATCTCCGGTTTGGTGGTACCAATCTTCATCTTCGCCCTCACGGATGCACAAGACACCCAAGACCGTGTCGTGCGAACGGTATCGGTTCTCGTGCTTTCGGCCGTGGTGTTGGTGCGCGTGGTACTCGCCGTGCGCGCCAATGCCGTGCTTCAGGCCAAGCTCGTGACCAGCGCACAGACCGATGCCCTCACCGGACTGCCCAATCGCTCGCTGATGCTGCAACACGTCGATACTGCGCTGCGTACGGCGTGGCGGGACGGTCGGCAGCCAACCGTGCTCTTCATCGACGTCGACCGATTCAAGAACATCAACGACAGTCTCGGACACGCTGCAGGCGACGACGTGCTCATCGCCGTTGCGGCGCGCTTGCGGGTGGTGCTGCCCACCAGGTGTGTCGTTGGCCGAATAGCTGGTGACGAGTTCGTCGTACTCGACCCGCAAACCGCCGGACCCGGCGAAGCGATGGTGCTGGCCGACCGGGTGCTTGAGTCGTTCCACGAGCCACTGGCACTTCGTCAGGGCGATGTTTTCGTTTCCGCCAGCATCGGAGTTTCCACCTATCGCCCATCGGTCACCAACTCTGCGGATGATTTGCTGCGCCACGCCGATACTGCGATGTACCGCGCCAAGGAATCCGGGCGCAATTGCGTCGCCATCTTCGATGAATCGATGTTGGAGAGCGTCACCCAACGGTTGGCGGTGGAAACCGCGCTCTATCGTGCGCTCGAGCGCCGAGAACTACGACTGGTGCATCAACCGATCATCGACATCGGCTTGGGTGAGGTGGTGGGATTCGAAGCACTCATGCGTTGGGATCGCGAGGATGGCTCAACCATCTCACCCGCGGAATTCATTCCCATCGCCGAAGAAACCGGCACCATCGTTCCGATCGGATCATGGGCCCTCCTCGAAGCACTCACCCACCTGAGCGAATGGATTGCCAGTGGCGTGTGCCCTCGCGATGCAACCATGGCAGTGAACGTTTCACCACGTCAGCTGAGCGATCCGAATTTCGTCAACGTCGTGAGCGAAGCACTCACACGGGCCCACATTCCCGCAAAGCAACTCTGGCTCGAAGTGACCGAGGGCGTGATGATCGCCCAACCCGACCAGGCATTGGCTGCACTCACCAAGTTGTGCGAACTCGGCGTACGAGTGGCAATCGACGACTTTGGCACGGGCTACTCGTCCCTGTCGCTCCTCCAGAAGTTTCCCATTCAACGACTGAAGATCGACCGCACCTTCATCAGCGGCGTTGCCGACAACGACGATGCGCGCGCTTTGGTGCGCACCATCATCGCAATGTGCGACTCCATGGGCTTGGACATGGTTGCCGAAGG
>JBBANV010000003.1:0-5345 GCA_040401775.1 Ilumatobacteraceae bacterium
CGTGAGTTCCTTGCGGATGAGTTCTGCGATGTTGGTCCAGTGAGCGGCCAGGCCCGGATGCAGGTCGTAGCCACCAACATCATGGAGCGGCACCCAACGAGTTTCTGCTGATTCATGATTGGCGGCGTATACGCCCGCATCGTCAGTCGTGAGTGCAATCACGGTGTCATAGCGCCAGTTGCCGTGGTCGTCGGCAAATACGTGTCGTACTGCGATGCGTGTCGAGTCGACACCGACCTCTTCGTACGCCTCGCGAATGGCCGCCGACACGATGTCTTCATGCGAGTCGCGCGCACCGCCAGGAATGGCCCACGTGCCACCGCCATGGGTCCATCCCGCGCGCAGCTGCAACAACACATGTGCAGTGTCCAGATCGGTTCTCACCAGCAGGAGTCCTGCTGCTCCATGAAGCCCCCAGTGCTCGCGACCACAATCACAGAAGAGGAATCCGTCGCCATCGCGATGAGCCATGGTGTTTCTCCGCGATGACCCTTGGGTCCTACACGTGAGCGGGTGCGGGAGTCGTGCCACCGCGCACACTCCAGCGCTCGCCCGCCAACAATCGCGCGACAGCGATGAGGGAAGCCATCACCACGCCGGCGATGACGAAGGTGGTGGTGCGTCCCAATACTTCGTACGACACACCTGCAAACGATGCAGACACACCGCCCGTAAGCGTCTGCATTCCGCCGAGAACTCCTTGTGCTCCGGCTTGTCGCTCCGCCGGTGCGACCATTCCCACCGACACACCCGCGCCGGTCACGGTCATGCCGTCGTTCAAGGTGTGTACAAGGAACACTGCCATCAACAACCACGGCACGGAGATTGCACCGTACAACGCCATGCATGCGGCGCCAAACAGCATTCCAAAACCGCCTGCCCGAAACGGGCCCACTCGTTGCACGAATCGACCACCGTACGGCGCCATGAACACCATGGGCAGCACGAAGAGTGTTACGCCGGTGTTTGCCATCCAGGTCGGGGCATCAAGATCGTTCATCATCAGTGCCCACAAGGAGTCGAAGGTTCCAATCATGAAGAACACGGCAATACCGATGAGGACACCAGCAGCAATCCCTCGGTCGCGTAGCAAGTCGATCGCAAATCGTTCGGTCGGGTGGTCTTCGGTGGCGGTTTCGGGAATCGGCATGGTGAAGATGACCACCGAGACCACCAACAACACCGTGCCGATGAGCAGGAATGGTGCAGGTATCCCGAACGAATCCACGAGAAAGAGCGAAATCACCGGTCCGGCCGCAAAGCCGCCAACTTCGCACGACAACACCCGACCGAGGTTGCGGCCGAGATTCTCCGGTTCGCTCACGATGATGACGCGCCGCATGGCCGGCAGCGCACAACCAAGACCGATACCGGAGAGAAATCGTGCACCGAGCAACTCCGGCAAGGAGTTGGAGAACGCCATGGCGAGGTTGCCGATGATTGCAAGCGACAAGCCGACGAAGATGAGCTGGCGTGAGCGCCCACGGTCGGCCATTGGGGCGATGGAGAGCTGGGCGAAAAACGAGGTGAAAAACCCGATTGCAATCACCAATCCAAGTGCACCTTCGCTGATCCCAAACTCCTCGCGATAGTCGTCCAACATGGTGAACATCACGCCATATGCCGACGACTTGACTGCGATTGCCACGAACAATGCGATGAGCAAACGCTTGCGTGGCACGCAGCGAGGCTACTGACCCATCTGCGACAATGGATGTGTGAGTGTGATCGAGGTCATCAACCCGTTCGATCAATCGGTCGTGGGCACGGTTCCGCATGCGCGCGTTCGCGACTGTTTGGCCGCGGTCGATGAAGCACACGATGTATTTCCAGCGTGGCGCACAACGGCACCACGCGCACGCGCAGAAATGTTGCGCAAAGCCTTCGAACTGATGATCGCAGAGCACGACACACTTGCGCAGTTGATCGTGCGGGAAAACGGCAAGGTGCTCGCTGATGCGAAGGCCGAAGTCACGTACGCAGCGGAATTCTTCCGATGGTTCAGCGAGGAAGCAGTTCGAATCGACGGCGACTACCGTCGTGCACCGTCCGGTGCCAACTGGCTCCTCGTTTCACGTCAGCCGGTTGGCGTGTCGTTGTTGGCAACGCCATGGAATTTTCCGGCGGCAATGGCCACTCGAAAGATTGGACCCGCATTGGCCGCAGGTTGCACCGTGGTGCTCAAGCCCGCGAGCGATACACCGCTCACCGCACTTGCAATCTGCGACATTTTGCGTCGAGCGGGCGTACCCGACGGCGTGGTGAATGTGGTGGTGCCGGATCCACCAGGTGATGCGGTGTCGGCGATGTTGGTATCGGGCAAGATCCGCAAGTTGTCGTTCACCGGCTCCACCCGTGTTGGCTCGCTGCTGTTGGCGCAAGCCGCCGAACGAGTCATCAACTGCTCCATGGAATTGGGTGGCAACGCACCACTCGTGGTGTTCGACGATGCCGACTTGGATGTGGCCGTCGACGGTGCAATGTTGGCGAAAATGCGAAATGGTGGTGCAGCGTGCACTGCGGCGAATCGATTCTTCATTCACGAAAGGATTCACGACAAGTTCGTTGATGCCTTTGCAAAGCGCATGTCGTCGCTCGTGCTCGGTAATGGTTTGGATGCTGGCACGCATGTTGGCCCACTGATCTCGCGAGCACAGCAGGACAATGTGGCATCACTCGTAGAAGAAGCAGTTGCCGGTGGCGCCACGGTGGTGTGTGGTGGCAAACGTGCAAGCGACAGATCGTTCGGGTATCACCCAACGGTGCTCACTGATGTGGGCTTTGATGCGGCGATTCTGAAGGACGAAGTATTCGGGCCCGTGGCACCAATCGTGAAGTTCCGTGATGCCGACGACATTCTCACTCATTGCAACTCGGTGGAACATGGATTGGTGTCGTACGTGTTCACAGAGGACGTTGCAAAGGGGTTGCGCTTTGCTGAATCACTCGAAACCGGAATGATTGGGCTCAACCGCGGCCTCGTGAGCGACCCGGCAGCACCATTCGGCGGAGTGAAGGCGTCGGGTATCGGGCGCGAAGGTGGTCACGACGGCCTCCTGGCCTTTCTTGAAACCAAGTACGTTGCCGGCAACTGGTGATCACACTTCACGTTGTGGTGCCGAACGACTCCTTCGCACGCTGACGTCGTGCCATAGCGACAGTCCACCAGATGAGTGGAATCTGCAACGGAAGGCGTCCGTATGCAACGAGACGCTCGGAGAGTTCCCGATCTCGCCAGTCCCACGCCATGTAGAGATTGGCGGGGTACACCGCAATGAATACAGCGGCAGCAGCCCACAGCGCCATGCGTCGTGTGCGCTGCACGATCACGCCCACACCTACGGCTATTTCGGCAACGCCGCTCAGATACGTAGCAAGACGTTCCGACCCCGGTAGCGCAGGCGGGACGATGGCATCGAAGAATTCGGGATTCACGAAGTGCGAAATCCCCGCACCGAGTAGGAAGAAAGCGAGTAGTTTCTCTCCAC
Source organism: Ilumatobacteraceae bacterium (assembly GCA_040401775.1). GTDB lineage: Bacteria > Actinomycetota > Acidimicrobiia > Acidimicrobiales > Ilumatobacteraceae > F1-60-MAGs027. The sequence goes on from JBBANV010000003.1 coordinate 3,489, forward strand.
GAGTCATGCGCGAAGACTAGGTCGTCGCGCGCGACCCAACGGCACTGCAGCGTGCCAAGGAACCATCACATGACCGATCGCATCGACACTCGAACCAACTGGTTGGACCCCCAGCAGCTGAACGCCGTTCGCGACCAGGTGCCGTTGGTGTACGTGGATGCCGTTCCCGTTCGCATCGACGATCAGGGCAACGTCACTCATGTGGGCATGCTGTTGCGCCAGGCACCGGATGGTTCGATTTCTCGGACGGTGGTATCCGGACGTGTGTTGCTCAACGAACGGATTCGTGAGGCGCTGTTGCGACACTTGGAAAAAGACCTCGGACCACTCGCCCTACCCAAGATTCCACCCGAGCCGGCTCCCTTCACCGTGGTGGAGTATTTTCCCGATCCCTCGATCTCGGGTTTTCATGATCCACGGCAACACGCGGTGAGCTTGGCGTTCGTGGTGCCGGTGTCGGGGGACTGTCAACCAACGCAGGCCGCACTGGATCTGGCGTGGTATTCACCATCCGAAGCGGTAAGCGAGTCGGTGCGCCGCGAGATGACCAGCGGGCATGACCGCCTCCTCCGCTTGGCGCTCGCATCCGTTGGCGTGCTGCCGTAGGAGTTCTGCGCACTCGAACCAGCTAGGGCATCCGACGGCGACGCCGCACCCGTGATTGGCGTCGTCCGGGAGGTGGTGCGAACACTTGCAGTGCTTCACCGTCAGGTTGTTCGAGGGTGAGCGAGATTCCATCGTTGATGTCCTCGGGTTCTGTCGCTGCCTCGATTACCACGGCAGGTTCTTCCTTGGGTTTGCGACCGAGCAGTCGATCGAAGGCCACCATGCCACCCGCCAACATCGCGCCAACTGTGCCGTAACGCTGGGCGGCACGACGCACCATGTTGGCGTCGTCGGAATCACCGGACGTTGGTTTGTCGTTCACGAGACCCAACCTAGGGAGAAAATCGACCGAACAATCACCAATCGCACCAAGCGTGACGAATACTCTTTGCGTATGCCAGAAGGCGACACGATCTACCGAAGCGCCGCTGCGCTACGAATTGCGCTCATCGGCAAGAAGATGGTGCGATTCGAGGCTCCGCGTTTGACCGGTATTGCCCCTCGGGTTGGGCAAACCGTCGAGGAAGTTCGGAGCCACGGCAAACATTTGGAGATCGTGTGGGACGACGGTGTCGTGATGCACACGCACATGCGGATGACCGGCTCGTGGCACGTGTATCGGATTGGTGAGCGATGGCGTAAGCCACCGCATCGTGCGCGAGTGGTCATTGGTGTTGCTGATTGGGTTGCCGTGTGCTTCTCGGCGCCAGTGGTGGAAACGTACCGAGACTTCGATCCGCGACGTCACCCGATCCTTGGTCGACTCGGTCCGGACCTGTGTCATGAGCATCCGGACATCGAAGAATGCGTTGTTCGCATGCGTACGTATGACCCAGCCGAAACCACGATCGCAGAAGTACTGCTGGATCAGCGAGTGATGTGCGGAGTTGGCAACGTGTACCGCTGTGAGCTGCTCTGGGCATGCGAAGTGAATCCGTGGGCAAAGGTATGTGACCTGTCGGCAGACGAGTGTCGCGAGTTGGTCTCTCTTGCGCATGAAATGTTGCGTGCAAATCTCCAGCGAGTGAATCGAATCACCACATCAGCCGTGGATGGCGGGCTCGCCGTGTACGGACGTCAAGGAAAGGCGTGCGGTCGCTGCGGCGACCTCGTTCGTGTGACGCACCATGGCGAGGCGAATCGAGTGCTGTATTGGTGTGCGGGTTGTCAAACCGCGCACACTCCACCCGTCACCGCGCCGCGTCGACTTGCCGACGACACGCCAACCGACCAGCATCCCGCCGCAAAAAT
>JBBANV010000003.1:5445-14385 GCA_040401775.1 Ilumatobacteraceae bacterium
GAGCGCTAGACGGCGGCGATTGCTTCCACCACGTTGACCTTGGTGGCACGCCAGGCGGGGTACACCGCAGCAACGACGCCGAGAACGAACGAGATGAAGACGATCCACAATGTTTCGTTCACCGGCAGGCGGAACGTAATGTCGCCCTCATCGCTGAGTGCTGCAACCACCACGATGCCCATCACTATGCCCAGGACCACTCCTGACACTGCGCCAAGGAGCGAAGTGATGACACTTTCCCAGCGCACCGTGGTGCGTACCTGAGACTTGGTCATTCCCACTGCACGGAGCAATCCGATTTCGCGCCGACGTTCGAACACCGACAACAACAGCGTGATGACGATGCCGACGATTGCGATGATGATTGACAAGCCGAGAAGTCCGTAGATGAGTGCCAATACTTGGTTGATCTGGGCGGCTTGATCGTCGATGAATTCTTCCTTGGTTTGCAGTGTGCCGATGCCGGCATCGCTACTGATTGCAGCGATACGGTCACGGACGTCTTCAAACACGGCATCGTCGGCCACTTTCACGTAGACGAAGGCGTCGAAAATCGGCGACGGGGCATCGGCGAACATGTCGCGACTGGCCACGTAGTTGGCGAAACTGGTGTCTCCAGATACGAAGCCGCGTACCTCGGCATCAACCACGACCCCGTCGATCCGAATGACCTGCAATCGAGTGCCAATGTCCCAGCCCTTGCTCTTCGCGCGATCGGCATCCACGAAGATGCCGTCACTACCCAGTGAAGAGAGATCTCCCTGCGTTACCCCGAGATCGAAGAGTCCATTGATGGTCGCGGGATTGATGGTTTGCACGAACACCCCGCGCTGCGTTGCGCCAGCCTGCGTCGTGGACGCGGGTTCGTTCGGATCGATCAATCGCACGGAAGTGAATCCAACTCCGGTTGCCTGGGCAACACCATCGAGGTCCGCAATTTGGTCGGTGAGCGTGAGCGGGATACCGCCGAAGCCTTGCGAGTCGACGGTGAGCGCAATGTCACCACGGAATGCGTCGCCGAACGTGTCGCGAATTTCGGAGCGGATACTGGCAGCAAGCGCGGTAAATGCCGTAACCAATGCAACACCAAGCAACACGGGAGCAGCGGTTCGCGACGTTCGCTTGGGATTACGGGCTGCATTTTGTCGTGCCATTGCACCACTTGCTCCACGCAACTTGGCAACAGGCAGACCGATGAAGAGTGCAACGGGTCGTGCAATGGCCGGACCGAGCACGAGGATGCCGGAGAACACGCCGAGCACTCCGAGGCCGAGTATTTCGATCGGCGCATCGTTCATTGCCGCCACCATGCCGGCTCCGCCGATCACGACGAGCACCAATCCGACGATTACTCGGCGTGAGATGCTGCCTGCAGTATCGAGTGCGGTGTCGCGAAGCGCAGCGAGCGGTGGAACACGGCCCGCACGACGAGCAGGAAACCACGCGGCGGAAATCGTAACGAGGACGCCAGCAACGAGGGTGTTGATGAAGGAGCCTGGAGCGATTGCCAAGCCTTGGGTGGGAACCTCGAATCCAGTTGCCTTGAGCAGTGCGTTCAGTAATTGCGAGAGCAGGATTCCGATACCAAATCCGATGACGGATCCAACGATTCCCATCGCCGTCGACTCGATGAGCAGTGCTCTCGACACCTGCCGGCGACTCGCGCCAATCGCGCGTAGAAGCGCGTTCTCACGTTGACGCTGGGCTGCGGTAATGGAGAAGACGTTGTAAATGACGAATGAGCCGATGCCCAACGCGATGTAGGAGAAGATGATGAGGAACGTGGAGAAGATGTTGAGCACATCCTTGATTTGGCCCTGCACCTCAGCGGTGATCTCGGCGCCCGTGAGGGTTTCCAGTTTCAGGTCGGCAGGGAGTGCAGCGTCGATTCGTTGCGCCAACACTTCGTCACTGACGGAGTCGTCGCCCTCGACCAGGATTGCATCAACGAAACCGGGTTGCAGCAAGAACTCCGACGCCGTGGGTTGATCGAACAGGGCAAAGGTCGCACCACCCGGCGATGAAATGTCGCCGTAGCTGGCGATACCAACCAACGAGAATTCACGAGTGCCTCGCACGGCCACTACTCGTACGGTGTCACCAACGACGAAGTCGCCATTGTCGGCGGTGGCCTTGTCGAGGACCACTTCGTTGGGTCCGACCGGAAGACGTCCGGAGGAAATGGACCACAACCCAGCCGAATCCGACGATGCGATGCCGCCGAACGTGGGTGGGCCGTTGCCCTCGCTGCCGAGCGGTTCGCCGTCCTTGCCGATGACTCGCGCGAAGGCCTGAATGTCGCCGGTGGCCGACGTGACTCCCTCGACATCGCGCACGGTGTCAAGCACGGCAACGGGGGTCGCAGCACGCTGCTCGCCACCAAAGTCGAGTTCCAAGAACGTGGTGGAGCGAACGTAGGCATCGACATCGCGGAAGACGTCGGCGAACAGCCGATCGAAGGTTTGGTTGATCGTGTCACGGAAGACGAAGGTTCCCGACAGGAATGCGGTGCCGAGAATGACGGCCAGCGATGTGAGTACGAGTCGACCCGTGCGGGCGAGCGTCATCTTTACTGCGAGGCGGAACATGCGGGACCTATTCGCCGAGGCGCTTCAGGTAATCGAGAACCTTCTGCGCGGTCGGTGAGAACATTTCCCCTGCCACTCGACCGTCGGCCAAGAACACGATTCGATCCGCGTAGCTCGCAGCCACGGCGTCGTGGGTGACCATCACGATGGTTTGTCCAAGATCGGTGACTGCACGGCGCATGAACGCCAGCACTTCAGAACCGGTTTTGGAGTCGAGGTTTCCGGTTGGCTCGTCGGCAAAGATGATGTCGGGTTGGCTGGCGAGCGCTCGGGCGATGGCGACACGCTGCTGTTGACCGCCGGACAATTCGCTCGGGCGGTGATCGAGGCGATCGCGCAACGAGATGGTGTCGATGACACGATCGATCCACGCCGAATCACCCTTCTTCTTCCCCAGGGTGAGTGGCAATGTGATGTTCTCGTAGGCGTTCAACGTGGGAATGAGATTGAATGCCTGAAAGACGAAACCCACCTTCTCGCGCCGTAGCTCAGTGAGCTGCTTGTCGTTCAGCGACGAAAGATTGGTGTCCCCGATGAACACGCTTCCGCTGGTGAGCGAGTCGAGCCCCGCAATGCAATGCATGAGTGTCGACTTGCCCGATCCACTCGGACCCATGATGGCGGTGAACTTGCCCTTTTCAAAGGCCACATCGATTCCGTCGAGTGCGCGGACTTCGCTGTCGCCGGATCCGTACACCTTGTGGGCTACGGCTGCACGAGCGGCCGCATGCGTGGTTGGTTGCAATGTTGGGGGAGGAAGTGTGGTCACATTTCCAGACTATTGCTGAGGGCGAATGTCGAGACCGAAACGTGCGTGAAATTCGTCGTAGTACGCCTCGTCATCGAGATGTCGTCCGAATGACACCCACTCCTCATCACTCATTGCAGCACGCGCCGCAAGAAGTTCCTCTGCTCCCCAGGAACAGTGCCAACGAAGTCGCGGTACGGATGTTGTCACCGCTTCAAGAATGGTGGCAGCTGCATCCTCGGCTGGTGTGGCGTTGGTGATGCCTGCGGCGTAAAAGGCAAAGAGTCGGCGATAGTGAGCGTCGTAGGCACCCGACTGGTTCGGCGCGTCGATGTTCTTGCCGAAAATGGAACTACGCGTGATGCCCGGCTCCACGATTGCTACGCGGATTCCGAACGGCGCCAGTTCATGGGCGAGACCTTCGCTCATTCCTTCCACCGCCCATTTCGATACGTAGTAGGGGGACTGAGCGATTGCGGTGATCCTTCCGACGACCGATGACACGTTGACGATCGCGCCGCGGCGACGTTCGCGCATCGTCGGCAACACTGCTTGAATGCATCGCACCGAACCGTTGTGATTGATGTTGAAGACATCGGTGTACGTGTCGATCGGACATTCCTCGGTAACCGCATTGCCGCCGACACCCGCATTGTTCACGAGCACATCGACGTGCGGTGTGGTGGCAAATATCCGGGCGAATCCAGCGGAGACGGATGCCGAGTCGCCAACATCCATCTCTACCAGGGTGAGCCGGTCGGCAACGTTCATGCCTTGAGCCTTCGTGAGCAATTTGTCGGCTTTGGCCAGCCCACGAACGGTGCCAAAGACGTGGTAGCCGGCTTGGGCAAAGGCCAGGGTGGTGGCACGACCAATACCTGAATTGGCCCCAGTCACCACGGCGATTGGTGTATCGGACGAAAGCTGTTGGGTGTTGGGCATGGCCTCCACGGTAGGTGGTGGGCACCCAGGGAAGCTTTTTCGGAAATTCGGAAAATCTTGTTACAGATACGGGGTACCCTGCCGTTAGGTGGTTGTGAGAATTCGTCGGGTGGTGGCCCTGTGCCTTGGAGCGGCATCGCTCATGGCGTTGTTGCCGGTTGCACCTGCGGCGGCAGGACGTGCGTTACCAGCGGTGGTGGGTGGCGACACCAAGGACTACATCGTCATCTTGAAGGACTCCGTCAGTGTCGCTGCAAAGGTAAACAAGGAAACTTCTCTGGGGAATGACGTCAGTGACGTGTTCTCCAGCAAGGTAAAGGGCTTCGTTGCCGAATTGGACACGGCCGACGTTCGACGTTTGAAGAACGACGCTCAAGTGTTGATCGTGGAACCCGACTCGGTGATGTCGGTCATCGATACACAGGAGCCCAGCACGACGACGGTGGCCACGAGCTCGACGGAGTCGTCCACCACTTCCACGTCGAGCTCGACCACGTCCACGAGTTCATCAACAACCAGCACCACCGTGGTGCCGACGATAGACGACCTCGCCATCGGCGACCCGATTCCCGGTGAATACATCGTCACACTGCGCGATGGTGTGGGAGCAGCTGCATTTGCGGCGGCGCAAGCAGATGCTGGCATCGATGTGCTCGGCACGGTGACCGCTGCGATCAATGGTTTTGGCGCACGACTGAGCAAGTCGCAACTCTCACTCTTGGCCAGCGATCCCAACGTGACGCTCATCGAAGAAAACACCGTGGTGGGCATCGAAGCCGACCAAGCCAACCCTCCGTCGTGGGGACTCGACCGAATCGATCAGCGATCGGTGACTCGCGACAACAACTACTCCTACAACTTCACCGGCGCGGGTGTGAATGCCTACATCATCGACACTGGTGTACGCAGCGACCATCGCGAACTTGGCGGTCGAGTCGTGGCCGGTAGCACCCATGTGCACGACGGTCGAGGCACCGAGGATTGCAACAGGCACGGCACGCACGTTGCCGGAACCGTCGGCGGCCAAACGGTTGGTGTTGCCAAAGCGGTCACCATCGTGCCCATTCGAGTGTTGTCATGTTCCGGAAGCGGCAGCATGTTCAACGTCATTGCTGGTGTCAACTGGATGATTCAACATCACGCAGCCGGCGTTCCTGCGGTCGCCAACATGAGTCTGGGTGGCAACCGAAACACTTCACTGAACCTGGCGGTGGCCAATGCGGTTGCCGATGGCATCACCATGGTGGTGGCAGCCGGCAACAGCCGTCGTGATGCGAGCACGTTCTCGCCGGCATCCGAACCTTCGGCCATCACCGTCGGTGCGACGGCATCCAATGATTCCCGAGCGTCGTTCTCCAACTTCGGTACGTTGCTGGACATTTTTGCGCCCGGAGTAAGCATCCTTTCCGCCGGCCACCGATCCTCGACTGAAACCGTCATGCTCTCGGGGACATCCATGGCAGCCCCGCACGTTGCGGGAGCCGTGGCCTTGCTCTTGGAAGAAAACCCCGGACTTTCCCCGAACGACGTCGCAACGACCCTGTCGTCATACGCGACACCGGACGTCGTGACCGACCCGCGTGGCTCGGTGAATCGCCTTTTGTATACGCGTTCTCGCTGGACTCCACCAACCCCCGAAGTGCCGAGTGCACCACAAGGTCTCTCGGTTGTCGCAGGCGTCGGCCAGGCAACCCTGTCGTGGACGGCACCAACCCAGAGTGGTGGCGCCAGCATTACGGACTACAGGGTGGAGTACTCCACGAATTCCGGTTCGACATGGTCCACGTTTGTCGATGGAGTCTCGGCCGCGACCACCGCGACGGTCACCGGACTCACCAACGGAGTTACCCATTCGTTCCGAGTGAGTGCGGTGAACACCAGTGGCACCGGCCCATCAAGCGATGTAGTGCGTGCTGCAATCGGTGTTCCTACCGCACCGACGGGACTTGTGGCGACGGCAGGTGCGGCTCAGGTGGTGTTGCGCTGGAATGCGCCGAGTCACACCGGTGGCTCCGCAGTTACCGATTACGTCATCGACTACTCATCCGACTCCGGTGATACATGGATCACCTTCGTCGACGGAGTCACCACTTCACTTACTGCAACCGTGAGCGGATTGACGAACGGCACTACATATCTCTTCCGCGTGAGTGCAAAGAATGCCGTGGGCACCGGCGCGGCTTCCGGCACCGTCACTGCGGTGCCATGGCAGGTGAACGCCCCGAGTGCGCCGCGTGATCTCACCATCACGGCGGTGATGGCAACTTCCATCTCCCTCGAGTGGCGAATCCCCGCGACCGACGGTGGCGGATTCGTCACCGGTTACGTCGTCGAACAGTCAGCCGATGGCGGCACATCGTGGTCCACCTCGGTGGTTACCGGTACCGGTGGGCGTGCAGGTGGTATCTGGTACACCACCGCATACAGCCTCGTGTCCGGACGCGAGTACATCTTCCGGGTTCGTGCCACGAATTCCGCTGGGAACTCGGATCCTTCAGCACCAACATCGCCGCAGGCACCGGGAATTCCCGCCGCTCCCGAAGATGTCCGGGCAACGGAAGCCGGTGCTCGTCGAATCACCTTGCGCTGGGAGCGACCGGTTTCTGATGGCGGCAGTGGGCTGCGTGGCTACACGATCGAGTACTCGACGGACAACGGTTCGAGTTGGATCGTGTGGCCGAACAACACCGGCGTGGAAGGCTGCACCTGTCAGTACATGACGCGCACCGTCACCGATCTGGTGGACGGTGTCGCGCACATCTTCCGAGTGAAGGCGTACAACGCGGTGGGAACCGGTCCTGCATCGGAATCCACCGATCCGATGACACCACTTACTCCGGCAGCGCCGGGCCAGCCGGTCAACGTCGTGGGCACGGCGACACCGGCCGTGGTGGAGCTCGATTGGGACGCGCCGGAGAGCGATGGCGGCGCGCCAATCATCGATTACGTAGTGGAATTCTCCACCAACGCAGGTTCGTCGTGGGCCACGTTCGCCGATGGCACGAGCACGGCAACCTTGGCGTCGCTACGGGATCTAGCCGTCGGTGTTACCCACCTCTTCCGTGTGAGTGCAGTGAACTCTGCCGGTCGGGGTACACCGTCAACGGCTTCCAGTGGTGTCGTTCCACTACCTCCTCTGATCAACGACGCGTTCAGTGGTGCCACCACGATCGTGTGTGCGGATGAGTGTCCATCCGGCACCTCCGTTCGTCTGACGAGTTCGACACGTTCAGCAACGCGTGAAGCCGGCGAACCAAACCACGGCGGTTTCGGTGCATCGGCCTCCATCTGGTATTCGTTCAACATCAATCGGGCCGGCACCGTAGTGATCGATACGCAAGGTAGCGATTTCGACACGCTGCTTGGCGTGTACACCGGTAACGCGGTGAACACCCTGACCACCATCACCACGAACGACGACGCACCGGGCGGCAACTGGAGCCGGGTCGAAGTCGTACCGCGAGTGGACACCACCTATTGGGTGGCAATCGACGGGTACGGAAGCCGCAAAGGCGCAACGACCTTGAATTGGCGCTTCACCGAAGCACCACCTGCAGAAAAGCCGTCGGCTCCAGTGAACGTACGCGCGGTAGCGGGTAACGCGCAGGCAACGGTGTACTGGTCGGCACCCGAGCGTGATGGTGGAGCAACCATCACCGCCTACACGACGACGGCATCGCCGGGTGGTCGTACGTGTGTAACTGCCGGAGCGCTGACGTGTTCCATCTCCGGACTCACCAACGGCACCGCGTACACCTTTGTCGTTACAGCAACCAACATCGCTGGCACCAGTAATGCATCATCTGCATCCGACCCGGTGACACCGCGTGCCGAAACCAACGACGGAGTCACCACGCTGTCGTGGGGGCTGGACCGCATCGATCAACGTGCGTTACCGCTCGATACGCGATACTCGCGCACACAATCGGGTGCGGGCGTCACGGCATACGTGATCGACACCGGCGTGCGCGCCACCCACAGCGACCTCACTGGTCGCGTGGCAACGGGTTTCTCGAGCATCAGTGACGGCAACGGCAGCAGCGACTGCCATGGCCACGGCACGCACGTTGCCGGCACCATTGCCGGCACCAACTACGGCGTGGCGCCAGCCGCCCTCATCGTGCCGATTCGCGTCATGAACTGCAGTGGCTCGGGTAGCACCTCCGACATCATCGCTGGAATCGACTGGATCATCACCCACCACCAGAGTGGAGTTCCAGCGGTTGCCAACATGAGCCTCGGCGGGCCGCGCTCTGCCGCACTCGACCTGGCGGTAGCGCGTGGTGTGGCCGATGGCGTTACGTTCGTCGTCGCAGCCGGCAATTCCAATGTGAGTGCGTGCACGGTGTCGCCAGCCGGCGAACCGCTCGCCATCACCGTGGGCTCGACCACCTCGAGCGACGATCGATCCTCGTTCTCCAACTTTGGCTCGTGCTTGGATGTCTTCGCCCCCGGATCCAACATCGTGTCGGCGGGGCACACTTCCGACAGTGCGACGCGCTCAATGTCGGGTACGTCGATGGCAGCACCACACGTTGCCGGAGTTGCAGCGTTGGCGTTGTCGCAGAATCCTTCGATGTCCCCGGCAGATGTGGCTTCGGCGATCGCCACGTCGTCGACGCGAAATGTCGTGAGCAATCCCGGCACCGGTTCGCTCAATCG
>JBBANV010000003.1:14485-33980 GCA_040401775.1 Ilumatobacteraceae bacterium
GGTGGAGACGACGAGCCCGCAACGACGACGTCCGTTGCTCGTCCGACTCGAAACGTGGCCCCGACGACTACGTCCCCGGTAGTGGTGCCAACGACGACACCATCCACCACTCCCACGACATCGCTGGCTCCCGTTGCTGCGGCACGATCGGTGGTTCCAGCCGTCGGTGTGCGCCCTGCCGTTGGTACACCCGCACCAGCACTTCCCGCTTCGACTCGACCGCTCGCGGCCGTCATTCGAAACGTTGGACGAATGTTGAAGCTGGAAGTTGTCGCACCAAAGGGTGCCCTGGTGCACGTCTACAAGGATGGTCAACTGGTGAAGTCCGTGACACCGGAAGAAGCCAAGAGTTTGTCGATGCCAGCCAATGGCTCGAGCACCGAAGACCTTCAGGTGGTGGTGGTGACCCGAACAGGCGAAGTGATGTCGACACCTGCAGATTCCGGATCCAAAGCAACCACTCGTACGACGGTGTCTACCTCCACCTCCAAGTCCAAGTCCAATTCGACCTTGAGCGCACCAAGAAAGTCATCTTCCAGGAAGACCGGACAACGGTCCACCACCGACACCGTGAAGCCTTCGACGAAGTAGTACTCCGTCGTCTGCGCCAAAGTGCGCGAATTCCACGCATCGAGGGCTCAACTCCGACCGGTTGGTGTGCACCGTCTACGGTGAAGGGCGATGAAACCCACGGCTACCACCCTTGGACAATTGAAGACGTCGGGCTGGAAGTCTCGCTCGGTGAAGGAAGAGATTCGCGAAAACTCGGTAGCACGCATTCGTGCCGGTGAGCCGCTCAGCGAAAGCATCCTTGGTTATGACGACACGGTGATGCCACAGTTGCACAACGCGTTGTTGGCCGGTCACGACATCGTGTTTCTCGGTGAACGTGGTCAGGGCAAGACGCGCATCATTCGTTCACTCACGGGCCTTCTCGACGAGTGGATGCCGATCGTCGCTGGGAGTGAAATCAACGACGATCCCTATCACCCGGTATCGCGCCATGCTCGGGATGCCGTAGCGCAACACGGTGACGACACTCCGATTACCTGGGTCCATCGCGATGATCGTTACGGCGAGAAGCTCGCCACTCCCGATACGTCGATTGCGGATCTCATCGGTGAAGTCGACCCCATCAAGGTTGCTGAAGGTCGATACCTGAGCGATGAACTCACGTTGCATTACGGGTTGGTACCGCGCACCAACCGCGGCATTTTTGCGATCAACGAGTTGCCCGACCTCTCGGAGCGCATCCAGGTGGGATTGCTCAACGTGTTGGAAGAACGCGACGTGCAAGTACGTGGCTACAAGATTCGCCTCCCGCTCGATGTGCTGCTCGTTGCTTCTGCCAACCCGGAGGACTACACCAATCGTGGTCGCATCATTACTCCTCTGAAGGATCGTTTCGGTAGCCAGATTCGCACCCACTATCCACTCGACGTTGCCACCGAGATGCAGATCATCCGACAAGAAGCGCGCCCGTCGACCATCGGCGACGTCGCGGTGCACTACCCGGCGTTCATGGAAGAGATCGTCGCCGAAATCAGTCACTTGGCCCGCGCCAACGCCAACGTGAGTCAGCGCAGTGGTGTGAGCGTTCGCGTGTCGGTGAGCAACCATGAATTGCTTGCCGCCAATGCAGTACGCCGCGGCCTACGTGCAGGGGAGACCATGGTGGCACCGCGAGTGAGCGACCTCGACGCGTTGGTGGCATCCACCGCCGGAAAGATCGAGATCGAGAGCGTTGACGATGGACGCGAGGGGGCAGTGTTCGAGCAGTTGCTCCGTGGAGCCGTACTGCAGGTGTTCAAGCGCCGAGTATCCGGCGACAAGACCAAGGAAATCGTGGCGGCATTCGAGGCTGGCGCAGTGGCAAACACCGGCGAGGACGTGACATCCACCGACTTGCTGGAGTTCGCCAAGCAGGTTCCCGACCTGCGAGCCCTCGCAGTCAAGATTGGTGACGGCGATGAGTCACCTGCAGCAATTGCAAGTGCAGTGGAGTTCGTGTTGGAAGGGTTGCACCTGGCAAAGCGCCTCAACAAAGACGCATCCAGTGGCCGAGCCGTGTATCGAGGCCGTTCAGCAGCGGTCTAGTACCGGCTTGGCAGCGAACTCACACCGCGAACGGTGTGCGAGTCCAGTGTTCGCCGGTGTCGTTTCGGTAGGTGGTCGGCGCAAGCCCCACCAGTCGTGATGCATGCACGGGATGGTCGAAGCCACGCAGGTTGAAGTAGCCGACGGGTTCGGCGGTGATGCCTTCGGGAAGATGCACTGCGTCTTCGGTGGGCATGAGAATTCCGTAGTTTGCAGCTTCGTCGCACAACCGCGATGCCAAGTTTGGCGCATCGCCGATGTAGTCCTCACCCTCGAACAGGATGATGAGCCCCGAGGCGATTCCGATACGCAATCGGAGTTCGCCCAGGCGCTCGGCGAATCGTCGCTGCAGCTCCAGCGAAAAGATCACTCCCGCATTTTGTTCCACTGCAATGGCCATGAAGCCGTCACCCAGGTGCTTGGCGATTCGTACCCCAACTTCGGACGCGAGGTCACGTGAGACTTCACGGAAGTCCTTCAGCATCGCCTTGGCTTGATCATCGTCAGTGCGCTGAATGAATGAAGTAAACCCCGAGAGGTCGACGAAAATGATCGTGCGTGGGTAACGCATCGTGCCCCTCATGCTACGGTTCGCCTGTGGGCCTTCGTTTTACGTACTCGCGCTGGGACGGCACGCAGAAGGGTTTCGAGCTCGATGCCGACTCGGTGATGAGTGAACTCACCGACGAGCTGATCCACCATGGCGACCCCAACGCCGCCCTTCGTCGCATCATGCAGCAGGGGATGCGCGACCGAAACGGTCGGAACATCGAGGGTGTTCGCCAGGCCCTCGAGCGTCTCCGTGAAAAACGCAAGGAAATCCGCGAGCGTGGCAACGTCGGCCACGAGTTCGATGACGTGGCCAGCGAGCTCAACGACATCGTGGACGAGGAACGCCTCGCAGTGGATTCAGTGGAGCGTGCCGCGGCGGAATCCGGCGACTCCCGTCGTGCCGACGTAGCCAAGGAGTCAGCAATGAATCGCCGACTTCAGCTGGACATGTTGCCCGATGACTTGGCTCGCAAGATCGAGGCCCTATCGCACTACGACTTTCAATCTCCGGAAGCACAACTACGTTTCGAGCGACTCTCCGAGCGACTACGGGAGCAACTCTCCAAGCGCCAATTCGAACAGGTGGCAAGCGGTATCGAGAACATCACCCCTGAGGCGCTGGCACGAATGAACGACATGATGAGGGCGCTCAACGACATGATCGAGCGTCGACAGCGCGGTGAGGATCCGCAGTTCGAGGAGTTCATGAAGCAGTTCGGGGAGTTCTTCCCGGAGAACCCCGCCACTCTCGACGAACTCCTCGAGCTCATCGCCAAACGCATGGCAGCAGCTCAAGCCATTCTCAACTCGATGACCCCCGAACAACGTGCCGAGTTGCAGGAACTCACCGACCAGATGCTCGGCGACAACGAAGTGCGCGAGCAGATGCAGCGACTCAACGCCAACATGCAGGCAATGTTCCCCGATATGGGTTGGGGCGATTCACAGGAATTCACCGGCGACCAAGCGATGCCATTCAGCGAGGCGCTGCGCAGCATGCAGGAACTGAGCGACCTCGATGATCTCGAGCAGTTCCTGCAGAACGCCACCTCGCCGGCCGCCCTCCAAGAAGTCGATCTCGACAAGGTGCGTGACCTCTTGGGCGATGTGACGGCAGAGTCGTTGGATCGGCTTGCTCGGCTCACGGAGACCCTCCGACAGGCAGGTCTCGTCGACCAGAAGGAGGGCAGGCTGGAGCTCACACCGAGAGGTCTGCGCAAGATCGGTAAACAGGCGTTGAGTGACCTCTTTGGTCGCCTCGAGCAGGACACCCTCGGCCAACATCGGATCGAACGCGTTGGCACCGGACATGAGCGGGCACACGACACCAAGCCGTATGAGTATGGCGATCCGTTCCACCTCGACTTGCAACAAACACTGCGAAACACGCTTCGTCGACAGGGGGGTGGTTTGCCGCTACGTCTTTTGCCAGACGACTTCGAGATCGATCAGACGGAGCAACTCACCAGGTCGTCCACCGTATTGATGGTGGATCTTTCACTCTCCATGCCGATGCGGGACAACTTTCTTCCCGCCAAGAAGGTGGCCATGGCTCTGCATTCCCTGATTTCGTCGCAGTTTCCGCGGGACTACATGGGTCTCGTTGGCTTCAGTGAAACGGCCCGTGAATTGCGCCATGAACAGCTCCCTGAGGTGTCATGGGACTTCGTCTACGGAACCAACATGCAGCATGGGTTCGCGCTTGCCCGACGGATGTTGGCTCGTCAGTCGGGAACCAAGCAAATCATCATGATTACCGACGGCGAACCGACTGCGCACATTCGCCCCGACGGGGAAGTGTTCTTCAGTTACCCGCCCGCCTACTCGACGATCGAAACCACGCTGCGGGAAGTCATGCGATGCACGCGTGACGGTATTCGTATCAACACCTTCATGCTCGACGCTGACGGTGCCTTGCGGAGTTTCATCGAACAGCTCACTGCAATCAACAAAGGGCGGGCATTCTTCACAACGCCAGAGACCCTCGGCGAATACGTGCTCGTCGACTTCTTGGAGCACAAACGATCACTGCGTGCCGCAGGCGGGCGCCGGCGCGCGAGTTAGCCGACGCGCTCGTCGCTCGTCGTCGGGCAACGTCTGAGTGGATGTCCGATTTGCATTCGCACCCACCCATCTGTCAGAATGACACCGCTGTTATTTGGGCGGGGTAGAGAGAAGGACTCAGTGAACCAACGAATCGAAGCGACGGAAGGCGACGACCGCGCATGGCAAGACCAAGCCAACTGCTTGGGAGTGGACCCCGACCTCTTTTTCCCCGAGCGTGGCGCCTCCACCCGTGAAGCCAAAGAGGTATGTAGAGGTTGCGAAGTTCGCCAACAGTGTCTCGAATACGCACTCGCCAACGGTGAGAAGTTCGGTATCTGGGGTGGTCTGTCGGAGCGTGAGCGTCGTCGCCTGCGCCGTCAGCGCGCCCAAGCAAGTCGCAGTTCCATCACCGCGTAGCCACTGCTAAGGTGCTGGTATGCCAGGTGGACCAGAGATTTGGATCATTATCGCTCTCGTCGTAGTGCTGTTCGGTGGCTCGCGTCTGCCCAAGATTGCTCGCAACCTGGGTCGCGCCCAAGGTGAATTGAAGAAGGGACTCTCGGAAGGCAACGCCGAGGTCAACAAGGAATCAAAGCCGGAGAGCGGCTCGACACCGCACTCCTGAGTTGGTGTCCGAGGCTCACGCCTCGGTGAATTTCACTTTCCGGTTGCTTACGTCGGCGAGCAAACCCTTTCGCTCATTCGCCGCGTAGAGATTGAGCGAAATGTCGCTCTTCTTTCCTCGCGATTTGGCCGCAATCAGCAATTCGTTGGCGCTCACTTTGACGGATGCCGATTTCACTCGTGCGTCGTAGGTGCGGTCGAGTCCAATGGCAATCCGCAGGATGCCGGCCAAACTCTGCACAATGCGCTGGTCGGTGGTGGAGAGGGCGGAAAACTCCGCATGGTCACGCTTGGGCACGCTCTTTCGGTGGTATCGCGCGACTTGCGCAATGATCTCAACTTCTTGATCGGTGAGGCCCATGAGTTCCGAATTGCGGATGAGGTAATAGGAGTGCAGATGGTGTTTTGCATGCGACACCACCACGCCAACGTTCGCCAGAAGGCTCGCGAACTCCAGGTAGCGGCGCCATTCGGGTTGCAAGTTGAGGGGCTCCTCGAGTTCATCAAAGAGTTGAGTGGCGAGTTCGGCCACGTGCTGTGAGTGTTCGGTGCGATCGTCGCAACGGTCGGCAAGTTGCTGAACACTTCGACGGGCGGCATCATGGTCGTCGTCCACTTCGATGAGGCCCTCGCGACGAAGCGTGTCCAAGAGCAAACCCTCGCGAAGGGCGTAGTCGGAGAACATCAACGACTTCAGTTCGAAGACGTCGACGACTCCTTCGAGGATGAGCGCACCAGCCAAGATGATGTCCGCACGATTCGGTTCGAGTCCAAATCTCCTTGCACGTTCATCGATGGTTGGAGCTCCCTGGAGTTCCGTTACCACTGAACGCACTTCGTCCGCGGTGAACTCGAACCGGTTCATGGTCTTTGGTTCCGAGCTACCGCGCGACCGCAGGATGATCCGTGCAATTGTTTCTGCAGTGCCCGACGAGGTGGCCACCGCCTCGAATCCCAGCTCCAGCACTTCGGGAGCAACCACCGACAACGACGACCGAATGAAGGAGCGACAGCTGGGAATCGCACTTGGGTGCAGAGTGGTACCGGAGAAGAAACGATCGGTGAGTCGCACGGCACCCAGTTTGAAGCTGCGGGCGAACATCACCTCATCGTCAAGACCAACCACCACCTCGGTACTGCCGCCTCCGATGTCGCACACGAACATGGATTGATCGTGAATTCCGATGGCGTTGAGCACTCCGAGATGGATGAGACGAGCTTCTTCGACACCGGAGATGACCTCGACCTTGATGCCGGTTGCCTTGCGCACCTGTTTGATGAAGTCCGATCGATTCTTGGCCTCGCGAACCGCGCTGGTTGCCACTGCGCGAACTTCAGCGTCATGCGATGACGCAATCTCGGCCATACGGGCGAGGGCCCCTACTCCGCGCTCGATCGCCTCGTCGGAGAGTTCCTTCATGTCCCCACCACCGTGGCCGAGTCTCACCACGTCCTTCTCGCGAGTGACCACTTCGAAGCCACCGGGAACCGGTTTGGCGATCACCAGATGAAAGCTGTTGGTGCCTATGTCCAGCGCCGCTACGAGCTCGCCCATTCGTTCCGACGATAGCCTCTTTGTTCCCGAGGAGCTCCGATGTCTGACGTCACCAAAGAACCACCACGCGCCCATATCCGCATCACCTACACCGGACCGGTGTACCCCCACTGGGAAATCGTCGGCGACTATGGCGATCCGGAGCTCATCGATGAGTTCGCCCGTCGTGCCTATATGCGACTTTTGTACGTTCCGATGAAGGACAGCCAGTTCCGCCGTAATCGTGAACGCGTCAACAAGGATGCCGAGAACGAGAACGTCAGCGTGGAGTGGTTCCCCGCCGAAGTCAACAACTAGCGCCTCTTCCGGCGCATGTGAGCTGGGAGTCCACGCGAGTCATGAACATCGAGTGAACCTTTCATGACGAAGCGCAGAAATCGGCCCACTTCTCGCACCCTGCTTCGCGGGGACGAATACGGTGCTGGTATCGATTCCCCATTCATCAATCGTGAGTTGAGTTGGCTCGACTTCAACGAACGAGTGTTGTCGCTCGCCGTTGGCTCGCAGCTTCCGCTCCTGGAAAGAATCAGATTCTTGGCCATCAGTGCCTCCAACTTGGATGAGTTTTATCAAGTCCGAGTCGCAGCATTGCACGACCAGATCGCGGGCGAGGTGGCCGAGTTGAGTCTTGATGGCCGCACTCCCACGCAACAGCTGGCGGAGATCTCGGTACGCGTGCAGCAGTTCGTCGCCAAACAAGAGCGGTTGTTGACGAGCGAATTGTTGCCAGCCCTCGCGGCGAGCGGCGTCAGGATCGTGAAGTGGGCGAAGTTGGGCAAGAGAGTTCGCGAAGCCCTCACCACCGACTACGAGAGTCGTATCTTTCCCATTCTCACTCCATTGGCGGTTGACCCATCGCATCCGTTCCCGTACATCTCCAATTTGGCGCTCAATTTGGCGGTAACGGTTCGCGACACCGACTCCGGCGAAGAACGTTTTGCGCGGGTGAAGGTGCCGAGGAACTTTCCGAGATTCATTCCGATTCCTGATTCGAACGATTTCATCTTGTTGGAAGACCTCATTGAGGCGCACCTGGATCGATTGTTTCCGGGAATGGAGATCGTCAGCGTTTCGCGATTTCGTGTCACTCGAAATGCCGACCTGTCACTCGACGACGAAGACGCCGAAGACCTCCTCGCAGCGGTGGAAATGGAGCTTCGCCGTCGTCGTTTCGGTCGTGCAGTGCGGTTGGAGGTGCAGACCAACATTCGTGAAGCTGCACTCACGCGCATGTGTGCGGAGTTGGAATTGGAGCCTGTCGATGTGATTCGTCACGACTCCTTCGTGGAGTTGTCGGCCTTACAGCAGCTTGCAAACCTCGACATGCCGAGACTTCGGTTCAAGCCATGGACTCCCGTGACGGCCGGACGCCTTGCTGCAGCTGATGAGGCAGGAAAGTCGGTGTTCGACGTCATTCGATCGCGACAGTTGTTGGTGCACCACCCGTATGAGTCCTTCGCCTCATCAACGGAGATGTTCGTAGAGCAGGCGGCACGCGATCCCAAGGTGCTGTCGATCAAGATGACCTTGTATCGCACTTCTGGTGATAGCCAAATTGCACGACACCTGATTCGGGCAGCCGAAGCTGGCAAGCAGGTTGCGGTGGTGTTGGAGTTGAAGGCTCGATTCGACGAAGCTCGAAACGTGAGTTGGGCGCGAGAGCTGGAACTCGCAGGTGTGCACGTGAACTACGGATTGGTGGGTTTGAAAACGCACTCCAAGTGCATCCTGGTGGTGCGCGAGGAGGCAGGTGGCATACGTCGGTACGTGCACCTGGCAACCGGCAACTACAACTCGGTGACGGCGCGTGTCTACGAGGACATCGGTTTCTTCACATGCGAGGACGCCGTGGGGCGAGATGCCACGCAGTTGTTCAACTATCTGACCGGATACGGTCGTGAGCCGAAGTACGAACAGCTCTACGTTGCGCCACACCAATTGAAGAAGGAGATCATCACGCTCATCGAACATGAGGCCACCTTCGGCGAGAAAGGTCGCATCACGCTCAAGTTGAATGCAGTCCAGGACCCCGAGGTGATCAAAGCCTTGTATGCGGCGAGTGCTGCAGGCGTCAAGATCGACCTCATCGTGCGCGGAATCTGCTGCATGAGGGCCGGAGTACCCGGACTCTCCGACAACATCAGAATTCGATCGATTCTCGGGAGGTATCTCGAGCACTCACGGATCTACCGCTTCGACCATGGGCACGATGGTGACGAACCACTTCACCTCATCGGCTCTGCCGACCTCATGATTCGAAACTTGCAGGGTCGCGTCGAGACCTTAGTTCGCTTGACCCATCCCAAGCACCGGGCATGGCTCGATACGGTGTTGTCGTTCTTGCTGGACGACAACAACGTGCATTATCGAATGAATAAGGACAACGTCTGGACGCAGGTCGGTGAGCACCATACCCCGAACGATGCCCAGCGGCAGTTGTACGAATGGGTCGTGGCAACGCAGTCGCGCTAGGCCTGTTCACGTACTGTTCAGCAGTAATCCAACGGGCGTTTAGGTTTTTGCATGACGTAACAGGGGTTCGGGGCGTAGCGTGCCTACCGTAGAGACCATGGAAGAGACCCGAAAGTCATACCACTCCGAACTTGACGAGCTACGGGCACTGGTGGTTCGCCTCGGAGCCTCGGTGATCGAAGTGG
The DNA here is from genome assembly GCA_040401775.1 of Ilumatobacteraceae bacterium. Lineage (GTDB taxonomy): Bacteria > Actinomycetota > Acidimicrobiia > Acidimicrobiales > Ilumatobacteraceae > F1-60-MAGs027. The sequence goes on from JBBANV010000003.1 coordinate 24,017, forward strand.
TTCCTCGAGCCACCAACGTGTTGCTGAGCGGAGATCTTGAGGGTGCTGACTATCTGGTGCAGTCCGACGATGAAATTGATGCGCGAGCCCACGACATCGAGAGTCGAACGTTCGAAATCCTGGCACTACAAGCACCGGTAGCGGGTGAACTACGCCAATTGGTGTCGATCCTCAAGATCACGAGCGACCTCGAGCGTTCGGCAGATTTGGCCGTGAACATTTGCAAGGCAGCCCGTCGTATCTATGGAAAAGAAATCGACCCCGTCTTGCGCGGACTCATCTCCAAGATGAGTGAGCAAGCCGAGCAGTTGTATCAATCCGCCATCAATTCGTTTGCAGAAAATGATGCAGCAACGGCAGCCGCGATCGAAGACATGGACTCATTTCTCGACGCCTTGCACCGCCAGTTCGTTCAGGCGATCTTCGAAACTCACGCGCGTGAACGTATGGATTTGCAACTCGCCGTGCAACTGGCGATCGTGGCTCGCTTCTACGAGCGCATTGGCGACCACGCGGTCAACGTTGGTGAGCGAGTGCAGTTTGCCCTCACCGGCTGGAAGCCGGAACTTCGCGCAATCCAGCGTCAGCGCCAGCGTGATGCCACTGGCGAGTTTCCGATTACGCAGGGATAACAGCAGAAGTCGCGATGAGTTACTTGTTCGCGATTGCGACATTCCTGGTGGGTGCGGCACTCGGTGTCTCCGTGGCACGCCGACGCGTACTTGCCGGTCGTACTGACTCGCACCAAGTGGCTCCTGGCTCTACCCAACACACCGCAGGCTCGACGGAGTCGGTTGAGTCTCCGTCGTTGGGCATGGCGGACGGTGTGCTTGGTGCCGCACTGAATTCACTGCCGAGTGGCGTGGTGATTTCGGATGCCAATGGCGTGGTGCTGTTCAAGAATGCGGCGGCCCAAGCCATCAGTGGGATTCGACACATCGACGTACTGGTGGATGAGGCCGTGGTGGCGCTGCTGAAAGATACCGTTGGCTCCCAGGCTCAACACCGCAGATTTGACACCGCTGGATCACCTTCGCGTTCATTCGACCTACGCACGCAGAGACTGACCGACGGCAAGCTCGTCGGCACCGTCGAAGACGTCACGGAGCAGGCCCGAATCGATACGGTGCGCACGGACTTCGTGGCGAATCTGAGCCACGAACTTAAGACGCCAATCGGCGGAATCGCTGCGTTGGCCGACACCATGATCGGCGAAACGGATCCACAGGTGATCGAACGTCTCACATCGCGAATAGTCGATGAGTCCTACCGATTGTCACGAATCGTGGACGATCTGTTGGACCTGTCACGGATCGAGTTCGGTGGTACCGACGACTGGGAACCGGTGGTCATCAGCGAAGTGGTCAATGAGGTTGTCGCACGATTGCAGCATGAGTCCATGCGGACGGGTGTGTCCATCGAGGTGCGACACACGGTTCCCGTTCGAGTGTTGGGCGATCGAATGCAGCTGGTATCGGCCCTCGAAAACCTCGTGACCAATGCGGTGAAATACAGCGGTGATGGCAAGAAGGTGATGGTGGAAGTGCACGCAACCGATGAACTGGTGAGTATCGCGGTCATCGATCAGGGCATCGGAATCGCTGCCAAGGATCACCAACGAATCTTCGAACGTTTTTTCCGAGTGGACCGAGCGCGATCGAGGACCACGGGTGGTGTCGGCCTCGGACTCTCGATCGTGCGGCACGTGGTGTCCAACCATGGTGGAACGGTGTCGGTGGTGTCGGAGGAAGGTCGCGGATCCACGTTTACCATCGTGCTGCCGCGCGAGACCACAACTGACGTCGACAGTTCCCCCGATCAGAATGTGGACGTAGGGAGAGTGTCCGTATGAACCCCAATGCAGCCCAAACCGTGATGGTGGTGGAGGACGAAGAAGCGTTCATCGACGCGCTGGTGGTGGGACTTCGCCGTGAGGGTTTTGGAGTGGAAGTCGCCCGTGATGGTGCCGAAGCGCTCTCCAATTTCGACAGGGTGAATCCGGACATCGTGCTCTTGGATGTGATGTTGCCGAAGGTCTCGGGCACCGATGTGTGTCGCGAGATACGCAAGAAAAGCCAAGTACCCATCATCATGGTTTCGGCAAAGGGTACGGAACTCGACACGGTGGTTGGTCTGGAAGTCGGAGCCGATGACTACATCGTGAAGCCGTACCGAATTCGCGAACTCGTCGCACGCGTTCGCGCGGCATTGCGTCGCAGTAGTGCGATGGGTTCTGCCGGAACGATCGAATCCGGCACCAGCATCAACGTTGGTGACGTCACGATCGATCCCGAGCAGCACGTGGTGACCGTACGCGGAAACGTCACCAAGTTGCCACTCAAGGAGTTCGAGTTGCTGTACGTACTGGTCGCCAATGCGGGTCGGGTTCTGACCCGCGACACGCTGATTGATCGCGTGTGGGGGAGCGACTACTACGGCGATACCAAGACGTTGGACGTACACATCAAGAGATTGCGGTCCAAGGTGGAAGTCGACCCTGGGAACCCCACGGCAATCCTCACCATTCGCGGTTTGGGTTACAAGTTCGAACGTCCCGCCTAGTTCCCGCCTTCGAGACGGGCGAGCCAGAGTCCTGGTGCGACGATTTCTGCAGGTGTCGGCAAGTTTCCCGGCTTGTTCACCAGTTGGCCGAGACCTTCTTCTCCCGCTCGCTCAAGTACCCCGGCAACGAATTGTTGGGCAATCGCCACCCGCTCGGGGGTGAGATCGATTCCCAATAGTCGCTCGACGAACACTCGATCACCGGATTGGGCAACCCGTCGACGCCTCACCGCCTCGGCTATTCGCGATCCTTCACCCAGGATTCGAGCACTGGCGCGATCGACACAGTGATCGATGTAGCCGACGATTGCGGCCATTGCCGCATCGAGCGATGGCGCAACTCGATTCTGAGCGTCGGAACGCTGTGCACCAAGCAGCACGGTTGGATCGGACAACAGGGAATCCAGGATCTTCATCGGATCTCCGGATGACACGTCAAGCTGGCCGATGCCGTCGGAGAGTGCACCCGGGTTGGGTCGAAATCCTGCGGCAAAGTTGATCACCATCTGGCGTAATGCATCACGCACATGATCGACGCCAAACACTGCACTGCTCACCAACTCGTGGGTCAGCGCCCACATCGTCATGTCTTCACGAGGAATCGACCACTCGTCGGCAAAACTGTCGACATTGCCGATGACGATCACGAGTTTGCCGTGAGGTTCGCGTGGCAATGGCAGGTCGAATTGCCCGAACGTGTTTACGGCGAGCCGACCCACCAACGTTCCCACCGACATGCCCAGCATGGATGGAGCAATCATCCGGCTCATGTTTGCCAGCATCTTCATCATTGGATCGGTGCTGTCGTCGTCAGCTGTCGCGTTTTCGGGTGCACCGCTGATTGCTCGTGCAAGCTCGTCAAAGTATGGTTTCCACGCATCGAGCGTGAGGTTCACCCACGTGGCACGCCCTACCACTTCCAACTTTCCAAGATTCCGAATCTCCCGACCGGTGATCTCGGCAACGTGCATCTGCGCGACGGCAGCCAGCGACTCAACGGCGATTCGGCGTTGAGGGTCCACGTTGTGCTCTGCGGCTCCCTGTGTGGCGGACATCAGTGCAGTTTGTCGTGCCACGTCCCACTGCAAGGGACCCTGTGCCGACATCGCTCGCTGAAACTGCGCGAACAACGGATTGTTGAACGGGTTCGGCGTCTCGTCTTCGGCCACGCGCCTAGAGCCTATGACGGTTCGCAAGTACGCTGAACATCGATGAGACACGACCGCGTCGAAGTGTCAAACTCGCCGCTCGACGTTGCGAGTTTGTACCAGTGGGCTCTCTCACCCGAGTGTGGTGCAGTGGTCCTGTTTTCGGGCGTCGTGCGGGATCATGCTGAAGATCGAACCGGCGTGACATCGCTCACCTACGAGGCATACGGCGAGATTGCAAAAGCGAAACTGCAGGATGTCATCGATGAAGCTCGCCGTCGTTTTCCCACCCTTGGTCGAGTGGCACTGGTGCACCGACTTGGCGAGTTGCAACTGAGCGAGTCCTCGGTGATGGTGGTGGTGTCGGCCCCGCATCGCCCCGAGGCGTTCAATGCCGCACGTTTTTGTATCGACGCATTGAAACAGAGCGTTCCAATTTGGAAGAAGGAAGAGTGGAGTAGCGGTAGCGATTGGGGAACCAATGCCGTGAACCCCGTGTCGGTATCTTCTGTTGACAGCACTTCGATGCGGGCGTCTTCATGATTGCGGTGTCGGCGTTCGTCCTCGCAGCAACGTCGGTGACCAGCTTGGTGTTTGCATCGATCTCCATTGCATCTGCTGCAACACTGGCCTATCTCGTGGCAACCGACGATCGTCGACACAAGCCCGTGGATGGTGCCGCCCAATTTCGTCGCCACCTGAATGCCCTTTCGGACGATTCGCGCGAGCACTTGCGTGAGCAGATCCGTATTGCACGAGAGCAGCGACAGGGGAGATAACCATGGCACGTGACCTTGCAATCGACCTCGGTACCGCGAACACCCTGGTGTACAAGCAGGGCGAGGGCATCATCATGAACGAGCCGACGGTGATTGCCAAGAACCGTCGCACCAACGAAGTATTGGCGACCGGCCATGAAGCTTGGGACATGATCGGACGCACCCCGAGTTTCATCGTGGCGGTGCGACCACTGCGAGGTGGAGCAATCACCGACTTCGAGACCACCGAACAGATGATTCGTTTGCTCCTCAAGCGGGCCGGGGTATCCCGGTTTGCCCGCCCGAAGGTGCTGATTTGCGTGCCATCAGCCATCACCGAGGTGGAACGGCGTGCCGTTACCGAGGCCACTCGTCGAGCGGGTGCTGCCGATGCTCAGTTGTTGGAACAGCCGATGGCCGCCGCAATCGGCGCCGATCTCCCCATCGAAGAACCCATTGCCAACATGGTGGTGGACATCGGTGGCGGTACGACGGAAACCGCCGTCATCAGCCTCGGAGGCATCGTCACCCTCCGTGCCGAGCGGGTTGGTGGCTTCACCATGGATGAAGCCATCCAGGGATGGGTGCGCAAAGAACATGGTCTGGCGATCGGTGAACGCACGGCAGAAGAAATCAAGAAACAGATCGGAAGTGCTCAACCGTCTGCCGCCGACCGTGATGCCGAAGTGAAGGGTCGCGATCTCGTTACCGGTCTCCCCAAGACCGTGGTGTTGACGGCTGCAGAAATTCGCGAGGCACTCGACGAAGTAGTCACGCAGATGATCGACTCGGTGAAGGAGTGTCTCGCGGTGACACCGCCGGAGCTGGCTCAAGACCTGTTGATGCGCGGTATTTATCTGGTGGGTGGTGGAGCACTCTTGCGGGGCCTCCCCGAACGTTTGCAGTACGAAACCAAGGTTCCGGTGCAATTGTCGCCACAGCCGCTAGAAGCCGTGGTGCTCGGCGCGGGTCACTGCATCGAGAACTACCAGGCGCTGCGCGGCATGTTCATGGATGCTCGTCGCTGAGTGCGACGTGGAATGACGAGACGTTTGCGGTGAGCGACCTCACGTGGTGGTCAGCGGCATTCAATGCGACCGTGTGGTTGGTGTGCGGAGTTGGTGTGGGGTGGTGGTTTGCCCAGCGCGATTGGAGGGCTTTGCATGATGATGGTGGGCTGACTCGACTACGACGGTGGGAGAGTCGGCGGCGTTATGAGCGTTGGCTTGGCGTGCGACGTTGGAAGGACCGACTACCGGAAGCAGGCACGTGGTTTGGTGGTGTCAGCAAACGACACCTACCCTCGGTGCGGGAGGGGGGTCGTGCTCGATTCGCAGCCGAGTCGTTGCGGGCGGAGCGCGTGCACTTCGCATTGCTTGCAGTGATTCCACTCACCATGGCGTGGAGCCGTGGGTGGTGGGTGGTGATCAACGTTGCGTTCGGTCTCGCGGTGAACATGCCGTGCATCATCGTTGCCCGTTACAACCGGATTCGACTCACTCGCCTGGGGTCCACAGTCACGGACTCCTAGCATGAATTCGATGTTTCTTCGTGGTCGACTGCAGTGGACGCTCCTGGCGCTCACCCTCATCTCGGGTGGGCTTGCCCTGTTCTTTGCCCAGCGAAACGACAGTGGAATTGAAGCGGTTCCCACCACCGTCGCGACGACCACCTCGACCACTACCACCACCGTGTATCAGCCACCGATTACGTACGTGGTGCAGCGCGGCGACACCTTGTTTGCCATTGCCTCGAATTTTCAGGTGGACATGCAAGCGCTCATGGACTTGAACGGCATCACGAATCCGGATCGCGTCGAAGCAGGTGACGAACTGGTGATGCCACCCGCAACAGGATTCGTTCCCGTGGCGCCATCCACCACGATGCTGCCGTAAGCGCCGATCTACCGAGTTGGCGCTACCTCTTGTGCGCGGCGCGGTGACGCTCCACGATGCCGACGATGTCGGACATGATGCGTGCGACCGCGTAATCCTTCGGCGTGTATACCGCCGTGACTCCGGCAGCAAGCAGCGTGGCTCGATCATCATCGGGAATGATTCCGCCGACGATCACGGGCGCGGTGACGCCGACAGCGTTCAACTCGCGTAGTACATCGGGCACGAGTGCTTGATGAGAACCCGAGAGGATCGACAACCCGATGACGTCGGGGTCTTCGTCTCGGGCGGACTCCGCAATCTGTTGTGGTGTCAGTCGAATTCCGCCGTACACGACTTCCATTCCGGCATCGCGAGCAGCGATGGCAATTTGCTCGGCACCGCTCGAATGGCCATCCAGACCTGGCTTGGCGACCAAGAGTCGGGGTGGTCCGCCAGGGAGGGCACTCGACCGCTTCGCAACAGCCTGGAGTTCGCTCCCGCGCGGGGCGGCGACGCCGCCGACACCGGTGGGGGCACGATATTCGCCGAACACCTCTCGCAGCGTGCCGGCCCATTCACCGGTGGTGCCACCAGCCCGAGCAAGGGCAATCGATGGTTCCATGATGTTGCGACTGCCTTCGGCTGCTGCCCGAAGGTCACGAAGCGCGTCGGCCACTGCCTTCGAATCACGCCGACTACGCCACTGTTGCACGTCGGCTATGTGGGCTGCTTCCACCGTGGGGTCGACGCGGAGGATGTTGTCGTTGCCTCCGAGTGGTGACGTGGCAGTTTCGGTAAAGGCATTGACGCCAATGACCGTTTGCTCTCCGCTCTCGATGCGTCGCGTGCGATCGGCCATCGAGGCAACCAAGCGGCGCTTGAGTTCGTCGACTGCTGCATAAGCCCCGCCGAGCGCCTCTATCTCGCGCAACTCGGTAGTTGCTGCTTCCTCCAACTCGGCTGTGAGGCGCTCCACCACGTGCGAACCATCGAGAATGTCACCGTATTCGAGCAGGTCGGTTTCGAAGGCCAACACCTGTTGCATGCGCAGCGACCATTGTTGATCCCATGGTCGCGGCAACCCGAGGGCCTCGTTCCATGCCGGCAGTTGCACGCTTCGTGCGCGAGCACGCTTGGACAGTGTCACTGCAAGCATCTCCAACATGATGCGTTGCACGTTGTTCTCGGGTTGAGCTTCGGTGAGACCGAGTGAATTCACCTGCACGCCATATCGAAAGCGAAGTGCGCGTTCGTCGGTGATGCCGTACCGCTTGCGACCAATGGATTCCCACATGTTGGTCATTGCGCGCATCTTGGCTGTTTCTTCCACGAATCGAATTCCTGCATTCACGAAGAACGACATCGAGGCGAATACGCCGGGAAATGCATCGTCGTCCACCTTGCCACTGGCTCGAACTGCATCCAACACGTCGATTGCATTGGCGAAGGCGAATGCGATCTCCTGCACCGGTGTGGCTCCGACCTCCTGCAAGTGGTAGGAGCACACGTTCATGGGATTCCATTTCGGTGCGTGGATGTTTGCCCACGCGATCATGTCGACGATGATGCGCCGGGAGGCCAACGGCGAGAAGATGAAGGTTCCGCGCGACAAGTACTCCTTCAGTACGTCATTTTGCGTAGTGCCTCGCAGCTCGGTGCTGGAGACGTTCTGTTCCTCTGCATTGGCCACGTACAGTGCAAGGAGCCAAGCAGCAGTGGAATTGATGGTCATCGAGGTGTTCATCGTTGCTGGTGGAATGTCGCGCATCAGCGTGCGCATATGGCCGAGGTGCGCGACGGGAACACCGACTTTGCCCACTTCGCCGCGTGCCAGGACGTGATCGGGGTCGTAGCCGGTTTGTGTTGGAAGGTCGAAGGCAATCGACAAACCGGTTTGACCCTTTGCCAGATTGGTGCGGTACAACTCGTTGGAGGCCTCGGCAGAAGAGTGACCCGAGTAGGTGCGCATGAGCCACGGCTCGTCGCGTTGTTTACGCGGACGCTGTTCGGTCACGGTGACAAGGCTAAGGCGTTGTGGCGGCACGGAGCCGAGAGAGATAGTCGGCGCGTGGCACCACGATGCCCCCAAGGCTGGCCAGGTGCGGCGTGTGCCACTGTGCGTCGAGCAGTGTCATCCTTGCCGAACGCATGATGTCCACCAATGCCATCAACGCAACTTTCGAAGCGTCACGCGACAAGTGGAACATCGACTCGCCCGCAAAGAACTTCCTGATGCGCACACCGTACAGTCCGCCGACCAAGACCCCATCCTCGTTGTAGGTCTCCACACTGTGGGCCCAACCGCGTTCGTGGAGGTCGCAGTACTGGTCGATGAATCGGGGAGTAATCCACACCTTGTCATCACCACCGCGTGATGCACAGCCGAGCATCACGCGCTCGAAGTTGGTGTTGATTCGAACGTGGTAGCTCCGCGCACTCCGGCGCATGGAACGCGTGATTCGCAGACCGTCGAGTGGAATCACGCATCGTTCTGCGGGCGACCACCAGAACAACACCGGATCGTCGCTGTTTCGTTCCATCGCAAACAAGCCGTGACGGTAGCCGTCGATGATGGTGGACGCGTTGAGATCGGCACCCTGGCCGATGAGGTCGTCATCCACTGGCCACGTGGAAACATCCGGCCACTCGTACTCACAGTCACCAACTGGTTGGGGCGCGCGATCCCAGCCACTGGTGGCGCGCAATAATGCGAGGTCGCCCCAACGCGAGTCGTGGGGGCCGGTCCTAGTAGACGTAGAAACCGGCCTTGGTCTTTCGACCGAGACGACCCTGTGCAACCAACTCGCGTAGGCGTGGTCGTGGTGCGAAGTTGGCATCACCGAATGACGCATGCAGCGTTTCGAGGATGGAAAGCGAAGTGTCGAGTCCGACGAGGTCGAGCAATGCAAACGGACCCATGGGGAAGTTGCAGCCACCCTTCATCGCCGTGTCGATGTCTTCCATGGATGCAGTGCCATCTTCCAGCATTCGAATGGCATTGTTCAGGTAGGGAAACAGCAACGCATTGACGATGAAGCCGGCACGATCCAACACGTGCACACCTTCTTTGCCGATCGCGGTAACGAAGGCTGCGGCGCGCGCGATGGTGTCGTCACTTGCGGTGATTGGTCGCACGATCTCCACGAGCGGGAGCACCGCTGCCGGGTTGAAGAAGTGGATACCACATACCTGGTCGGGACGCTTGGTGACCTTGGCCATCTCCACTACTGCCAATGTGCTGGTGTTGGTGGCGAGGATCGCCGATGGTTTGGCGATGGCATCGAGTTCACGAAACAACGCTTGCTTGGTGTCGAGATCCTCGACCACCGACTCGATGATGATGTCGCAATTGGCCACACCGGAGAGGTCGGTCGTGGTGGAGATGTTGGCAAGAATCCTGTCCCGCTCGGTGGCCTCGAGTTTGCCCTTGTCCACCTGCCGCGCAAGCCCCGCGGAAATCTGCTTGAGTGCAGACGCAACGGAGGCTTCACTGCGTGCACGAATGATTGCACGCACATCTCCGCGTGCCGCAACCTCTGCAATACCTGCCGCCATGATTCCCGAACCAACGATGCCGATCGACGATGTCACACCTTGTGTCATGACGCGAGCGTACTGT
>JBBANV010000003.1:34080-35369 GCA_040401775.1 Ilumatobacteraceae bacterium
ACCAACGATGCCGATCGACGATGTCACACCTTGTGTCATGACGCGAGCGTACTGTGTCGGTCGCACCTCTGGCTACCGTAATGGTGCGATGTCTGCGATCGACGAAAAGTCACTGTTGAGCGACGACCGACGCGTGGTCCCGCTGTTTGCGGTGCATAACTTCCGCGATCTCGGCGGCTATCCAACGAACGACGGGAGCCACACCCGATGGCGCACCTTGTTCCGCGCCGACGGTTTGTATCGACTCACGCCAGACGATGCGAACGTTGTCGTCAACCTCGGTGTTCGCACGGTGGTGGACCTGCGCACGAACAACGAAGTGCGCGAGCGCGGCACGTTCCCCGTGAATGACCATGACGTGGCGTATCACCATCTGCCGATCATCGATGCCACGTGGGGCGAAACGCAAACACCGGAGTTCGATGACGAAGTTGAATTCCTCGTGTGGGCGTATCGGGAGATGCTTGCTGAAGCTGCGCCTCGGTTTGCTGACGCCATCAACCTGCTCTCGCAACAGACGGTACTGCCCGCCGTGTTCCACTGTGCAGCAGGGAAGGACCGAACGGGTATTTTGGCCGCACTCGTCCTGGGTGTACTTGGCGTGGATGAATCGATCATCGCTGCCGACTACGGGCTGACACGCAGCGCAACGACACGGCTACGAGCATGGGCACGCCAACATCAACCCGAACTGGCGAATCTTTACGACAGGATGCCACCGCGATTCACGGCGGCAGATCCGCGAGCGATGGCAATCATCCTCAACGACATCACCAGTCGATCCGGCTCGGTACGCAACTACGTGCGTGAAATTGGAGTGAGCGACGACGCAGTTCGCGCCCTCGTCGACGCGCTTACGACTCGCTGATGGTGACGCTCTTCAGGACGATTTCACCAGCCGGCGGTACGCCATTGGCTGCTGGATCGGGATTGAAGAGTGCTCCCATGGCCTTCACCGCGGTATCGAGACCGTCGACGACTTCACCGAACAACGAATAGCTCGGCGGCAACGATGCACCATTGTTACCGGTGATGATGAAGAACTGGCTGCCGTTGGTGTTGGGGCCGGAGTTGGCCATGGCCAACGAACCGATCTTGTATTCACCAGCTTGTGGAAGCTCATCAGCGAAGGAATAGCCCGGACCGCCGCTACCTGTTGCCGTCGGGTCGCCGCACTGCACGACGAAGTCCTCGATGACGCGGTGGCACTGGGTACCGTCGAAATACTTCCATCGCGCAAGTGACACGAAGTTGTTCACCGTGCCAGGCGCACGATCCGACAACAGTCG
>JBBANV010000003.1:35469-44665 GCA_040401775.1 Ilumatobacteraceae bacterium
GACGCCAACCTGAGCACCGCGCTTGCGTACCCTGCCTTGCTGCTGTCGTCGCGTCACTTGCTCGCGACGAGCATCACGATTCTTCTTCTGTCGATCTCGCTTTGACGTTCCCACGAATGGGAAATGCTACCGACTCACATATCGTTCGCGGATAGCGTTGTTTCGTCATGGCGCTCATCGTGCAAAAGTACGGGGGAACTTCGGTTGCCGACCCCGAGCGCATGCGAAATGTGGCCCGCCACATCGCCACCACCCGTGCCGCTGGGCATCAATTGGTGGTGGTGGTATCGGCAATGGGCAAGGCAACGGACAACCTGCTTCAGCTGGCACATCAGGTGTCGTCCAATCCGCCAAGTCGCGAGATGGACATGCTGCTGACGACAGGGGAGCGCATCAGCATGGCGTTGTTGTGCATGGCGCTTCATGACGCAGGTGTCGATGCGGTGAGCTTCACGGGTTCGCAAGTGGGAATCATCACCGACACCGTGCACACCAAGGCAAAGATCCTCGAAGTGAAGGGCGACCGAGTTCGTGCGGCCATTGCCGACAACAAGGTTGCGGTGGTGGCGGGTTTCCAGGGAATCAGCACGGCAAAGGAGATCACGACGTTGGGCCGTGGTGGCAGTGACACCACGGCTGTGGCACTTGCTGCAGCGCTGAAAGCCGACTCATGCGAGATTTACACGGACGTCACCGGTGTGTTTACGGCCGATCCCCGAGTCGTACCGCAGGCGCGCAAGGTGCCGGTATTGCAGTTCGACGAAATGTTGGAGATGGCAGGCGCCGGCAGCAAAGTGCTCGCCCTGCGCTCAGTGGAGTTCGCCCGCAATCATGATGTCCCCATTCACGTGCGATCGAGTTTCACGTGGGAAGAAGGCACATGGGTGGTGGGACGTCATCACGAAAGGATGAAGAACATGGAAGAGCCAGTTATCTCGGGTGTCGTTCAGGACGCAAGCGAATCGAAGATCACCGTGCTTGCCGTCCCCGATCGACCCGGTGTCTCGGCAGACATCTTCGAAGCGCTCGCATTGGCAAACGTGAACGTGGACATGATCGTGCAGAACACGTCAACCTCAGGAACCACGGACATCTCCTTCACCGTGCCAAAGGCCGATGTCGCAACCGCAGAGCCGATCGTTGCGCGCATTGCGCGCGATCTCAAGGCTGGCGGAGTCAACCACGATGATGACATTGCCAAGGTGTCACTCGTCGGCGCAGGTATGAAGACCAGTCCTGGTGTGGCAGCCAAGATGTTCCGAGTGTTGGCCGACCACGGCGTGAACATCGAGATGATTTCCACTTCCACCATCCGTGTTTCCGTGGTGGTGCGTGCAGCGATGATGCAAAAGGCCGTACAGGCCTTGCATACCGCGTTTGGGCTGGACAGTGGCGACGATTACTCGGCACCGTTACCCGAACGCAAGTAAGTGATGACCCTGCTTCGACGAATCGGGGAACGTTTGCGCCGTCCACAGGGCGTGCCGTGGCGAAGTGCCGGCTTGCGAACGGAGTCGTTGAGTGCCGACGAGTCGGTGCGAAGCACGGGGTGGGTGTTCGACAACAAAACCGGTGACGTTTCGCTCGAGTCGTTCACCACCGGCGGAGACAACGAGGTGCGCAGGTATCTCACGCTGTTCGGTATGGGTCACGATGTCACTCCGGCGCTCAGCATGGTGGAGATAGGCAGCGGTATCGGTCGCATGACGGCGGGTTTCAGCAAGCGATTTGGTGTGGTTCACGCCGCCGATGTCGATGCGGCGTTCCTCGAGAGGTGTCGAGAGACCGTGTTCCACCACGGGCAGCCCACCGCATTACGAACGGTGCACGTGGCTGACGGTCGAACGCTCGACATCGAGACTGGTTCGGTGGATTTCGCATTCTCGTACATCACCTTGCAACACTGCAGCAGCAGTGACGCATTGTCGTTGGTGAATGAGGCGCTGCGCGTTACCAAGAGCGGTGGAAACATCGCACTCAACTTTCGAACCTGGACCGCACTCGACACGGCACTGGTTCCACTCGGCGGACTCGTTCGCGTGTTGTGGCGCATTCCGAAAGCCGCCAAGTACATGGCACGTATTCGTGTGCTCACCCGCCTTGGCTGGCAGGCGAATCGCCTGAGCCCCGACGATGTGTTGGCATCGATCGGAGCCGATTTCATCAATGTGCGGCTGCGTGACGTCACCGTCGTGCACTCGCCGCGTCGACGGGTGCGGGTTTCGGCGCAAGGCGTGCGGCGACGAGCCGTGCGTCGTGTGCACCCCAGCCATTGGTGGCTCGTTGCACGGTTAGCCTGACGAGGTGGCAAAAGGCAAGAAACCCAATATCGGCGTGGTTGGCGCCACTGGAATGGTGGGCAATGTCATGCGAACGTTGCTGCTTGAGCGCAACGTCGCATTCAATGAGCTCCGATTCTTTGCCTCTGCACGTTCGGCGGGTGGAACACTCGACTTTGGCGATCGCAAGATTGTGATCGAAGATGCTTCGACTGCCGATCCATCTGGTCTCGATGTAGCGATCTTTTCCGCAGGTGCCTCGACTTCGCGGGCACTTGCACCGAAGTTTGCGGCCGCCGGCGCAATCGTGGTGGACAACTCGTCATGCTGGCGAATGGATCCCGACGTGCCACTCGTGGTGTCGGAAGTGAACCCCGAAGACATTGCGTTGGCAAAAAAGGGCATCATCTCGAATCCCAATTGCACCACCATGGCTGCGATGCCGGTGTTGAAACCGTTGCATGATGCAGCCCAACTCGTTCGGTTGACCGCCAGCACGTATCAGGCCGTCAGCGGTGGTGGTGTATCGGGAGTTGCCGAATTGGATGCACAGGTCGCCGCCGCCGACGGTATCGATCGTCTCACGTACGACGGTGAGTCGGTGACGTTTCCGGCGCCAAGCAAGTTCGCTCGAACGATTGCATTCAACGTGCTGCCATTCGCCGGCTCGATGGTGGATGACGGCCAGTTCGAGACCGACGAAGAAAAGAAGTTGCGCAACGAAACGCGCAAGATCCTCCACATTCCCAACTTGAAGGTGTCGGGCACGTGCGTTCGTGTTCCGGTGTTCACCGGTCACTCGCTGTCGTTGCACGCGGAATTCAGTCGCTCAATCACGCCAGCGCAGGCGCAGGCAATCCTGGAGAATGCACCGGGTGTTGCGGTGGTCGACATACCGACGCCGCTGTTGGCAGCGGGCAAGGACCCGTCGTACGTGGGACGTATTCGTCAGGATCAATCGGTTGATGACGATCGCGGTTTGGTGCTGTTCGTTTCGAACGACAATTTGCGCAAGGGCGCAGCATTGAACGCTCTGCAGATTGCCGAATTGGTCATCGCTTCGCTGTAGGCGAAGCCGAGCGTTTCGCCCGAATGGGCACGAAGTCGGTTGCCCTACATGGCGCGTGGTCGGGGAGGGGAGATTTGAACTCCCGACCTCCACGTCCCGAACGTGGCGCGCTAGCCAAGCTGCGCTACTCCCCGAAGTGCGTTTTCACGCGTCGTCAGCCTAACGGTGGGTTCAGCCAACCAACGGTGCGTGTTGCTAACCGTTTTGCATCACGGGTGGCTGGGATTCGTGCCAGGTACCGCCGGCGCGAATCTCCGACACTGCGCGACGCAAACGAAGTGAATCGATCGGCTTTACCAGCCAGCCTTCGGCACCGCTTCGCCGCGCGAGGTGCACGTCGGCCATCCGATCGAGCAGCATCACTACCGGTACGTGTGGGAGTCGACCACCACTTTCGTCGAGTCGCAGATTCATGGTGACGGCCATCGCGCCCATCGAGCCCACCTGCAAATCGAGCACGGCGACATCTGGTGTGCGTTGGGTGACGGCAGCAGTGACGTCGCGTCCGTCACGACAGACGGTGAATGATGTCTCAGGCGTACCGAGCGCTGCGATGATGTCGTCGAGAACGTACTGGGCGTCGGTTGCTACGAGAACATGCACGACGCAAGGTTATCCCTTCGCGTGGCTACCGTTGTCGTGTCATGTTCGCAGCGGTAACTCTCGGCCTTTTCATGATGGTGGCGGGCATCATGCCACAGCAGGCGGATGATGCGGCAGCACTCGACAAAGTCGACGTCTTCGAGGTGACTGGCCTCATCGACTCGGTGGTGGCGCGAGGCATCGTGAACGCCGTCGAGCGGTCCGAAACCAATGGGGCACAGGCTCTCGTATTGCAGGTGAACTCGCGCGGTGCCGTCGTTGACGAAAATCGCATGCGAGAGGTCCTGCTTGCCATTCGCGATTCTTCGATTCCTGTCGGAGTCTGGGTGGGCCCAAGCGGTGCGAAGGCACATGGGTGGTCGGCGTTGCTCCTTGCCGTAGCGGACGTGTCGGCAATGGCCCCGAGAGCGACCATTGGTCGCACGGGTTTGCCGATCGAAATCGACGGATCTCCGGTGTCGCTCGGCGAAGCCAGTGCATTACTGCGAAGTGGAACTCTGGATACCACCGAGGCCAGGGAGCGCGGCGTGCTGCGACTCGACATTGCCGATGAAGGTGTGCCGGTACTGCGCAACATGTTGTTTGCACTGGACGGCCTCACCATCAAGGGGGCACAACTCAACACGGTGGTGGAGGTGATCGATGAGTCCGGTGCCATCACTCGCGAGGCCGCTACGACGCGCTTTTTCAAACTGGGAACACTCGAACAACTGATGCACACGTCGGCGAGTGCCGCTCTTGCGTACCTGCTGTTCGCCTTCGGTTTGGCGCTGTTGATCTTTGAGTTCTATACCGCAGGCATCGGTATCGCAGGATTCGTCGGTGCCGTTTCCACCCTGCTCGGTGCATTTGGATTGGCTGAGCTACCCGTGCGACCACTCAGTTTGGCACTGCTGGTGTTCTCGGTGATCGCGCTGGCCGTCGACGTTCAAGTTGGAATCCCACGGGTGTGGACGGGGATAGGTCTGACGATGTTCGTCGTTGCTTCGTTCACGCTGTTCGGATCGGTACAAGACGAGGCACTGCGTTTGTCGTGGCTCACGCTCATTTCGGGAATCGCATCGATGGCCCTGGCATTCGTGGTGGGTATGCCCTCGATGGTGCGCACCCGATTCGCCACACCCACGATTGGTCGGGAATGGTTGATCGGACTCGAGGGCACCGCCGCCACCGACATTTCACCCGAAGGCGAAGCCACGGTGCAGGGTGCTCGATGGCGCGCACGCACCAATCGCGCGACTCCGATCAAAACCGGGCAACCCGTGCGTGTGGCATCCATCGACGGGGTCACGCTCGATGTAGAACCGCTCGAAGGAGCAGCGCGCGACTATCGCGAGATGCGCAAACCCCGCGAGGGCTGATGCGCGGGTCGTTCCGGCGATGAACACGGAGCACGCCGACGTTCCGCTGCGACCGGCAGCAACCGTGATGTTGCTGCGCGACACACCAACCGACGTGGAGGTGTTCATGATGCAGCGAACGACCTCTGCCGCCTTTGCCAGCGGAATGTACGTGTTCCCGGGTGGGCGTGTCGACGACATCGATGGAGCCGCCGAGCTCAACGACTTGTGCGATGGACTCACGGATGGCGAGGCGAGCGACTTGCTCCGCGTGCCGAGTGGTGGACTTGCATATTGGGTGGCTGCGATTCGTGAGTCGTTCGAAGAGGCGGGCGTACTGCTGGCTCGTGACCGCTCCGGTGAGTACGTGAAACTCGACGATCCGGATGTGCAGCAACGATTCGCACGAGCGCGCCACGCAGTACACGATGGGTCACTCTCACTGGCGGAGTTTTGTCGTCGGGAAGAGTTGCGGTTGGCGGTGGACACCATTCGATATGTGAGTCACTGGATTACTCCGGTGGGAGAACGACGACGTTTCGACACGCGATTCTTCGTGGCGGTTGCTCCGCCAGCACAGGATCCGTTGCATGACGATCAGGAAACCATCGACAGTTTGTGGGTAGCCCCCAGCGAGGCGCTGCAGCGTGCGCAACGCGGTGAGTTGGCGATGATCCCACCCACCATTGCCAATCTGCAATTCTTGGCACCGCATCACACGACGCGCGAGGCAGTAGCCGCAGCTCAGACCATTGGCGTACCGACGCCGATTCTTCCCAAGTTGCGTTTCGACGGCGATGGCCGGGTGGTGGGAATCGTGTTTCCGGACGATCCCGCGTACGCGCAGTTGCCGTAGTACTTAGTTCGGCTTCTTGCGGAGCGCGACTTCCACCGACTCGAGCAGACGCGCTGAACAACCAGCCATCTCGGTCACAGGAACGGTGGCGGCGATGATCTTCTTGGCAATGTCTCGGAACACCTCGGCGGCAGCCGACGCACCCGACAATGCGACCGGCTCGCCGGTGTCGCTGCCGTGAGCAACGGCGTTCTCGATCGGAACTTGCCCGAGGAGTTCGGCACCGATTTCGTTTGCCAATGTGGCACCACCACCTTCGCCGAACAGGGGATACCTGCTGCCGTGTTCGCACGTGAAGTGACTCATGTTCTCGATGACTCCAGCGACGCGCAGGAAACTTCGTCGCGCCATGTCGGCTGCACGAATCGCAACCTTCTGTGCTGAAACTGCCGGTGTGGTGACGATCAGCAAATCGGTACGGGGCAGCATGCGCGCCAGACCCATCTGTACGTCGCCCGTCCCCGGTGGCATGTCGATGAGTAGGTAGTCGAGATCACCCCAGTGCACATCGTTGAGAAATTGCTCGACTGCCTTGGTGAGCATGAGACCACGCCACATGAGCGCTGTTTCTTCGTCCTCCACGAGCATGCCGGTACTCACCACTTTGAGGAGACCCGCCCCAATCTTGCGCTCATTGGGGATGATGCGCGGCTTTTCTATGCCGTCGATTCGACGTGCTTCGAGCCGGTCACTCATCCCCAACATCCGCGGGATGGAGAAGCCCCAGATGTCGGCGTCGAGCACACCCACCACGTGTCCGTGTGAGGCGAGCGCAACCGCCAGATTTGCGGTGACGGAGCTCTTGCCCACACCACCCTTACCGCTGGCGATTGCCAACACGCGTGCGGAGTTGGGTATCGCAGTGTCGCTCGCATTTTCACGCGCGTTCCAGCGAGCCTTGGTCATTACCGCCGATCGTTCGTCGGAGTTCATCTCGCCCCAATTGATCTTCACCTTGGTGACGCCGGGATGGGTTTCCAACCGGGACTCGATGTCGTTCTTGATCTGTGCGCGCAACGGGCAGCCCTTGATGGTGAGCTTCACGCCGATGGTGATGAGTCCTTCGGGTGACACTTCCACGTCGGTGGCCATTCCCAAATCCACGATGTTCGCACCCAATTCCGGATCGATGACCGCTCGCAAGAGATTGCGTACCTCGTCGGGAGATGGGGGTGAAACCGCACGGTCGGGCACGCCCTCAACCTACCGATGTGGCGGGTTTCGCTGGTTCGGCGGGGCAGTGCTTGTCATCACACCCCGCCGCGGCGGTAGGTTGGGGCATCATGATTACTCTCACCCCATCAGCCGCTGTCAAAGTCAAGCAACTGCTCGAAACCGAGAATGCATCCGACCTCGCACTGCGTGTTGCCGTGCGTCCCGGTGGATGTTCGGGGTACTCCTATGAGATGTACTTCGACGGAGACTTCACGGCCGAGGACAAAGTGGAGGCATTCGGCGACGTCAAGGTGGTCGTCGATCCCGCGTCGGCGCAATTGTTGGCCGGTGCCAGCCTCGACTACACCGATGGGTTGAACGAATCGGGTTTCAAGATCACCAATCCGAATGCCAACCGCACCTGTGGTTGCGGCCAGAGCTTCAGCTGATCAGTAACTGAACTTCGACGGCGTCGAACACGGCGTCGAGTCGTTCCACCACGACACCCCTGTCGTCGGTGATGAACAATGCAGGTTCGTAGTTCATCGACATCGCGTTGACTGCCGGCGCGATTTGTGTTGCATCTCGGTCGGCGTACACCTCCGCGTGGATGAACGTGGTGGAGCCACCAGCACCTTCGCGCGCAGAAATCATCGCCTCAAGTGCGGGTGCGCACGTGCCCGTTGCGCAGTGTGCGGGAGTTCCAACCAAGAAGGCAACGGGTTTGCCGAGCGTGAGTGCTTCGCGCAACGTGACGTCGTGCATGGGGCACGGAGCCGGCTGACGAGTACAGATCGGGGACACGCCACGGGCATCGTCGAACGTTGGAGTGTCGAATGGTGGAAGTGGATCACCGATTCCCGGCACGGCAACCTCATCGCGGGCAAAAACCTGGAATGCAGCGCCATCGGCTGGTCCGCCTTCGAGCACCAGTCGGTAGAAACCCGGTTCGGTGATGGTGGCACGAAACGGCCAATAGGGCGTGGCCAAACCTGCATCGTGTTTCGGGGCGAGGAGATCCTCCAGAACCACCTCGTCGCTGCCACCATCGATGCGTACGATTCGAGCGGCAAGTTCGCTTGGAGTCGCGACATCACCCCCAACGGTGAGGAGTCCGCCATTGCTGGCAAGTGAGATGGGAATTCGAACCTTACCGACGACGAGGTTCTGGGGAAAACGTTGGACGATCTGAACATCGTCGGGAAGTCCAGCACTGCTTCCGGCTCGTCCGCATGCGGCCAGCACGGATCCCAGTGCGAGAGTTGCGGAACCACCCACCAGCAATTGACCCGTCGACCGCAGGAAGGCGCGGCGCGTGGTGATACTCACGCGACAAGGGTAGTGATGGCGTATGCGTCTAGCCTTGCGTGTATGGCAGCACCTATTGGTCCCTATACGCCCGTGGTTCGCGCAGGAGATTGGGTGATCGTGTCCGGTCAACTCGGTTTGCGTGACGGCAGCATCGTTGACGGTGGTGTGAAAGCACAAACCACGCAAGCAATCGCAAATCTGAAAATGCAGTTGGAGAGCGTGGGTGCATCGTTGCGTGACGTGTCAAAGACGCTGTGTTTCCTCACCGACATGGATACGTTTCCCACCTTCAACGAGGCGTACGTCGCCGGATTTGGCTCTCATCGTCCGGCGCGCAGCACGATCGGCGTGGCATCGCTGCCCGCCAATGGCGCAGTGGAAATTGAAGCGTGGGCGTACCTTCCTGCACGCAAGGCGGCAGAGTCAGTCAAGCCGGCGAAGTCAACCAAGCCGGCGAAGTCAACCAAGCCCGCAAAGTCAACCAAGCCCGCAAAGTCAGCAAAGCCGGCCAAGCCGGCCAAGCGCGCAAAGTAACACCATGGCCGGCGCACTCGTGCTCGTGGTGATTCTGCTCGCATTTCCT
>JBBANV010000003.1:44765-46165 GCA_040401775.1 Ilumatobacteraceae bacterium
AAGTAACACCATGGCCGGCGCACTCGTGCTCGTGGTGATTCTGCTCGCATTTCCTGTGTTGGTGGGCTTGGGTACCGCAGTCATCGCCGCCGTTTTGGGTGAGTTGCTCCACCGAGACGCTCGCGTGCGCAATGAAGCGAGCGAACTGCTCGAGCTCAACACCTGAGCACCGCACCTCTCGCAACTGCAGATCTCGTCGTTCATTCGGCGCGATTGCTTGCCACGGTCGATAGTGAACGTCGCGAACTTCCCAATGGCTGGGTGGCAATCACCAACGGTTTGGTGAGTGCCGTCGGAACTGGTACCCCGCCAGTGGGGCGGGAGAACATCGATGCTTCGGGGTGCCTGGTAACCCCAGGACTCATCAATGTGCATCATCATCTGTACCAAAATCTCACTCGTGCCTATGGTCCGATGACCGATTCGGCGTTGTTCGGTTGGTTGCGCACCTTGTATCCGTTGTGGAGCATGCTCAACGAGGAGTCGGCGCACGTATCGGCCTGGGTGGGCTTGGCGGAGTTGGCAATGGCCGGATGTACGACGTCGTCGGACCATCTGTACTTGCATCCGCGTGGCGGAGGTGACTTACTCTCGGCGGAGATTGCGGCAGCCCGCGACATCGGCATGCGTTTTCATCCCACCTATGGGTCGATGTCACTCTCGGAGAAGGATGGCGGACTTCCTCCCGACAATGTGGTGCAGGATCACGACGAAATTCTCGCTGCCAGCGAGCGTGCGGTACGGCAACATCACGATCGAACGCACGGCGCCATGGTTCGGGTGGCGCTGGCGCCATGCTCGCCATTCAGTGTGACCAAGCAACTGATGATCGACTCGGCGCACTTGGCAGAACGACTCGATGTTCGCTTGCACACACACTTCGCCGAGAATGACGAGGATGACTCCTACTCGTTGGAGAAGTTCGGTTGCCGACCAACCCAGTACTTGCAGGAAGTTGGCTGGCTCCACAACCGTGTCTGGCTTGCACATTGTGTGAAGCCCAATGATGACGAAGTGCGACGTCTCGGTGCGGCCGGGGTGGGCGTCGCCCATTGCCCGAGTAGCAACTTGATTCTTTCCTCGGGGATCGCACCAACCGTAAAGCTCCGTGCAGCGGGTGTGCACGTGGGTCTCGGAGTCGACGGCTCATCGTCGGCGGACTCTGCATCATTGTGGTTGGAGGCACGGCAGGCGATGTTGCTCGCCAAGTTGGTCAGCGGTGCCGCGGTTGGCACGGCACGAATGGCGTTGGAAATGGCAACGCGTGGAGGCGCTGGTTGCCTCGGGCGTCTTGGAGAGATTGGCGAGCTGAGCGTGGGGAGCGTGGGTGACGTCGTGGTGTGGTCGCTTGACGGCCCGCAGTTCGCGGGAGTGGTGGACGATCCAATCGAGGGTTGGTT
>JBBANV010000003.1:46265-59901 GCA_040401775.1 Ilumatobacteraceae bacterium
GCCACGTTGTTGTTGGCGACTCGATTCCCGCGCAAGTCGGCAGTGTGGTGCGGGGTCACTACCGCCTATTCGCTTCACGTGGTTGTTGCAACGCTCCTGGGTGGACTGCTCTCCCGTCTCCCCGAGGATCCCGTTCGGTTTGCGGTGGGAGTGCTGTTCGTTCTGGCAGGCGCGTATCTTGCGTGGGACTCATGGCAACGAGATGACGAGGACACCCAGACAGTTACGGAAACTCCTCGCTCATGGCGATCGGTGTATACGGTGTCGGTAGCAACCGTCGGAGTGGCGGAGTTTGCCGACATTACGCAACTGGCAACCGCGAGTTTGGCGGCTACCCGGGATGCGCCGTGGGCGGTTGGTGCAGGTGCGACAAGCGCACTGGCTCTGGTGTCTGGTCTGGCCGTGCTCGTGGGTTCCGCACTGACGCGACGGGTGAACCTCAAGTTGATTCAGCGGGTCGCGGGGATGCTCTTCATGCTGATTGGTGCAGCAACGTTCATCCCGACCATTTAGACGCGCCGAAGCGGTAACCAACACTGCGCACCGTCTCGATGAGGTGTGCGTGTTCCTCGCCCAACTTGGCACGCAAACGACGGACGTGAACGTCCACCGTGCGCGCGCCACCGAAATACTCGTACCCCCACACTTCGGAGAGCAGGATTTCGCGTGAGAACACTCGGCCGGGATTCTGCACGAAGTACTTGAGCAATTCGTACTCCATGTAGGTGAGATCGAGAGGACTTCCACCGAACGTGGCTTGGTAGGTTTCGAGATTGAGGCGAAGACCGGCGTGTTCGACGACCGACGAGGACGGAGCAGTGAGTTCGTTGTAGAACATGTGCCGCAGCCGCGCCTCGAGCTCGCGGGGATGGAATGGTGAAAGCAGGAAGTCGTCGAAGAGGTTCTCGCGAATCTCCAGATCGCCGATCTGTGCTCCCGTTACCAACACGAGTATTCGACGCACAGGGCGATCCAGTTTGCGCAGTGCGCGACACATCGCCCAACCACCCTCGGGGTCGTCTTCGCAACACACCACCGCACCCATCCAGCCGTCGACTGGCTGCAGACGATTCATCAGCTCGGCAGTCGCAACACCCTTCCATGAATATCCGGACAAGTCGAGCGTGCGAGCAAGGTCGACACTGGGGCTATCTGGGTAGATCGCAAGCATCCCTGACGCGCTCATAGCGATCGCAGGTAGGTATCGACTTCGAACTGTGAAACGTGCGTCTTGTACTTGCGCCACTCCGCCCGCTTGTTGCGCAGGAACCATTCAAAGATGTGTTCACCGAGCGCTTCGGCAACCAGTGTGGATGACTCCATCATCTTCAGTGCGTCGTTGAGCGACTGCGGAAGTTGTTCGACACCCAACTTGGTGAGAGCGTCGTCACCCATTTCGAAGAGGTTGGCGTCGGACTCCATCGGAAGTTCGTAACCCTGTTCGATGCCACGGAGACCGGCAGCGAGGATGACCGAGAAGGCAAGGTAGGGGTTGCATGCAGGGTCGGGTGAACGCAGTTCGATGCGCGTGGCATGTTCGTTTCCGCGCTTTGGCACGGGCACGCGAATGAGACCACTTCGATTGTTTCGCGCCCACGACACGTGGACCGGAGCTTCGAAACCAGGGACCAGTCGCTTGTAACTGTTGACCGTTTGGTTGGTGACCGCCGCGATTTCTCCTGCGTGACGCAACAAACCCGCCATGAAGGACTTTGCGGTGTCGCTCAAGTTGTACGGATCGTTCTCCGAATGGAAGGCATTGGTGTCGCCCTTGAAGAGCGAGAGATGCAGGTGCATACCCGAGCCCTGAACGAACTCCAATGGCTTTGGCATGAACGTGGCGTGCACGTTGCGCATGGCAGCGATTTCTTTCACCACGAATCGGAAGGTCATCACACTGTCGGCCATGGTGAGCGCGTCGGTGTGGCGCAAGTCGATTTCGTGCTGGCTGGGGGAATCCTCGTGGAAGCTGTACTCCACCGGAATGCTCATGGTCTCCAGCGTGCGGATGGTTTCCTTGCGCAGTGCACTGGTGATGTCGGTGGTGGTGAGATCGAAGAATCCACCATGGTCGAGTGGAACGGGTCGTCCACCATCCTCGCCGGGAGCGAAGTAGAAGTACTCGATGTCGGGTGCAACGTAGAACACGAATCCCTGACGCCGTGCTGCGTCCAAGTTGCGACGCAACACCTGCCGAGGGTCGCCCTCGAACGGAGTGCCGTCCAGTTGTGCGATGTCGCAGAACACGCGCGCCTCGGCGGATTTGGAATCCACCCACGGCAGCACTTCGAACGTGTTGGGATCGGGAAGGGCAAGTACATCGGCTTCCTGCACGCGCCCGTATCCATCGATGGAGGAGCCGTCAAAGCTCATGCCATCGTTGAGCGCATTCTCCATCTCCGCCGGGCTGATGGCAAAGCTCTTCAAGTTGCCCAGCACGTCGGTGAACCACAATCGCACCAGACGAATGCCTCGTTCCTCCACCGTGCGAAGCACGTAGTCGCGCTGGGTGTCACGCATGTCGGGCATCCCTTCAGTCAACCGTCACCGTGGTGCGGTTCACCCAGCGGGGCGCATGCCGTCAATCAGTCGACAGCATGCGCCCCAGCGGGTTATTTGCGAGCCTTCTTCTTGGCCTTTGCTCGTGGCTTGCTGGAGGCAGCCGGAGCCTTTTCTTGCGAGCAGACGGTCTCCAGAATCAAACGAGTGACCACGTACGGGTCCATGTTCGCATTCGGACGACGATCCTCGGCGTAGCCCTTGCGATCTTTGGCAACCTGCCATGGGATTCGAATCGATGCACCACGATTCGAGACGCCGTAGCTGAACTGGTTCCATGGAGCAGTTTCGTGCTTGCCCGTGAGGCGGCTTTCGATGTCGTGACCGTAATTCTTCACGTGTTCCATCACGCGACCACCAATGGCATTGCATGCGGCCTCGATGGCTTCGTACGAAGAACGCATCGCCTTGGTGGAGAAGTTGGTGTGTGCACCGGCTCCGTTCCAGTCACCCTTCTGCGGCTTGGCATCGAACGAGACCACGATGTCGAAGTCTTCGGCGATGCGATGCAGCAACCAACGTGCGACGTACAACTGGTCGCTCACTGCAAGTGCATCGAGTGGTCCTACCTGGAATTCCCACTGGCCGGGCATCACTTCGGCGTTCGTGCCCGAAATCATGAGTCCTGCGTCGAGACACGCTTGGGTGTGAATCTCGATGACATCGCGACCCATGACGCGACCTGCGCCAACGCCGCAGTAGTACGGGCCCTGCGGTCCGGGTTCTCCGTCAACTTCGGGGAAACCGTACGGGCGACCGTTGAGTCGCATGAAGGTGTACTCCTGCTCGATTCCGTAGATCATGCCGTTGGCCTTGTATTGGGCGGCAGCAGCTGCACAGGCTGCGCGTGTGTTGGTGGGGTGTGGCTGGCCGGTGCTGGCGAGGTACACCTCGCACATCACCAGAATGTTGCGTCCTCCACGCAACGGATCCTTGCACCAGAACACCGGCTTCAACATGCAGTCGGATGACTCGCCCGTTGCTTGTTCGGTGGACGAGCCGTCGAAACCCCAGATTGGTGGTGTCTTCACCGAGTTGTCGAGAATCTTGGTCTTTGAGCGAAGCAGCGGTGTCGGCTTGACACCGTCGATCCAGATGTATTCGGCCTGATAGGGCATGAGACGTTTCCTTTCGTGGAATGTGACGCTCTAGTTTCCACCATGTCCGTGTCGGGGGCATCATCCGTGTGTTAACGCGGTGTGAAGATTCCGCAGAGACCCTGCTCAGTAGCCTGATTTCGTGGCAAAAACCGTTGCCCCGTCGGTGTTACGAGTGGGACTCGCCCAAATCAACCCTCGAGTAGGTGATTTGGCATTCAATCTCGGCAAGGTCGAGGAGTTCCTCAGCCGCGCAGAAGAGGCTGGTTGCGACATCGTGGCATTTCCCGAACTCACACTCACGGGGTACCCGCCGGAGGATTTGGTGTTGAAGGCAGGATTCGTCGCCGACAATCGAGCGGCCTTGGAAAAGGTCGCTGCGCGAAGCGGTCGCTGTGCCGTGGTGGTGGGATTCGTGGATGTCGCCGATGACGAACCGATCGAACGATCCAGCGCCAAGCCACCTGCCCTGTTCAATGCCGCCGCACTCTGTGCCAATGGTTCCGTGATGGGTGTGTACCACAAACAGTTGTTGCCGAACTACTCCGTCTTCGACGAGGCGCGTTACTTCGCGGCCGGTCACGACGATGTCACGTTGTACGACGTCGCTGGAGTGGCGGTGTCGCTCAGCATCTGCGAGGACGTTTGGGTTGCCGACGGACCGGTTGCACGTCAGCGTGCCGCCGGAAGCCAAGTTTGCGTGAACATCAACGGCTCGCCATTCGACAGGGCCAAGAGCGGTGTACGCGAACGAACAATCGTCGATCGAGCAAAAGAGGCGAAGCTGCCGATCGTGTATGTCAACCAAGTGTGCGGACAGGATGAGTTGGTATTCGACGGCGGATCGCTGGTGGTCGATTCCACTGGAGCAGTTGTCGCGCGAGCAGCTCATTTCACCGAAGAGTTGTTGATCGTTGACGTGCCCGTGTCAGCCAATGAGTCCGCCGACCGAGCGGCGACGGTAGCTCCACGCCTCGCGCCAATCGGCAATGAGCATGACCAGATGTTGTCGGCACTCGCCTTGGGCACGCGGGACTACGTACACAAGAACGGTTTCACCGATGTGGTGCTCGGTTTGTCGGGCGGCATCGACTCCGCCCTCGTTGCGGCAATTGCAGTCGAAGCACTCGGTGCCGATCATGTGCACGGTGTTTCGATGCCGTCGCGGTACTCCAGCGAGGGATCACAAACCGACGCTGCGGCGCTTGCGCGCAACCTCGGTATCGACATGCTCACGATCCCCATCGAGCCTGCATTTGCCGCGTACTTGGCGATGACCAGTGAGGCGTTTCACGGTCGCGATGCGGATCTCACCGAGGAGAATCTGCAAAGCCGTGTGCGTGGTACCACCCTGATGGCGTTGTCCAACAAGTTCGGGTGGATGGTGTTGACGACCGGGAACAAGAGCGAGCTCGCAGTCGGGTACTTCACGTTGTACGGCGATTCGGTCGGAGGATTCGCCGTCATCAAGGACATCTTCAAAACGGACGTCTATGCACTGAGCCATCGGGTGAACGTGCGCACAGGCCGGGAGGTGATTCCGTCGGCAACGCTCACGAAACCACCATCAGCCGAGCTGCGTCCCGATCAACGCGACGACCAGAGCTTGCCCCCCTACGACGTGCTCGACGCGGTGCTGGCCATGTACGTCGAGCAGGATCGCACGGCAGCGGAGATTATCGCTCATGGATTCGACGAGTCGCTCGTACGCCGCATCGTTCGGCTGGTGGACAACAACGAGTACAAGCGACGCCAACTACCACCCGGCGTACGGGTGACGAGCAAGGCATTCGGTAAGGATCGTCGTTTGCCGATTACGAACGCGTACCGCGGTTAAACGCGAGGATCGTTCCAGCGCTCAGCACAGCGCAGGCAATGCTTGCGATTGCTGCTCCGGTGATTCCCGACCATTCGTAGAGCGCAGTTGCAATGAAGGTGAGCACGCCGCGGCCGAACGTTCCGGCACCGATCACGAGACCGAACCCTTTGCCGGGCGCCGAGGCCACGAGGTTGGTGGCGATCGGCAACATGCTGACGACCGCGTACTCGAATCCGATGATGAAGATGGCGAGGGCGATGAGGCCAAGTGGCAGGACGGAGTCGAATCCGGCCAGCGCGAGCGCGCTGGGAATCATGACTCCAGCACCAAGTGCCACGCTGCGCTCCTTGCCGATGCGATCGGTGAGCCGTGCACTCGAGATGGATGAGAGCAACTCACCCGCGCCGAGTGCGAATCCCACGGCGGCAATGCCATTGGCACCGAAACTGAAATCGTCGGTGAGCCATGCACCGAAGGTGACGAACAAACACTGACTACCACCCATGAGGCCGAACATCGAGAGCGGCACCAGCCAGTCACGGCGGGACATACGACCAACCGCGGGAGCGACATGATGTGGACTCGCCACGACGTTGCCCGCAGCGTGAATCCGACGATCGAGCCAAATGGCGCATGTGGCGATGCAGAGTCCGCCGACGACACTGGCAACTCGCCACGACGTGGCGGCAGTGATCACGCCGAGTGCCGAGACTCCCAACAAGAAGCTGAGCGCCCATGACGTTTCGGTGATGCCCACCACGCGACCGCGACGGTCGTAGGGAACACGGTCGCTGATCCACGCGGCCATGCCGAGATCGAAGCACGACTTGAGCAGATTCAACATCGTGAGGCCGATACACAACACCACGAGATTCGGTGCAGCAGCCATCATCATGATGCCGATGAAGGATCCGAAGAGTCCCACCGCCAGCGACGTGCGACGCGATACGCGATCCACGAAGTTGCCCAAGAGTGGCGCGAGGAACCCTGCAAGTTCGGAGATGCTGATCACCAACCCAACGCGCGTGATGGAGACGTCGAATCCTTGCGCTTCGCCGGCAATGATGGCGATGAATGGCGGCGCGAATCGGTAACACATGTTGGCCGCAATACGGGTAACCGTGAGGGGAATGAGGTTGTCGCGCACCGCAGCGTCGTACGACGAATCAAGGAGGCGACGCACGATGAACGACCTTAGACGGCGTCGTTGGTGGTGACGTGCGTGGGGGCGACGAGCGCCACGAAATCTCCGGCCACCAAATTGCCTTCGGTGTCGATCGCGAAGTGGCATCCCTCGAGATTGTGCAATCGGCGGTCGTGCACCTGCATCATGCGCCGCACCGTGCGAATGACGCCGCTGTGCGTTACCACCAGCACGTGTTGCGTCCGTTGGGTGGCGTGCCGAACCGGCTCCATAACATCGCGCAGCGCCTGTGCGGCTCGTGCAAACACGAGGTCCGGTGATTCGAACTGCGGGGGAGTACGGCGATCACGCAGGTAGTTGGGCCAGCCCGCTTCGATCTCGTGTTCTCGAAGACCCTGCCACGGTCCAACATCGGTTTCCACCAGCCGGTCGTCGACGTGTACATCGCCTACCCCCAGGTGCGATGCGATGATCTCTGCAGTTTCGCGCGCCCGAGTGAGGGAACTCGCCGCGATTCGGTCGATGGAGACTCCATCTACAAGGAGTCGCTCGGCAGCCGCTCGTGCCTGTGCTCGTCCAGCGGGTGTGAGTTGGGTATCGGCACGACCCTGCCATTTGCCCAATACGTTCCATTCCGACTCACCATGGCGAATGACGATTGCGGATGTCGGGGTGTGATGTTGGGTCATGAGATGCAAGGAGGCAGAGTAGCGGCTTCTGTACGCTGACCTCGTGGCGCGCTTGCTTCTTTTTGCATCGGCACGCGAAGCAGCGGGCGTATCGCGCGACACCGTTGCCGGTGCCACCGTTTCCGAGGTGCTCAACACGGCAAAGCGACAGTTCGGGCCATCGTTCGAGACCGTCCTGGCATCGTGCACGGTATGGCTGAACGGCGAGGAGTGCAGACCCGATGCACCGGTGTGTGATGCCGATGAAGTTGCAGTACTGCCACCCGTGTCGGGAGGCAGCGACATTTCCACACTCTCGCTCGAACAGTTACGTGCCCAGCGAAATTCGTTGCAGGAACAAGAAGATGCAGTGTCATTCGCGCGTCGACTGGCTCAAGGGCGTTTGGACATCGCACGCGACGAGCAGCGTCGGCGCAACAGTGGCGATGCAACGAACGCGGATGTCACCGATGGAATCGCACGTGTGTTTGCCGAAGAGCGCGGCTCGGGATCCAACCGTCCTCCTCGCGATACTGCAGTGGTGGCCGACCACCCATTGGTGGCCGAACTCGAAGCGTTGTGCGTGGAAACCGGTTTCGGGAGTCTTCGACAGCTCGACGACGGTGAGCTCGATAGCTGTTGCCGGATGTTGTCGGAGTTCGAGTCGCGAGTGTCGGCGCAGCGCAAGGCATTGTTCACCCAAATCGATGCGCTGTCGAACGAGTTGGTTCGGCGCTACCGGTCGGGCTCATCGAACGTCGACTCGCTGCTTGACGAGAACCGTTGAGCATCGTGCATCGATGGTGAGTTGACGTGCCGAATCGCAAGCGTCCCGATCTTGGTTCGTTCATTCGACAGCAGCGTGAGATTGCCCAGCAGTCGATTCGCGACCTCGCAAAGCGTGCCGGGGTATCGAATCCGTATCTGTCGCAAATCGAACGTGGCTTGCGAAAGCCATCCGCAGACATCTTGCAGCAGATTGCGCGCGCCTTGGAAATCTCCGCAGAGACCCTCTATGAACGTGCCGGGATGCTCGACCCGAAGGAGTCACAGGGGAATGCGGTGATCGACGCCATCGCCACCGACCCACGGTTGAACGACGACCAAAAACAGGCAATGTTGGCGATCTATCGCAGTTTTGTGGCTGGTGACACCACTACGCCCTGACGTTCGACCCCGACTACGGGTGCATCTTCCAGATAGGTTCAGAATCCCATGGCTGCTTCCCCCGCGCAGCGCGTCGCCGTGCTTTCGCTGCACACGTCGCCACTTGCACAACCTGGTGTCGGCGACGGTGGTGGCATGAACGTGTACGTTCGTGAATTGACATCCTCGTTGGCACGCCTTGGCGTCGAGTGCACCACGTACACACGGGCATGGAAACACGGATTACCCGAAGTGGTGGAGATCGAACCGAATCATCGGCTCGTGCACGTACGCGCAGGTGACGTGGACCTCCCGAAGGAGCAGTTGGTCGACATCGTTCCGGAATTCACGGACACGGTGAGCCACCACCTACGTACGCACTCACCAGCCGACGTGATTCATGCCAACTATTGGCTCTCTGGTTTGTCGGGTCACCACTTGAAGCACGACCTCAACCTGCCGCTCATCACCACGTTCCACACACTGGCTCGGGTGAAGTCACTCCACGGCGATGCCGAGTCCGTTGATCGCGAAAAAGTCGAGTCGTCAATCATCGGTTGCAGCGACGCAATCTTCGTGTCGTGCGAGGAGGAGCGTCAGCAGTTCCGCCATTTGTACGGTGCATCACCGGGCACGGTGGAAGTGATCACCCCGGGAGTGGAGCGCGCCTACTTTTCGCCCGGAAGTCGAGCTGGTGCGCGAAGCGCCCTTGGTCTCGGCAAGCATCCCGTGTTGTTGTTCGTAGGGCGAATTCAGCCGTTGAAGGGCCTCGATGTCGCCATCGAGACACTTGCCGCACTTCCACATCGCGATGCAGTGCTGCTCGTGGTGGGCGGCGCAAGCGGCGTCGAAGGAAATCGAGAATACGCACGAGTGGTGGCACTGGCCGAACGACTTGGTGTGACAAGCCGAGTGCACTTCGTCGATCCGCAGCCGCACCACCTGTTGTCCACCTTCTATCGCGCAGCCGATGTGGTGTTGGTGCCGTCACGTAGCGAAAGTTTCGGACTCGTCGCACTCGAGGCCTCGGCGTGTGGAACCCCCGTGGTCGCCACGGCGGTGGGAGGTCTACTGTCGTTGATCGACGAGGAAGTCAACGGCTACCTCGTGCCCGAGCGTGATGCAACGCTGTTTGCCGAGCGAGTCACCCAAGTGTTGGACGATCCCCACCTGGCACGTCGCCTGAGCGACCAGGCAGTGGTTCGAAGCCGGCGGTATTCGTGGCAGCATGCCGCAATGCGCATGCGTCGCGTGGTGGCCGAGTTTGCGGCCCGCGACCTCGTGCAGTGCAGTTAACCGAACTGAAGCGGCACTCACGATGAGCAACCTGTTCGATGAAGGTCAACGTGCAGGTCTCGAGCGAAGAATCGACGAATGGCTTGCCACGGTGCACCAGTCGCATCCAAATACCGTGTCGGCTGGCCGTGCGCCGAACGAAGCCGATCGGTGGCTCGTTCGATTGCGGGGCGAAGCAAAGGAGTTCACCACCATTTGGTTGCGACTGGGACAACGCACGCTTCGCTACGAAACCTACGTGATGCCGTATCCAGAGGAAAACACGATGGAGGTGTTCGAGTCGCTCCTACGTCGCAATGAACGCCTCGTAGGCGTGCACTATGCACTCGGCGCGGAGAACGCCGTGTTCCTCACCGGAGAGTTGGTACTCGGCGCGGTGGTGGAGCAGGAACTCGATCGAATCATCGGAACGTTGTACGCCACCGTCGAGGCGCAGTTCGACGAACTGGTTCGCCGAGGTTTCGCCAGCCGTTTTTCATCCGCTCAGTAGCCTTCGCGTGGTGAAAGATGCTGCGACGCTGGTCGTCATCGGCGGAGGGAACATGGGCGCAGCCCTCGTGCAAGGCATGTTGCGCGAAGGTCGCACCCCCGGCAACATCACGATCGTTGAGGTGAGCGAAGCGCGTCGGCAAGACCTCGTGCGGATGTTTCCGGGTGTCGGAGTCGCATCGGTAGTCCCGTCGTGTAGTGACGTCATCGTCGCGGTCAAACCTGCACAGGTTGCCGAAGCGTGTGCTTCCGCGACTGCAGTCGGGGCCAGCCGAGTCATGTCGATTGCCGCTGGAGTCACGATTGCGGCAATCGAGCGGGCAAGTGGCGAAGGTGTACGTGTCATACGTGCCATGCCCAACACCCCGGCCGTGGTGGGGATGGCGGCAACCGCCATTTCGGTGTCGGCAGCTTGCACGGATGCCGATCGCGGATGGGCTCGGGAGCTCATGGAATGTGTGGGAATGGTGATCGAGCTCGACGAGTCGATGCTCGATGCCTTCACGGGGTTGGTTGGTTCGGGGCCGGCGTACGTGTTCTATTTGGCGGAGTCGTTGAATGCAGCGGCAATGGCCGAAGGGTTCGATGCTGAAACGAGCGCCGGCTTGGTTGCGCAACTTCTCTCGGGATCAGCGGCACTTCTTCAGCGCGAACCTCAGCATGCTCGGCAATTGCGGGAGCGTGTAACGTCACCGAATGGAACCACTGCGGCGGGCATCGCAGTGCTTGACGCGCAACGGGTGCACGATGCGCTGGTAGCGGCAGTACGTTCGGCAGCTGCCCGCAGCAAAGAACTTGGCGACGCCTAGCGTCGCGTGGTCAGGTTAGCAACCTCCGTGAGTGCAAACTCAACGTTCTTTCTCTCGCAAAATTTCGTGCACTTGGGTGTTGCAAAGTCCTCAACTCTGCGTAAGGTAGGAATTCAACAGATCACCGGACGGCTTGCCGTTCCGGGAGTCGCGCCCGAAAGGGTTGCGCCGTATGGGTCGGTGCCGTCGGGGGGTTGGCACCGACCCTTACGTTTTTTCTGGCGTAGCGTGACCACTCGGTGAATACGCAGCGTTACGACACCATCTCGTTTCTCTCCGACTACGGAACTCGCGACGAGTTCGTCGGCATCGTCAAGTGCGTCATCTCCGATATCGCACCCCACGCAAAGGTGATCGATCTCACACACGACGTTCCACCATTCGACGTGCGCGCAGGTTCGCTGGCTCTGGCCCGCTGTATCTCCTACGTCCCAACGGGCATCGTGCTGGCGGTGGTTGACCCGGGCGTCGGAACCACGAGGCGTTCGGTGGCCGTTTCGGTGGGTGGGGGAAGGGGCGTCCTCATCGGCCCGGACAACGGACTGCTCTCCATGGGTACGGCACTGGCCGGTGGGGCAGAAGCTGCCGTCGTACTCAACAATCCTGAATTTCAGCTCGCCACACCCGGTGCAACGTTTGCCGGTCGCGATGTCTTTGCCCCGGCTGCGGCGCATCTGTGCAACGGGGTGCCGTTGACGGCGCTGGGCGATGTCATCGACCCCAATCTGTTGTTGCCAGGTGTCGTGCCGCTCTCGCGTAAAGAGGGCGATGATCTCGTTGCAGAGATCACGTGGGTGGATCGCTACGGGAACTGTCAACTCAACGTCGGTCCCGAAGAAGTGGCATCATTCGGCACGACGCTGGGCGTCAGCTTCACCACGGCAACCGGCGAACGCGTGAATCGATCCGCATCGGTGGTACCGAACTTCTCTGCCATTGGTGGAGGTGTTGGTCTGGTGATCGACTCGTTCGGCATGCTGGCAATCTGTGTCGACCGTGGATCGGCAGCCGAGTCGTTGTCGATTGGTGTCGGTGATGCCGTGACGTTGTCCGCCCACTCCGAGCCAACCGGCGCGACCACGAATGTTCAGTTGCGACGCAGCCCCAAGCACCCAGAGTGACCTTCGGTAAGGTTGTCGTTGTGCGTCCTGCAACCACGCTGGCACTGGGTCTGTTGTTGGCCGCAATCTTTGCCGCGGGTCTCGTTTCCATCTTGATGAGCTAGGGAGACGAGCAGCACCGATGAATCTTGCAACGCTGTTGGAAGGTCATCCCGCGACTGCGCCTGCCCTCATCAGTCGAGGAAACACCACAACGTACGGTGAACTTCGCGACCAAGTCGCCAGCGTTCGTGGTGCGCTCACTGCCATGGGTGTCGATCGTGGCGACCGGGTAGCACTCCTGTGTGGCAACACCGTTGAATTCGTCGTTGCGTACTTCGCCTGCTTGGGTCGAGGCGTCGTTTGTGTCCCCTTGAATCCGACGGCACCTGCTCCTGAGCTGCAGCGCGAGCTCAGTGTGGTTGGTGCTCGAGCGGTGGTGATTGCACCATCTGCAGCGGCCGGGTGGTCTCAAGTGGATCGGGATTCTCTCCCGCATCTTGCGCATGTCATCACCACCTCGGGTGACGTACCGGGTGCCGTGCACTTCGCGGAGCTTGTCACCAAGCCTGCGGCTCCGGTGGTTGACGTTGAGGTAGACGACTTGGCCATCATGCTGTTCACGAGTGGCACGGCTGGTTCGCCGAAGGCGGCCATGTTGTCGCATGGCAATCTGCAATCCAACCTGGAGCAGCTTGCGCAGGTACGGAAACTTGACGGAACCGATGTGGTGTACGGCGTATTGCCGCTCTTCCATATCTTCGGCCTCAACGTGGTCCTGGCGTATTCACTCATGCGCGGATCGGCGATCGTGCTGGTGGAACGTTTCGATCCGATGACCGCCATTGAAACCATTCGCGACCGAGGGGTAACCCTCATTCCGGGTGCGCCTCCGTTGTGGATGGCATTCGAGCAGATGCCGAATCTTCCGAAGGATGTTTTCACCAGTGTTCGCACTGCGTTGACGGGTGCCGCAAAGATGCCCGAGCACACCACGCGAGCACTCCACGAGCGATTCGGACTCTTGGTGACCGAGGGGTACGGACTCACCGAATGTTCGCCCGTCGTTACGACCACCACGGATGTGGACAAAGCCACTGCGCTCACCAAGATTGGCTCCATCGGTCGTGTTCTGCCCGGAGTTGAGGTGCGACTGGTGGATGACAACGGTGACAACACCTTGCGCGGTGATGCCGGAGAAATATGGGTTCGAGGTCCGAACGTCTTTCGTGGATATTTCGAGGATCCGCAGGCGACGGCACGAGCGCTCACACCCGATGGCTGGCTACGTACGGGTGACGTTGCGGTGATTGATGACGATGGATTTCTGTATTTGGTCGATCGCGTGAAGGACTTGATCATTGTTTCCGGTTTCAACGTGTATCCAGCCGAGGTGGAGGAAGCAATCCTCGAACATGCGAGTGTCGCACAAGCAGCAGTGGTCGGCGTCGAGCATCCGCACACCGGGGAGAGTGTGCGCGCCTATGTGGTGCTGCGGGGCGGGGCGCA
>JBBANV010000003.1:60001-62707 GCA_040401775.1 Ilumatobacteraceae bacterium
ATCCGCACACCGGGGAGAGTGTGCGCGCCTATGTGGTGCTGCGGGGCGGGGCGCAGTTGGATGAAGACGCCTTGATCGATCACTGTCGCGCTCGTTTGGCGCGCTACAAGTGTCCGACCAAGGTGCTGTTCGTTCCTCAACTGCCCGTGGGTGCCACCGGCAAGGTGCTACGCCGCGCGCTGCGCTAGGTCGTTCGCGTTCCAGGAAATCCCGTAGCTCCGTGCGAGTTGCCACGTGCACTCGGGACGAGGAAGCCAATGAACAAGACGACCACACCGATGGACAACGTGACGGTAAATGCCCGCTCTTCACCCAGACGTCCTGCAAGTGAGCCGCTCGCCGACAGCACGAGGGTGCCCAACGCGACGAGCACATTGCTCACCACCAAGCGTCGTGCAGAAACGAGACCAGCACGTCGAGCACCACCGATTGCAGGAGATCGACCACTCATCAGTCGTGCCACCGACCACAAGGCCCCGATGATGATGACCAGTGCAGGAACTCCGGAACCAATTGCAGCCAACATGCGAGGAAGCATTCCGAAGTGGTCGCGTGCACGTGGGAACTCTTCGGCGACGAATGGTGCAGTGGTGGGTGCCACGGTCATGACACCGATGGCAAACGCACTGAGCAATGCCAGAACCGTGCGAAGTGGTCGCGCCACGCGATCACCGGCGAGCAATGCGACGGAGCCGAGCGCAAGCCAAGCGACGTTCAGCACCGCACCGGCAGTGAAGAACACACGGAAGACTCCACTCGACCATCCTGTCGCCGTAGCCCACCACAAGGAAAACGATCCAACGAAGAACAGCGCCATCGCCATCGCCCACGCACCGTGATGAGCGAGACGACGTCGGTGCCAACGGTCAGCAGTGACGAGGGCGAACGTGAGGGCCACCAAACTTGCAAACGCGGCAAGTGACACGGTGAGTTGGTCCACGAAGAATGCAGGCTAGGCAACTTCGTTGCACCACGGATCGCCACTGCATAGAAAGGACTCTCTCTACGGAAGGTGGCATCGGACACGCCCGCAAAAACGGCTAGTGAAACTCTGCGCAAGCGCCGTACCCTTGAGCTATGACCGCTCTCAACAAGGCGCCACAAAAGAACATCGACGACAACAGTCCGTCTCCACGCCGTCGTCGGATACCAAGTGCGGCAGTGAATCGTCTGCCGGTGTACCTCCAGATTCTCACCGACCTCCAGCTGACGGAGACCTCGCAGGTGTCGAGTGATCAACTTGCAGCACTTGCCAATGTGAACGCAGCAAAGGTTCGAAAGGACCTGTCCTATCTCGGCACCTACGGAACACGTGGTGTGGGCTACGAGGTGGCGTTTCTCGTTTATCAGATCAAGCGGGAGCTCGGATTGCTCTCGCAGTGGAAGACCATCGTGGTGGGCGCAGGCAACCTCGGTTCGGCCATCACCGTGAATGGCGGATTCTCTTCACGAGGTTTTCCGGTGGTTGCAATCTTCGACGTCGACCCACGCAAGGTGGGTACGCGAGTCGGTGATCTCACCGTGCGCAATCTCGATGAGTTGAAGGACTTCGTCCGCGCCAACGGCGTACACATTGGTGTGCTTGCGGTGCCGTCCACTGCAGCTCAGTCGGTGGCCGATGATCTCATTGCTGCTGGCATTGGATCACTACTGAATTTTGCGCCGGTGGTGTTGACGACGCCCAAGGGCGTGACGGCGCGCAACGTGGATCTCGGCGTGGAGTTGCAAATCCTTGGTTACCACGAGCAAATTCGTGGTCAAGGTGTGACGCCCCCGAGCCGCGTCACGGTCTGATTACGTCTTTCGGGCAATTACCAGCAGACTAGAGCCGATTGGACTTCTCAGCGCAACTGTTCTCTCGAACCACGCCGCTAGTTTCCCGACCAAACCACCGCTAGCACCCAAGGTTGCCTCGGTCGCTACTGCCTTACGTGCGCCGAGCCGGTAAGGAAGCACTCGCAAGAAGAAGAGCGGAGCAACGGTGAGAACAAAGAAGTAGCCGAGTCTGGTCACCTCGAAGCCGTGTCCTTCCAACTCGCGTCGAATGGTTCTCTTGTTGTAGCGAAGATGATGTCCACCGTCGACATCGAACTGGCTCCACAGAGATTCGAGAGCCGGCAGCGTAAGGATAAGAATGCCTTCCTTTGCAAGCACTCGATGAATGTCGCGCAACGTTCTGGCTCGATCGTCGACGTGCTCAAGGACGTCAAAGAGTGAAACGGCTTTGAGTGACGCGGTCGGGAGCTGCAAATCCTCGAGTGTCGAGCAAAAGGAGTGAACACCACGCCGAGCCGCTAGTACAGCACCTGCCCTGGACGGCTCAACCCCGATGACGGAGTGTTGATGTGAGGCGAGAAAACGCGAGACCACTCCGGTGCCGCCACCGATATCCCAGATGGTTCCACCTAAGCGAGTCCGTTCGAGACTCCTGAGAATGATGAAATTTCGAGTTCGGTACCACCAACTCTCATCCAGGAGGGAATCCATGGACTGCCAGGTTTCGTCGAGATACACCGACTTGTCGGGCACCCGACGTGAGTCAACCCAAATCCGAGACTCTTCGTCCCACGTGGTGACTGACTCCGGTTTCCAGCCGAAGTCACGTTCGAGACGCTCAAGTTCGGGATGCATGTGTGCCTCCAGCGTAGATGTCGTCGTAGTGTGACGAGTGATGCGTCAGTTGTTGTCATGGCGTACCTGGGCCGC
>JBBANV010000003.1:62807-66251 GCA_040401775.1 Ilumatobacteraceae bacterium
TCGTCGTAGTGTGACGAGTGATGCGTCAGTTGTTGTCATGGCGTACCTGGGCCGCAGTCGGAGCATTGCTCGTACTCGCCACCGTGGTGCAGTTGATCACCAGTCGCGGGCCTCGGGGCGGTAACGACTCCACGACGCAACCCTCACAACGACGGGTCGAAGCCGTTGCGTCCGTGATGACGATTCAGTCGAGTGAGGCATTTGCTGTCATCGAAGGCATCACGGTTGGCTCGGCAACGGTCACGTTGGACGACGGTCGAGTGATCAACATCGTGCGCGATACACCAGGCGAAATTGACTGTGTCGATCGCACCACGCCCGCTGCATGCGTCATGCTTGCCGATCTGCTGGGCGACGGAGTGGTGTGGTACGCACTCGTGAATGCGAACGGACCGGCGTCGAGAACGCTGTCCCTCCCAACACTGGTGGACATGGTGGACGGGGGAGACACGGGAGTTCTGGAAAACGGCTGGCATGTTCCGTTGGCCAATGGCGTCATTCGAACGTGTGCCGGTGCACCGCGTTCGCCAACGTTGCGGGCATTCATCAATTCGTACTCGGGGACGGGAATCACCACGGTGTTGGATCTCGACCGGGATGAAGTCGTGGAAGTGATCTGCGCCGACTGACGATTTCGTCAGGCGTTTGGTGCAAGGCGCACGATGCGTGCCGCCATCGCATAGGCAACTTCGGCGGGGCCCTTTTCGTCGGGTCGTAGCAAGTTGGCCATGATTCGCAACACCCATTCCATGAGCGTGCGACTGTGAATGCCCACTCGGGACAACTCGCGCATCAGTGCCGGCCGACCAATGACTCGGGCGAAGAGCCGCGCAACCTTGAAATACTGTCCGTATTCGGCATCGAGCATGACGGGGTACTGCTGCAATGCCGATGCATCGCCGCTACGGAGAGCATCGTGCAGCACGCTTGCGGCCATGCGAGCAGTTTCGTATGCGTAGTCGATACCCTCGCCGTTGAACGGGTTCACACTGCCGGCTGCGTCACCGATCACCAGATGGGTGGGACCCATCTTCGGAAACACAGAGCCGCCCATCGGAATCTTTCCGCTGGTTGCGCGACATTCGGGCGATGCAGGGTCGATCTCCCAGCGATCGGCGATCATGTGGGCGTAGGAGTCGAGCAAGTGCGTCGTGTTGACGTCCTTGAACTTCTTGAAAGTTGACAACAGGCCGACACCAACGTTGATGGTGCCGTCGCCAACCGGGAATATCCATCCGTAGCCAGGCATCGAGTTGCCGCTTCGGTCCTGCACATCGAGTGCAGACTCAATCCACGGTTCGTTGTGTCGCGGACTGGTCCAATACGTACGAATGGCGGTGCCGTACGGCCACGTCTTGGTTCGTGCGGTGCCGAGCGAGCGACCAAAGCGGCTGTTTGCGCCGTCGGCAATCACCACGTACGACGCGCGAATCGCAACTTGACGGTTCTCATCGAGATCGTTGACGATTGCGCCACGCACACAACCCTTCTCCATGAGTGGCTCGACAGCCTCGTGACCTTGTAGCAACGTGGCACCGGAACTTTCTGCGTTGAGCGCCACCATGGCATCGAGTTCACGACGACGCACCACGTAACCGTGGCGTGGATACGTGGGATGCGTTGGCCACTGAAGTTCGAGTTCCTTGCCGTGCGCGGTGGCACGTAGTCCTTCGTAGCGGTGGAATTGCTTGAGACGCTCGCCCAGGCCCATGTCATCGAGTTGTTTCACTGCGCGCGGCGTGAGGCCGTCACCGCAAGTTTTTTCTCGTGGAAAGTGTTTGCGTTCCACCACGGTCACGGAGTTACCGTGCTTCGACATCCAATATCCCATCGCGGCACCGGCCGGTCCACCGCCGATGACCAACACGTCGGTGTCACGAGTTGGCAAAGCGCCCGTGTCGGCTACGTCCATGGTGACTTCAGCGTAAAGAGTGGGACGCCAGACACGCCGACCCAGCGATGTGGCAGGTGGCTACTTGCTGGGGCGGGCTTGTGTACCCACTTCGCGCGGAGGTGTCTCCAGCATGGAGAACGTCTCGGCGAGGGTATTGAAATCGACCGTTCCGGATTCGAGTGCGGCAAAGATCTCCGAATCCTCCGAACACCATGTTGCGTATTCTGCGGCCCATTGTTCGCTCTTGGGGTCGGCACCACCGATGGCGTAACGCTCGTGGCACACCACACCCAAGATTTCGTAGTTCGTAAGGCCGCCGCCCCACGTTTCACCCTGTGCTGGCATGGCATTGCCGTTGTAGGAGAGCGGTGCGTGCGCGCCACCTTCACGATCGGGATTGCCGTACACGGCAAGGCCAGCAGAAACAAAGGGCTGACTCCCGGTGTAGACGTAGTTCAGCATGTCCTCGATGTGCGGGAAGGTCTTCAACACTTCGCCCTCGTGCAAGACACGGCCAGCGCCACCTTGACCTGCGGCACCATGGCAGCTTGCACATGCTCCGTACACCGCTTCACCAATGGCCATTGGACCAGTTGCCTCGCGTTCTTGCGGGCTCACTGCCAAGAGATAGATGAATGCCCACACCGGCAACAAGCTGAGGGTTGCCATTGCCCAGAAGGGAATCTTCTTTCGAGTCTTTGCTGCGACAACGTACGCAGGATCAGGTTTTGGTGGAGGTGGTGGAGCAACTTCGGCAGCCAGTGCAGGTGCAGCCGACGAGGTCGAGGTCTTTGCAACTTCTTTCGATGCGCTCGGCTCGGCGGATGGAGTTCCACCGGAGAGCACCGATCGACGATCCTTGGATCGTTTGAGAAGATAGTCGGGTATTTCCGTCAACGTGATGCTCCGATGAACGCGGTTACAACAAACATGCCCGTCGCAAGACTAATCGCCACATGCCACCCATGGTTATTTGCACGAACGCACGACGTCCAGCTGTACGAGCATGAAAGCTGCAGTAGCCGTCACAGCTGATTGCGGGGGAAGGGTGAGCCCTTGGGAAGGCCGAAGACTAGGCTTCGTCGTGGTTCTTCACCACGGCAACCACCCGAAAGAGACCACATTCGCATGATCGCAGTCGACATCCTCCGATGGCCCGGCGTGAATCAGGCGTTCCTCTTTTCCTTTGTCGCCACCAACCTGTTGGCGTACCTGGTGATCGTCGTCGGCAAGCGTCGACCTGTTGATCGCAAAGCCACGTGGGGCGAGGCGATGTTCGGAAGTGCGTATGCGTTCTTCGTCATCTTTCTCGCCTTCGGAGTGGTGCCGCATCAATGGATCGACCATGCCGACAAAGAGTTGGGCTGGCGCAAGGACAAACTGATCTTCGGGCCCTTCGACATTTTGAAGCCGCAGGAGTTCGGTGGTCCGTTTCCCTTCACCGTCAGTTATGAAGCGTTGCGCGACATCGTGGTGTTGGTGATTCACGGCATCTACATCGGCCTCTTCATCTACCTCTTCGTGTGGTGGCAGAAGCGCGGCGAAGTGAA
>JBBANV010000004.1:0-3598 GCA_040401775.1 Ilumatobacteraceae bacterium
GTACTGATGGAGGCGCTCCTGGGGGGATTCGGTGGGGTCAAGGAAATCAAGCTCTTTGGCCGAGATCGTGAGGTGGTGGACACCCACCGCAGCAGTCTGTATCAAGCTGCCCGATCGTTCTATCTCTTCAGTGTGCTGCAGAGCGTTCCTCGAGCAATCTTTGAAGTCGTCGCGGTGGGTGGTGTTGCACTCCTGGTTGTAGTTGCAACACTCGGTGACGGGAACCTCCAAGATGCGACTCTGATCATTGCCTTGTTCGGTGTCGTGGCGTTCAGAATGCTGCCTTCCGTAAACCGCATCATTCAGTCGGTGCAACAACTTTCTTTCGGGCGTGCGGGAATCGAGGGAGCCGTCGAAGGACTCTCATTGCCGCAGCAGCAAATCTCAGCAAGTCGTGCTCGTCCAACGGACAAGTTCGAGAGCCTGGAGATCAGCAACCTGACGTATAGCTACCCAAATACCGAGACCCTCGTGACGAATCTTGCCTCATTGCGAATCACAGCGGGGGAGTCCGTTGGCATCATCGGTGCAAGCGGCTCGGGCAAGAGCACACTCGTCGACCTCCTCATTGGCATATTGTCGCCGAAAACTGGCACCATCACGGTGAACGGTCGCGATATCATCACGGACCGCCGATATTGGCAAGACCGCATCGGGTACGTGCCCCAACACGTGTACTTGATGGACACCACCATTCGTCGCAACGTGGCATTCGGACTAAGTGAAAAAGAGATCAGCAACGCCGACGTCGAAAAAGCCCTGCGGTTGGCGAATCTCTGGGAGTTCGTCGAGGGTCTGCCAGAAGGTTTGGACACCGTGGTGGGAGAGCGCGGGGTTCGACTCTCCGGAGGTCAGCGCCAACGCCTGGGAATTGCTCGTGCGCTGTACGGCAATCCAGAGGTAATCGTCTTGGATGAAGCCACCTCTGCCCTTGATGCCGACACCGAGCGTGAAATCGTGGAGTCATTCCGCGAGATTGCCCATGACCACACCTTGATCGTGGTCGCACACCGCACCTCGACGCTCGCGTACTGCAACCGACTGATTCGCCTCGAGGCAGGTCGCATCGTGCAGGAAGGAACCTTTGCAGAAGTCATTGGTAGCCTGCCCAGCACGGAATCCAGAGGGCAGTAGCTCAGTTGGTAGAGCATCGGTCTCCAAAACCGACGGTCGGGGGTTCAAGTCCCTCCTGCCCTGCAAAATACGTACGACGGCTGCTGAGGCATCGCGCCGTCTGCTGAGACAAACCCTCGATGTGCTGAGGCGGTTACGCGCAATGCCGGGGCGACAGTACCGATCGTCCCGATAGCCTTTGCAACCCGTATGTCAATGGATCTCAACCGACAGCAGAAACGCGCCATGCGACGCATGGGTGCGGTCAACGAGCAGGGCGCACCCGTGCGTCAACCCGTTGCGCCCACGCAGGCACGTGAGCGGGTCGGTGCATTCCAATACGTCCGCGAAGTTCGCGACGAGATGCGAAAAGTGTCGTGGCCAAAGTGGCCGGAGGTGCGCCGGTATTCGATCATCGTGCTGGTCGCAGTGGTCATCGTGACCACGTACGTCTTCGGACTGGATTCGCTGTTCGGCATTCTCTCAGGCTGGCTCTACAAGGACTAAACAACTATGAACACTGACAACACCACCGAATCACTCGTCGACTCCGAGTTCGACCTCACCTCCGAAGGCGGCGAAGAGGAAGTCATCGAACGTCCTTGGTTGCGTCCGGGCAAGTGGTACGTCGTGCACAGTCAGTCCGGCTACGAGAAGAAGGCCGAACAAGCCATGAACGCTCGTGTGCAGTCGATGCACCTCGAGCACAAGGTGTACGAGATCGTCATTCCGATGGAAGATGTCGTGGAATTCAAG
Source organism: Ilumatobacteraceae bacterium (assembly GCA_040401775.1). Classification (GTDB taxonomy): domain Bacteria; phylum Actinomycetota; class Acidimicrobiia; order Acidimicrobiales; family Ilumatobacteraceae; genus F1-60-MAGs027. The sequence continues at coordinate 1,870 of JBBANV010000004.1, forward strand.
AACGGTCGCAAGCAAACCGTGCAGAAGAAGATGTTCCCCGGCTACATCCTCGTTCGTTGCGAACTCGACGACGAGTCGTGGTTGTGCATCCGCCAGACGCCGGGCATCACCGGATTCGTCGGACAGAACCAGCGCGGCCAGCGCCCTGCTCCCTTGTCGAAGAAAGAAGTGTTGCACTTCTTTGCCCCGAAGGAAGAGGGCGAAGTGCAGCCGAAGCGCAAGGCACCGAAGCTCGACTACGAAGTGGGCGAGGCAGTGCGCGTGAAGGAAGGTCCATTCGCCGATTTCCAGGGACAAATCGCCGAGATCAACGCCGACCACATGAAGTTGAAGGTGCTCGTCAACATCTTCGGTCGCGACACGTTGGTCGAGATGGACTTCGGTCAAGTCGCAAAGCTCTAAACACCCACGTAAACATTCACGATTTCATCTAGGAAGGACAACGCTCACCATGGCAAAGAAGGAAGTTTCTGCGATCGTCAAGATCCAAATCCCGGCAGGAAAGGCCACACCGGCTCCACCGGTAGGTACCGCGCTCGGACCACACGGCATTCAGATCATGGAGTTCGTGAAGCAGTACAACGCTGCGACGGAGAGCCAGGTGGGCACCGTTATCCCCGTAGAAATCACCATTTTCGATGACCGTTCCTTCGAATTCAAGTTGAAGACACCACCAACACCGGTGTTGTTGCGCGAGAAGGCCAAGATCGAAAAAGCCGCCTCGAACCCCGGCAAGGAAGTGGCTGGCTCGGTGAGCGAGAAGGACATCGAGGAAGTCGCCAAGCGCAAGATGCCCGACCTCAACGCCAATGACCTCGAAGCTGCCAAGCAGCAAGTGCGCGGTACGGCGCGAAGCATGGGGTTGACCGTTACCCCATAAGGGGAGCGCGGCAGGCTCGCGTCCATCGGCGTGACGTCATCTCCGTAACAACAACGAATCCGACGCCGATAGCGTCGGGGACCTAACAACGGCTTCGTCGGTACTACCTCGTCCGGCGGGCATTACCACGAGGGAGGCTTTATGGCCAGGGAAAATCACCGAGGAAAGAAATACGTCGCGTCGGCCACGGGCCTGAATCGCGATGAGTTGCACGATCTCACCGCTGCCGTCACCAAGGTGAAGTCGATGGCCAAGGCCAAGTTCGACGAAACCGTCGATGTTGCCGTTCGTTTGGGTCTCGACACCAAGAAGAGTGAGCAGACCATTCGCGGTACCGTCTCCATGCCATCGGGTACGGGCAAGTCCGTTCGCGTTGCCGTGTTTGCTCAGGGTGACAACGCCAAGTTGGCGCGCGACGCAGGGGCCGATGTCGTCGGTGCCGACGATCTCGCTGCCGACATCGAAAAGGGCAACATGAACTTCGACATCATCATTGCCACGCCTGATCTCATGCCGATGGTCGGAAAGCTCGGTCGCGCATTGGGCCCACGCGGTCTGATGCCGAACCCCAAGACCGGCACCGTGACCACCGATGTGGCCCGTGCAGTGAGTGAGTTCAAGGGCGGAAAAGTGGAGTACCGCACCGATCGTTACGGCAACGTGCACGTTCCGGTGGGTAAGGCCAGTTTCGAAGTGCCCGCCCTGGTGGCCAACGTGAAGGCAGTGTTGGACGAATTGGTTCGCGCCAAGCCGTCGGCAGCCAAGGGGCGCTACTTGAAGCGCATCACGTTGTCGTCCACGATGAGCCCCGGTGTTCGCATCGACCCGAGCGTGGTCGAGTCGGCATAG
>JBBANV010000004.1:3698-18842 GCA_040401775.1 Ilumatobacteraceae bacterium
AGCGGGGTAGCGAACCGGCGAGTTTCGCCGATAGCGTGCCCTACGCATTACCAACCAAAGAAATGTGGTTCACCCAGTCGGGTGAATAATCGGGGAAACCTGGCCACACGAGGAAGGAAATCACATGTCAACAGCACGCGCCGAAAAGGCAGCCGTCGTCGCCGAAGTTCGCGAGAAGTTCGCCGCTTCGAATTCTGTGATCGTCTCTGAATACCGCGGTTTGACCGTGGGAGCACTCGCAACGTTGCGCCGTACGTTGCGCCCACTTGGCGCCGAGTACAAGGTGTACAAGAACACGCTCGTGAAGATCGCCGCTCGCGACGGAGAGATGGCGGCAGTGGAGAGCATGGTCGGTGGACCGGTTGCCATCACCTTCGTTTCCGGTGAAGTGTCGGCAGTGGCCAAGGCGTTGCGCGATTTCGCCAAAGAGAACAAAGAACTCAAACTCACCGGTGCGGTCGTCGACGGCAAGGCCGTGGACGCCAAGGGGTTGAAGGCGCTTGCCGACCTGCCATCGCGCGAAGTCATGCTGGCCAAGCTCGCTGGTTTGCTCAAGGCCCCGATGGCCAACACCGCCTACATGCTCTCTGCGTTGCCGCGTAAGGCCGCTTACGGCTTGAAGGCGCTCGTGGAGCAAAAGGAAGCGGCGTAACGAACTGCCTCGCGGCAGGGAAGCAACGCCAGCATCACGGATCGAATACACGTAATCACCACAGGTAACCAAGAAAGAAAGAGGAAATACACATGTCACTCACCAAGGACCAGATCCTCGACGGGATCGCAGCCCTCACCGTGTTGGAACTGAAGGAACTGCTCGACGCGTTCGAGGAGAAGTTCGGCGTGACCGCCGCCGCTCCCGTAGCCGTCGCTGCCGCCGGTGGCGGAGCAGCCCCAGCCGCTGCCGCAGAGGACAAGGACGAGTTCTCCGTCATCTTGAAGGACAAGGGTGGCCAGCCCATCCAGGTCATCAAGGTCGTTCGCGAATTGACCAACCTCGGTCTGAAGGAAGCCAAAGAACTTGTCGATGGCGCACCGAAGCCGATCATGGAAAAGGTGAGCAAGGACGACGCCAACAAGGCGAAGGCCAAGCTCGAAGAAGTCGGCGCCACCGTCGAACTGGCCTAACCCGCCAGAACGGGGTCCCGCCCCGCCACCCGACAGCACTGTTCGGGTGGAAAGTGGGACGTCCGTCGGTAGCGTGGCGAGTCGCCGTGCGACGCCCCCGCCAAACCTCTCCACAGAGGCTCGGCGGTCGCGCATTGGCGACCCGCCCACATCACTTCGTCGCAATTCGTTAGTCCCCGAAAGTCAACCCGCAAGCAAGTAGGAGTCGTATCTCGTGCCGTCTCGCGCCGCCGCACGCGAACGTTATACGTTCGCGTCACTCGAAGAAATTTTGGAAATGCCCGACCTGTTGGCGGTGCAGAAGGACAGTTTCGAGTGGTTCATGCGCGACGGACTCCGCGACGTGTTCTCCGACATCTCGCCGATCAAGACGACTGCCGGCGAACTTCAACTCGAGTTGGAGTTCGATCCGGACGATCGCGAACTGACGCCGGGACCAAAGTTCACAGAAACCGAATGTCGCATCAAGCACCACACCTACGCGGTGTCGCGATTCGTGAAGGCGCGTTTCTCCAACCGCGATACGGGTGAAATCAAGGAACAAGTCGTCTACATCGGCGAGTTCCCGAAGATGACCGAGCGTGGCACGTTCCTTGTGAACGGCATCGAAAAGGTCATCGTGTCGCAGCTGGTGCGTTCGCCTGGCGTGATCTTCGAAGCGGGAGAGCGTTACCGCCTCCGCAACCTGGCCAAGCATCAGTTGGTGAAGGGCACCATTCACCCGCAGCGCGGTGAGTGGTTGGAGTTCGACGTCGAGCACAAGCCGGGCAAGAACCCAACTGCCGGTGCGCGAATTGCACGCAAGCGTCGTCTCAGCATCTTCCTCATCCTTCGTGCACTTGGTTACGACGAGCAGAACGCGCCGGGTTTCCTCGAGCGTTTCGTCAAGTACTTCGACTTCTTGGAAGAGCAGTGGTTGCGTGAAAAGCACATCGCGCCGAGCCGTGACGAAGCAATGGTGGAAATCATGCGTCGTACGCGTCCGAGTGAGCCGGCAACGGTCGACACTGCACGAATCAACTTCGAAGGTGCGTTCTTCGAGTCGCGTCGTTACGACACCTCGCGCGTCGGTCGTTACAAGCTCAACCGCAAGATCGGTCCGGAGGTTCGCAAACTTGCCGACTTGTTCGGTTTGAAGATTGGCAACGAACTCGGTCAAATCGACATTCCGAGCGACTCACAAACGGTACTTACTCGTAGCGAAGTGCTCGCCACCATCACCTACCTGTTGCACCTCGTGAAGCAGGAGCCGGGTTACCGCCTCGACGACCAGGACCACTTCGCCAACCGTCGCGTGCGTCCGGTGGGCGAGTTGATCCAAAACCAAGTCCGCATTGGCCTGTCGCGCATGGAGCGCGTGGTTCGCGAGCGCATGAGTTCGCAGGACCAGGACGGCATTTCTCCGTTGACTCTCATCAACGTGCGTCCGCTCGTGGGTGCAATCAAGGAGTTCTTCAACTCCTCACAGTTGTCGCAGTTCATGGACCAAACCAACGCGCTGTCGGGCCTCACCCACCGCCGTCGTTTGTCCGCACTCGGACCCGGTGGTTTGTCGCGTGAGCGCGCCGGCTTCGAAGTTCGCGACGTGCACTTCTCGCACTACGGCCGTATGTGCCCGATCGAGACGCCAGAAGGTCCGAACATCGGTCTGCAGGGTGCGCTTGCCACCTACGCCAAGATCAACCCGTTCGGTTTCATCGAAACGCCGTACCGCCGAGTGAAGAACGGTCGCGTCACCGACGAAGTGCGCTACATGGCCGCCGACGAAGAAGAGGAATACGTCATCGCCGAGGCGAACACCGCCCTCAACAAGGACGGTTCGTTCGTGGATGAGCGCGTGCTCGTGCGTCGTTCACCACAGGCAGCAACGCTGGAAGACCTGAAGAAGATGCTCGAAGCCGAGTCGTTCTTCGGATCCACCACCGACTTGGCGCTCGTCGCTCCGGAGCAGGTCGACTTCATCGACGTGTCGCCACGTCAGATCGTGTCGGTTGCAACGTCACTCATTCCGTTCCTCGAACACGACGACGCCAACCGCGCCCTGATGGGTGCGAACATGCAGCGTCAGGCAGTGCCACTCATCCGTGCCGAAGCGCCGTTCGTCGGCACCGGCGTGGAAGGTCGCGCCGCACGTGACGGAGCGGACTTGCTGTTGGCCAAGGACGACGGTGTCGTCGAAACCGTCACCGGCGATCGCATCGTCGTGCGTTACGAAAACCTGCCGAAGAAGGACCACGAGCACATCCTCGTGAAGTTCCGTCGTTCGAACCAGGACACCACCATCAACCAATTGCCGCGCGTGCGCGAAGGTCAGAAAGTGAAGAAGGGCGACCTGCTCGCCGACGGCCCAAGCACCGACCAAGGCGAATTGGCGCTCGGCAAGAACTTGCTCGTGGCACTCATGCCATGGGAGGGCTACAACTACGAAGACGCCATCATCATTTCCGAGCGTCTCGTGAAGGAAGACGTGCTCACGTCGATTCACGTGAAGGAACACGAAGTCGACTCACGAGACACCAAGCTCGGACCCGAAGAAATCACCCGTGACATTCCGAACCTGTCCGAAGACATCGTCGCGGACTTGGACGACAAGGGAATCATTCGTGTTGGTGCCGATGTGGCGCCAGGCGACGTACTCGTTGGCAAGGTCAGCCCCAAGGGCGAAACCGAACTCACCCCGGAAGAGCGCCTCTTGCGCGCCATCTTCGGTGAAAAGGCCCGCGAAGTACGCAACACCAGCTTGAACGTGCCGCACGGTGAGACCGGCAAGGTCATCAACATCGAGGTGTTGCAGCGCGTGAAGGATGACGGCTCCGACGGCGACGAATTGCCACCGGGCGTCAACGAACTGGTGCGCGTATACGTTGCACAGAAGCGCAAGATCAGCGTCGGCGACAAGCTCGCCGGTCGTCACGGCAACAAGGGCGTCATCTCCAAGATCCTCCCGGTCGAGGACATGCCGTACTTGGACGACGGTACGCCAGTCGACATCATCTTGAACCCACTCGGCGTACCTAGCCGAATGAACATCGGTCAGGTGCTCGAAGCGCACCTTGGCTACGGCGCACGTTGGGGTTGGGTCGATCCCACCTCCGGCAAGGCCGTGGGCGATGCTCCGCTGCGTGGCACGGAAACCAAGACTCGCCCCGTTACGAAGCCATCGGTGTACGTTGCGACGCCGGTGTTCGACGGTGCACGTTGGGACGAAACGTCACCAACGTACGAGCACCCCACCATCCAGCAAGTGCTCGGCTCGGTGAACCCGGAGAGCGTCGATGGTCAGCGTCTCGTTGGCACCGACGGCAAAGTGCGCCTGCGCAACGGCCGAACAGGGGAGTACTACGACAGCCCCGTCACCGTCGGCTACATGTACATGCTCAAGTTGCACCACTTGGTGGATGACAAGATCCACGCTCGTTCGACTGGCCCGTACTCGATGATCACGCAGCAGCCACTCGGTGGTAAGGCACAGTTCGGTGGTCAGCGCTTCGGTGAGATGGAAGTGTGGGCACTCGAGGCCTATGGAGCCGCGTATTGCTTGCAGGAAATCCTCACGCTGAAGAGTGACGACGTCTTCGGACGCGTGCACGTGTACGAATCCATCGTGAAGGGTTCCAACCTGCCGGAGCCGGGCGTTCCAGAGAGCTTCAAGGTGCTCATGAAGGAAATGAAGGCCTTGTGTCTCGACGTCGAAGTGTTGCGCGAAGACGGACGTCCAGTGGAACTGGCCGACCTCGACGACGACATCTACAAGACCCAAAAAGAACTTGGTATCAACCTCACCCGCCCCGAGCGCGGTTCTGACGCCGACGATCGTCTGCGCCAGAACACGTTCTAACGAGAAGGATCACGACGACAATGACCGACATCGCAGCACCAGCAGTAGTTCCAGCAACGGAAGTCAACGACTTCCGTCAGATGCGCATCGGGCTGGCAACGGCCGATGACATTCGCTCGTGGTCCTTTGGCGAGGTAAAGAAGCCGGAGACCATCAACTACCGCACGCTGCGTCCGGAGCGCGATGGATTGTTCTGCGAGAAGATCTTCGGACCAACCCGCGACTTCGAGTGTGCCTGTGGCAAGTACAAGCGCGTCAAGTTCAAGGGCATCATCTGCGACAAGTGCGGTGTGGAAGTGACTCGTTCGCGCGTACGCCGCGATCGCATGGGCCACATCGAGTTGGCCGCCCCCGTGGTGCACATTTGGTACCTGAAGGGCACGCGTTCATGGTTGGCCTATCTGCTCAGCGGTCTGGAGCCACGCGACGAAATGAAGGCCAAGCAGTTGGAGAAGGTCATCTACTTGTCCGCCTGGCTCGTCAGCTCGGTGAAGACCGATGAGTTGCACGAGATGTTGCCCGAGTTGGAGAAGGAATACCTCGAGGACAAGGCCGAAATTGCCAAGCGTCGCGATGCGTTCGTGAAGCAGCGCCAAAAGGACGCAGAAGCCGAACTCGCACAGCTCGCGGCCGATGGCGCCAAGGACACCGAAATCAAGAATCGTCAGAAGCAAATCGAGAAGGACCTCGAGTCGTTGGTGAAGACCAGCAACGACGAAATCGACTTGCTCGATCGCGCGTGGACCACGCTGGGCGATTTGTACCCGCGCATGATCATCGACGATGAGAACCTCTGGCGTGAATTGGTCGATCGTTACTCGGACTACTTCAACGGTGGTACCGGTGCGGAAGCAATCAAGGCACTCATCGACACGTTGGACTTCCACCAGGACGAAATCGAACTGCGCGACGCCATCGCCAACGGCTACAAGGGCAAGCCCCTGTCGGCACAGCGCAAGACCAAGGCCATCAAGCGACTGAAGATCGTCGCATCGTTCAACAAGCGCGACGACAACGGCCGCTTGGTCAACGACCCGAAGGCGATGATTCTCGATGCCATTCCGGTGATTCCACCGGATCTGCGCCCGATGGTGCAGCTCGATGGTGGTCGTTTCGCCACCAGCGACTTGAACGACCTGTATCGCCGTCTCATCAACCGCAACAACCGCCTCCAGCGTTTGTTGGAGTTGGCAACGCCGGAGATCATTCTCAACAACGAGCGCCGCATGCTGCAAGAAGCCGCCGATGCGTTGTTCGACAACGGCCGTCGTGGCCGTCCGGTGACCGGCGCGGGCAACCGTCCGCTCAAGTCACTGTCGGACATGTTGAAGGGTAAGCAGGGTCGATTCCGTCAGAACCTGCTCGGCAAGCGCGTGGACTACTCGGGTCGTTCCGTCATCGTCGCCGGGCCAACGCTGCGTTTGCACCAGTGTGGTTTGCCCAAGTTGATGGCATTGGAGTTGTTCAAGCCGTTCGTGATGCGCAAGCTCGACGATCGCGGTTTGGCCCAGAACATCAAGAGCGCAAAGCGCATGGTCGAGCGTCGTCACCCACTCGTCTGGGACGTGCTCGAAGAAGTCATCAAAGAGCACCCTGTGTTGCTCAACCGCGCACCAACCCTGCACCGTCTCGGTATCCAGGCGTTCGAACCGCAGCTGGTGGAAGGTAAGGCCATCCACCTGCACCCACTGGTGTGCACCGCATTCAACGCCGACTTCGACGGCGACCAAATGGCCGTGCACTTGCCGTTGTCGGTGGAAGCACAAGCCGAGGCACGCGTGCTCATGTTGTCGGCCAACAACCTGTTGTCGCCGGCATCGGGTCGCCCGATCGTGGCACCGAACCAGGACCTCATCATCGGTGGTTACTACCTCACCCAGCAGATCGACGGTCGCGAGGGTGAAGGCCGCGCCTACCGAACGATGTCGGAATTGGTCAATGCGCTCGATGGCAACATCGTGACGTTGCACTCGTCCATCGTGTGGTACGGCTCGACGGTGAAGAAGCCGCTGACCACCACGCCAGGCCGATTGATCCTGGAAGAGGCGTTGCCTGAGGGCTACGTCGAGCGCTTCGGTCACATCGACAAGGCGCTGGGCAAGGCTGCGCTGGCCGAAATCGTGGAGCGCTTGAGCGACCACTATCCGAAGTCCGTCGTTGCCGTGGCACTCGATCGCATCAAGTCGCTGTGCTACCGCTACGCGAGCAAGAGCGGTCTCACCTTCTCGATCGACGACATCAAGGCGCCGACGGAAAAGGCCAAGATTCTCGAAGGCTACGAAGACAAAGCCGAGAAGGTGGAAACACAGTTCCGTCGCGGCATCATCACCGACCAAGAGCGCCGTCAACAGGAAGTGCGCATCTGGTCGGACGCCACCAACGAAGTCATGGGTGCGATGCAACAGGCGTTCAAGAACGACAAGTTCAACCCCATCGACATGATGGTGGGTTCTGGCGCTCGCGGAAACATGACCCAGCTGCGTCAGATCGCCGGCATGCGCGGTCTCGTGGCCAACCCTCGTGGTGACATGATTCCACGTCCGATCAAGAGCAACTTCCGTGAAGGTTTGGCAACGCTGGAGTACTTCATCGCAACTCCTGGTGCACGCAAGGGCTTGGTGGACACCGCCTTGCGTACTGCCGACTCGGGATATCTCACCCGTCGTTTGCACGACGTGGCGCAGGAACTCATCGTTCGCGAAGAGGATTGCGGCACCAGCCAGGGCATCTGGGTGGAGGACGTGCAGCCGGACACTTCGAGCAAGCGCAACTGGTTGGAGACTCGTCTCTTCGGCCGCACGTTGCACACCGACGTGACGCTGAGCGACGGCACCGTGTTGCCACGCAACAGCATCGTTGGTGACCGCGAACTGGCCATGCTGCGTGACGACGAAAAAATCACGCGTGTACGCGTGCGTTCGGTGCTCACCTGCGAGTCGAAGAACGGCATCTGCGCAAAGTGCTACGGCCGTTCACTGGCAACCGGTAACGAGATCGAACTCGGCGAGGCAGTCGGCGTGATTGCAGCCCAGTCGATTGGTGAACCAGGAACCCAGCTCACGATGCGTACCTTCCACACCGGTGGTGTGGCTGGTAAGGACATCGCTGGTGGTTTGCCACGCGTCGTGGAATTGTTCGAAGCACGTCACCCACGCGGCTCGGCCTTCTTGGCTCGCGCCACGGGCGTGGTGCGCATCGGCGAAGACGACAGCAAGGGTCTGCAAGTCAACGTGATCGACGACAGTGGTGCCGAAGTCACCACGGTGTTGCCAATGGGCAGCAAGTTGAAGGTCAAGGACGGCGACTCGGTCGTGGCCGGTCAGTTGCTTACCGATGGTCCGATCGATCCGAAGGAACTGTTGGAAATCAGCGGTATCCGCGATGCTCAGACCTATCTCGTCGACGAAGTGCAGCGCGTGTACCGCGACCAGGGCGTGGCAATCCACGACAAGCACATCGAGTTGATCCTTCGACAGATGACCCGTCGTTACATCGTGCAAGATCCGGGTGACACTGCATTCCTCCCGGGTGAGCGCATCGATGCACGTTTGCTCCGTGAAGCCAACGAGCGTTTGGCCAAGGAAGGCAAGCGCACCGCCGAAGGTCGCCCGGAACTCATGGGTATCACCAAGGCGGCGATTTCCACGGACTCGTGGTTGTCGGCAGCATCGTTCCAGGAGACCACTCGCGTGTTGACCGAGGCAGCCATCGACGCACGCAGCGACTCGCTGATTGGTTTGAAGGAGAACATCATCATCGGCAAGGTCATCCCCGCCGGTACGGGTATGGACTCCTACAACCTCTTCGGCATCGACTACCCGGGTTATGTGCGCCCACAATCGCACAGCACCGAGGGTGACGAAGGCGTCGAAGTCGATCCGGCAAAGTTTGCAGCTACTGCTCGCTCGTCATCGACGGCGGCGGATGCCAGCGACTTCCAGGCCGTGATGGGGGTGGGCGTGATGGATCGCAGTGCCGATGCCGACACGCTCCCCGAAGCACCCGAAGCCGACGATGCCGCCGATGCGGACTCGTCTGCCGACGACGCCAACTAGCGCCACGCACCAACGCCATCTAGCGCCACACGCTTACGCCCGAAAGTCCGGGGGAGGGGGTTGGCGAGGTTGTGGGCCTCCCCATAGGCTGTAGCGCTCGCTGATCACTGCCCGACTGGGCGGTATCGGCTGGGTGACAGTCGCTCTAGCCATTCCTACAAAAGAAAGCCATCGGTTCGCGTGCCCACAATCCAACAGCTGATCCGCCAAGGTCGCAGCTCGAAGTCGTCAAAGACCAAGACGCCTGCACTGAAGGGGTCCCCGCAACGTCGCGGTGTCTGCACGCGCGTGTTCACCACCACCCCGAAGAAGCCCAACTCCGCGCTGCGCAAGGTCGCCCGCGTTCGTCTCACGAGCGGTATCGAAGTCACCGCCTACATCCCGGGTGAAGGACACAACTTGCAGGAACACTCGATCGTGTTGGTACGTGGCGGTCGTGTACGCGACCTGCCTGGCGTTCGCTACAAGATCATCCGTGGTGCACTCGATGCATCCGGAGTAAAGGACCGTAAGCAGGCGCGCAGCCGTTACGGCGCAAAACGAGCAAAGTAGGCACACCATGACACGCAAAGGTCCCGCACTCCGTAGTGAATTGTTGCCCGACCCGGTTCACCAGTCCACGTTGGTGACACAAATCGTCAACAAGGTCATGTTGCACGGCAAGAAGAGCACCGCCGAACAAATCGTCTACGGCGCACTCAAGTTGATCGAACAGAAGACCAGCAGCGAGCCAATCGCCACGCTGAAGCGCGCCATCGACAACGTGAAGCCACCACTCGAAGTGCGCAGCCGCCGTGTCGGTGGTGCCACGTACCAGGTTCCCGTCGAAGTGAAGCCACGTCGTTCGATGACGCTGGCCATTCGCTGGGTGGTCGACAACGCGCGCGATCGCCGCGAAAAGACCATGGCCGAATGCTTGGCCAATGAACTGCTCGATGCCTCCAATGGCGTCGGTGCATCAATGAAGAAGCGCGAAGACATGCAGAAGATGGCGGAAGCCAACAAAGCATTCGCGCACTACCGCTGGTAATCCGCTCACCCCGACTAGTCAACGCACGGAGTATTCCCCCATGTCTGAAAGAGAGTTCCCACTCGAGCGCTATCGCAACATCGGCATCATGGCGCACATCGACGCCGGTAAAACCACCACCACCGAACGTGTGCTGTACTACACCGGCAAGACCTACAAGATCGGTGAAGTACACGAAGGTGCAGCGATCATGGACCACATGGCCCAGGAACAAGAGCGCGGAATCACCATCACCGCTGCTGCAACCACGGCATTCTGGCGCGATCATCGCATCAACATCATCGACACGCCAGGTCACGTGGACTTCACCATCGAAGTGGAGCGCTCATTGCGCGTTCTCGACGGGGCAGTGGCCGTGTTCGACTCGGTTGCCGGTGTAGAGCCGCAAACCGAAACCGTGTGGCGTCAGGCCAACAAGTACCGCGTTCCTCGTTTGTGCTTCGTCAACAAGATGGACCGCACCGGCGCGAACTTCTACCGCACCGTCGACATGATCAAGGAACGTTTGCAGAGCGTTCCGGCCGTCATCCACTTGCCACTTGGTGGCGAGCAGGAGTACCGCGGCATCATCGACATCGTCAAGATGAAGTCCATCCAGTGGGATGGTGACGACAAGGACTCCAAGTATTTCGAAGCCGACATTCCTGCCGAGTACGTCGAGAAAGCCAAGCAATACCGCGCGGAACTGCTCGAACTTGCCGCAGGCGAGAACGAAGCCATCATGGAGCGCTATCTCGCCAACGGCGATCTGAGCGAAGAAGACTTGCGCACTGCAATTCGCGCCGGAACTCTCGCGTTCAGCTTCGTGCCGGTGTTGTGCGGTTCGGCATTCAAGAACAAGGGCGTGCAGCAGATGCTGGATGCCGTCGTGGACTACCTGCCATCACCTCTCGACATTCCCGCCGCAGAAGGCACCAACCTGAAGGGCGACGAACAGATTTCACGCGAGGCGAACGAGAGCGCTCCATTCGCTGCGTTGGCGTTCAAGATCGTTGCCGACCCGTTCGGCAAGCTCACCTACTTCCGTGTGTACTCCGGCAAGATCGCCAAGGGCGAAGAGTTGTACAACTCCGTGAAGGAAAAGCGTGAGCGCGTCGGCCGTTTGTTGTTGATGCATGCAAACCAGCGTGAAGACATCGACGTAGCGCGCGCAGGTGACATCGTGGCCGGTCTGGGCTTCAAGGAAGTCACCACCGGTGACACGCTGTGCGACCGCGACAATCCGATCATTCTCGAGCGCATGATCTTCCCGGATCCCGTCATCCACGTGGCAATCGAGCCCAAGACCAAGAACGACCAGGACAAGTTGGGCAAGGCGCTCAAGTCGCTGTCCGACGAAGACCCAACGTTCCGTGTACGTACCGACCACGAAACCGGTCAGACCGTGATCTCAGGCATGGGCGAGTTGCACCTGGAAATTCTCGTCGACCGCATGCAGCGCGAATTCAACGTGGATGCCACGGTGGGTAAGCCCCAAGTGGCGTACCGCGAAACCGTCACCAAGACCGTCGACACGGTGGAGTACCGCCACATCAAGCAGTCGGGTGGTTCCGGTCAGTTCGCCGTCGTGAAGATCACGGTCGAGCCGAACCCCGGCAAGGGGTACGAGTTCGTCGACGACATCAAGGGCGGTCGTATCCCACGCGAGTTCATTCAGCCGACCAACCAAGGCATTCAGGCGGCACTCGACAACGGTGTGCTCGCGGGATATCCAACGGTGGACGTCAAGGTGAGCCTCGTCGATGGTCAGTACCACGACGTCGACTCCAATGAAATGGCATTCAAGATCGCTGGTCAGATGGCGTTCAAGAAGGCTGCTGGGCTGGCCAAGCCGGTGCTCTTGGAGCCCATCATGGCCGTGGAAGTAGTGACCCCGGAAAACCACATGGGTGACGTGATTGGCGACCTTTCCAGCCGCCGTGGACGCATCGAAGGCATGGAAGCCAACGGAAATTTCCAAAACGTGCGTGCGCAGGTTCCGCTTTCGGAAATGTTCGGATACAGTACAGATTTGCGTTCTCGCACCCAGGGGCGAGCAACGTACACGATGCAATTCCACTCGTACCAGCAGGTACCAGAGGCCATCTCGCAAGAGATTGTCAAGCGGGTGCGCGGGGAATAGCAATTTCAGGTCTCAATAAAGAAACAGCTACAAGAGGAGAGAAATCAACATGTCGAAAGGCAAGTTCGAGCGCAACAAGCCCCACGTCAACATCGGCACGATGGGCCACATTGACCACGGCAAGACCACACTGACCGCAGCGATCTCCAAGACGCTCGCCGACAAGGGTCTCGCCGAGTACACACCGTTCGACCAGATCGACAAGGCGCCCGAAGAGAAGGCGCGCGGTATCACCATCTCGATCGCTCACATTGAGTACGAGACGGAGAACCGTCACTATGCACACGTCGACATGCCGGGTCACGCCGACTACATCAAGAACATGATCACCGGTGCTGCTCAGGTCGACGGCGCAATCCTCGTGGTTGCAGCAACCGACGGCCCAATGCCACAGACTCGCGAGCACGTGCTGCTTGCCCGTCAGGTCGGCGTGCCGTACATCGTGGTCGCCTTGAACAAGGCCGACATGGTGGACGACGAGGACATGCTCGGTCTCGTGGAGGAAGAAATCCGCGACCTGCTCACCTCGTACGAGTTCCCGGGTAAGGACGTGCCAGTGGTGCGCGTGTCGGCCCTGAAGGCACTCGAGGGCGATGCCGCCTGGCAAGAAAAGATCATGGAGCTCATGAAGGCCTGCGACGACTACATCCCGCAGCCAAAGCGTGAACTCGACAAGCCATTCCTCATGCCAATCGAAGACGTGTTCACGATCACTGGTCGTGGCACCGTCGTCACCGGCAAGGTGGAGCAGGGCAAGGTCAACACCGGCGACGAAATCGAAATCGTCGGTCTGCGTGACACGCAAAAGACCGTCTGCACCGGTGTGGAAATGTTCCGCAAGTTGCTCGACGAAGGTCAAGCCGGTGACAACATCGGTGCGCTGTTGCGTGGTACGAAGAAGGAAGACGTGGAGCGCGGTCAAGTGCTCTGCAAGCCGGGCTCGATCACCCCACACACCAACTTCGAAGGACAGGTCTACGTTCTGAAGAAGGAAGAGGGTGGCCGTCACAAGCCGTTCTTCAACAACTACCGTCCGCAGTTCTTCTTCCGTACCACCGACGTGACTGGCACCATCCAGTTGCCGGCCGGTACCGAGATGGTGATGCCTGGTGACAACGTCGTCATGACGGTGGAGCTCGGTAAGCCGATCGCCATGGACGAAGGCTTGCGCTTTGCCATCCGCGAAGGTGGCCGCACCGTTGGTGCCGGTCGCGTCACGAAGATCCTGAAGTAACGACGAGAAGGAACAGGGCACGATCATGGCGCAAAAACAGGGGATTCGTATCCGCCTGAAGGCGTTCGACCATGTCGTGCTCGACAACGAGTCGAAGAAGATCGTGGAAACCGTCGTGCGCACTGCCGCGACGGTCCGCGGTCCGATTCCGTTGCCCACGGACAAGCACCGTTACACGGTGATCCGTGGACCTCACGTCGACAAGGATTCTCGCGAGCACTTCGAGATGCGCATTCATAAGCGCCTCATCGACATCGTTGATGCCAACGCCAAGACGGTGGAGACCTTGCAGCGTCTCGAGATTGCCGCCGGCGTCGACATCGAAATCAAGATGAACTAACGCCGTTCGGCGCTAGAAGTTGGCAAGAATCACAGGGGAGTACCCCGTGGCGCCATTCGTGGGGAGGTAGAACTCAGTTATGAGTTTCCCCTTCCCGCCACCCCCTCCTCATGAGTCGGTGAGCCAGCGCGGATCGTCGCGTACGGGTCTCGCACGTACCGCAGCGCTGGCCGTATTGCTGTCGCTGATCTCTGGATTCATCGGCGGTGTCATTGCGACACAGGTGGACGAGTCCTCCGGATCGAGTGCCAACGAGCCGTACACCCAAGTCACGGCTGCCCCAGTGGTGTCGGACGCCGAAGCCTCCGACATCTCCGGTGTTGCACAAGCGGCGCAACGTGTGGCCAACAGCGTGGTCACCATCTCGAGTTCCGTCGACGGTGGATTCTCCGAAGGTGAAGCAACGGGTACCGGAGTGGTGGTGACGAGTGGCGGAGAGATCCTCACCAACGCGCACGTCGTGGAAGGTGCCAGCGAAGTGCGTGTTCGATTCGCAGGCGACACCGAGCCTGTGATTGCGCAGGTGGTTGCAGCAGATTCCGGCAATGATTTGGCGTTGTTGAAGGTGAACGCAACCGGATTGACCGCCGCAACCTTTGCCAAGCCCGGCAGCGTGCGCGTCGGCGATCAGGTCGTTGCCATCGGTTACGCATTGGCGCTCGATGGTGGACCGAGCGTCACCACGGGAATCGTTTCGGCGCTGAGGCGCACGATCTTCACCGATTCCGGTGCACTGAACAGCCTGATTCAAACCGATGCCGCGATTTCGTCGGGAAATTCCGGTGGACCGCTGGTGAACATGCGTGGTGAGGTGGTGGGTATCAACACCGCAGTGGCACGTGGCGACACGAACTCGTCGGCCAACAACATTGGATTCGCCATTTCCGTCGATGAGGTGTTGGCCGTACTCGAACAGTTACGCAACCAAGCCTCGGGTGATGCACGCGAAGAGGGTTTCCTTGGTGTCAGCCTCGAACCGCGCGTCGATGGGGGAGTTGGTTCGATCATCTCGACCGTGCAAGCCGGATCGCCGGCACAAGAAGCCGGCTTCGTGGTGGGCGACATCGTGTTGGCCGTGGACGGCGAACCAGTGAACGGACAAGCGGGATTGGTGGCAGCGATTCGTGACCGCAGTCCGGGCGACTCCATCACCATCGAGTTGGTGCGCGACGGGGAGCGACTGACGCTGACCGCCACACTGGTTGCTCGTCCCCGCGACTAGCGACTCGCGCGGTCAGAGCGAGCCTCGAGGTCGAGCAGCTCGTCCGAGCGTCCGGATCGCGCGACGGGGTCTCGTGCCCAAGCGTCGTCGGTGGGGCAAACACCTGTTCAGCTGGATGTTGGGCCGTTGCCACTCGGCGCAGCGTCGGGCCGTTGCCAAATGGCGGCTATTCGACGAC